>JAAEOP010000929.1 GCA_024223125.1 Chloroflexota bacterium
CATACCGCCTGGGTCACTTATGCTCGCTGCCACGATGACATCGGCTGGGCTATTACGGAGGAAGACGCGGCCGGCGTGGGGCTAGATGGCTTCGCTCATCGCACCTTCTTAAGTGATTTTTACACTCGTCGCTTTCCCGGCTCCTTCGCCATTGGCACCACCTTCCAATTTAACCCCAAAACAAATGATCGCCGCATCAACGGCTCGCTGGCCTCGTTGGCCGGTTTGGAACAGACCATTGCCAAGGAGAATTGGGGAGAAACAGAACAGGCCATCCGCCGCATTTTGCTGTTGCACAACATCATTCTCGCCTTTGGCGGCATTCCTCTCATCTATATGGGAGATGAGATCGGTCTTTTGAATGATCGTACTTATCTGGAAGATCCTCATCTGGCAGATGACAGTCGCTGGATTCACCGGCCGTTTATGGATTGGGCATTAGCGGCCGAACGACATGATTGGCAAACGATTACCGGTCAGATTTTTCAAGGATTGCAGCAGTTGATTGCGGCTCGAAAACAAACGGCCGTCCTCCACGCCGAAACCACAGCCATTCCCATTTGGACCCACAATGATCAGGTATTGGGTTTGTTGAGGGAGAGCGCTCACGGCCGGTTGCTCATCCTGGCCAACTTCACCGCCCAGTCCCAAACTATCAGCCGCAGCCGCCTACACGAGCTGGGGTTTAATGGTTTGCTGTTAAATCAAATTGACGGCCGTCCCCTCCCTATATGGGACGATGTGCAGTTAGAAGCATATCAGGCAATGTGGTTACAATCAGCGATCTCCTGAAAAACCACCGCATTAATTCATTGTCCCCAAATCCACTATTCCCTATAATCTCCACAATATTAACCTACCCCATAGGAGGCACTCTTCAATGAGACAATACAAATTCTTGTTTGTGGTTATATTTTTGCTTTTGACCACCCTGATTATAAGTGGCTTAACGACCAGTGCAGCCCAAACAACCAACTCCGCAGTACACATTGTTCAAATCTCGGATTCAGCTTTTGCTGACTTTGAGCAGCTTAAGCTGAAACCTGGCCTGAGTCTGGATTATGATTCGTTCCACTGGCTGGAGCTAAACGAAGCTGATTTTGCCGCTTTGTCAGCCAGCGATGTGCCCTTCACGGCCGTGCCCCACGCCGGCCAGATACAAATCGTCAACCATACCTTTGACCCCGTAACTGATGGCGAACCAATTTTAACGGCCGCTATGCAAGCCAATGGCCAAAAGCTAGGCTTCCATCTGGTGCAGTTCATCGGCCCTATACGCGGTGAATGGTTGACCGCTTTAGAAACGGCCGGGCTGCCCATGCTGCAATATTATCCCCACAACACCTACCTCACCTGGGGCACGGCCGTGCAACTAGACGCCATCGAATCATTCTCCTTCATACGTTGGCAGGGGGCCGTTCATCCCGCTTATAAAATTGACAATAATTTGCAGGGGGAAAACGGCCGCATTCAAAACGTAGACATCTTCTTCTACAATGACGGCGACCTGAAAAGCACCCTCAGCAGCATCCAGGCGTTAGGAGCCACCATCCTCCAGGATTATCCTGCCCAACCTGACCAACAATTCTATGACGCCGTGGTGCAAATTGATGCGGCCGTCCTGCCCCAACTCGCCCAAATCAACACCATTTTGTGGATGGGACATCTCGGCCCCGAACCGATTCTGGACGACGAAATGTCCTCCCAAATCGTAGCTGGAAACCATCCCGGCGGTGTGCCCGTCACCGGTTACAATGCCCATCTCAACAATTTAGGCGTAGATGGAACAGGCGTTACCTGGGCCGTTATAGATACTGGTGTAGATTATGCCCATCCCGACCTGAATGGGCATATTGGGGGTGGCTACAGCTTCCCCGGCGCTTGCAACACCAACCCCGGGGACGATTGTGCTAACGGTGGACATGGTACACATGTAGCCGGTATTGTCGGCGGCGATGCCACCGCCGGTTTTACAGACGCCAACGGCTTTCTTTATGGTCTAGGGATAGCTCCCAATTACAGCATCTTTGCCATGAACTCGCTTTCTGCCCCCTCATGGCCTCCAGTCGGCGGCTGGCAAGAACACAGCAAGCGGGCTGTTCTGGGCGGCGCTATTGGCGGCAACAACTCCTGGACAACGGGCGAAGGAACCCAGCACGGTTACCAATCTTCCGAACGCACCCACGACATCATGGTGCGTGACGGCAACTTCGACACTACTACTGTCGCTGAACCCTTCATCGAAGTATTCTCCGCCGGAAACTCTGGCAGTTCAGGGTTGACAGCACCCAAAGAAGGCAAGAACCTGATCGTCACCGCAGCCAGTGTGAACTATCGAGCTGGCAGCATAGATAGCATTGCCAGCTTTAGCAGCCGGGGACCAGCGGTAGACGGCCGTTGGGTTCCCACTATTACCGCCCCAGGCGAACAGATAGCATCGTCCCACCGGCTGGCCAGCGCTTCACAATGCACCAGCGTCATAGCTGGCACTAACAACCATTATTCTTGGTGCAGCGGTACCAGCATGGCTGCCCCCCAAACATCCGGGGCTATCGTCCTGTTTACTGAATGGTGGCGTGGCTTTAACGGCAGCGCTGATCCCAGCCCAGCCATGTCTAAAGCACTGTTGGTAAACGGCGCTGTAGATATGGGCACGGCCGATATCCCCAACATCAATGAAGGTTGGGGACGCATTAACATCACCAATGTTATCAGCCCCAATGTGCTGGTGGAGTACCGGGATCAGATTGACATCTTCAACAATAGTGGCGAACAGGTCGTCTTCAGTATGGGTGTACCCGACCCTACTAAACCGGTTAAAGTGACTATCGCCTGGTCAGATGCACCGGGCGCGGCCGGAGCCAACCCCGCCCTGGTAAATAATCTCGACCTGACAGTTGCCAATGGGGGCAACACCTACTTGGGCAATGTATTCAGTGGTGGCTGGTCGGCTATCGGTGGCAACGCCGATGCCCTTAACAATCTGGAAAATGTGTACATTCAAAACCCCGCCTCTGACCTGACCATCACTGTTGACGCCACCAATATCGCCGGCGATGGCATTCCCTATAACGCCGACACAACGGATCAGGATTTTGTACTGGTGTGCCAGAACTGTTCCTTTGGCAGTGACTTTAGCCTGACAGCCATACCAAACACGCAAAATATTTGCGCTCCCACGCCAGCCTTTTACACCGTAGACGTCGGTTCAGTATTGGGGTTCACAGACCCGGTTACACTGAACAGTGTCGGCGAACCGGTCAATACAATTGTCTCCTTTTCAACCAATCCAGTGACGCCGCCCGGTATGTCTACTTTACTTATCAGCGATACGCAGGCGGCCACCGGTGGACATTATGATATTGCCATTGTTGGTGTGGCTCC
Source organism: Chloroflexota bacterium (assembly GCA_024223125.1). Next base: position 3,385 of record JAAEOP010000929.1, read on the forward strand.
TACCAGTACGCATACGACAACGGTGGGATTGGATCTGGCTACGGCCGTGCCCATCCCCCCCATACTCACCTCACCCGCCAATGGGGCCAGCAACATTCCCACCCTGCCTACCTTCACCTGGAATGCTTCCCCAGAAGGTGTTAGCTATCTGCTAGAAGTTGCCAGCGACGTCAACTTCAACACGGTCGTCTATTCCAACACAATTGGCACAACCAATGACACAATTCCTTCTGGCAGCGAGCTAAACACATCTACAGCTTATTACTGGCGCGTTACCGCTACCAATGGCTGTGGTACGGGCAGCGCCAGCCCAGTCTTTACGTTTATCACCGTACCGGCGCCGGGTGATTGTAACATTGGCGATACACGCAACGAATGGTTAAATGAGGATTTTGAAAGCGGCGGCGCCGGTTGGACACACTCCGGCACAGGCGACACTTGGGCGCTTTCCACTGCCAAACCGCATAGTGGCAATTCTTCTTACCATGCGGCCAATGTATCCTCAATCAGTGACCAGTATCTGGTATCGCCACCAGTCGTGCTGCCTACTGGGGAATCTCCCATGACGCTGCAATTCTGGAATGATCAAACCATTGAGGACAGATCTAGCGGCTGCTTTGATGGGGCCGTTTTAGAAATCAGCGTTAATGGCGGCGGAACCTGGACTCGTTTGGAAAATGAACTGCTTACCGACCCATATGATGGCCCAGTCTCCTCCAGCTATGGCAACCCGTTGGGCGGCGAAAATGCCTGGTGTGGCGACCCGCAAAGTTACCTAAATTCGATTGTAGATATTGATGCCTTTGCCGGACAGACAGCCCAATTCCGTTTCCGTCTGGCAACGGATAGTTCGATTAGCCGGGAAGGTTGGTATGTGGACGATGTGGTGGTGCAATCCTGTCAGGCTGGTTCGTATGGGGTAGACCTGGACGCGCCAACCACGGCCGCTACCGGCCCACCTACCACGGCCGTTACCTACACCGTCAACATTACCAATACCGGCGGCCTGACAGACTCCTTTGACATTAACGTAACGGGCAATAGTTGGCCCTCCGTCGCCTCCTCAAATCTGATCACCCTGACGCCAGGCAGCAACAGTTCATTTGCTGTCGTCGTCACCGTTCCAACAGGGGCGTTGGCGGGAGATATGGATGCCGCTTTGGTCATGGCTGTGTCCCAAGGTTCACCAAGCGTATTCGACGACGTCACCTTAACCACAACGGCCGCTGCTGTATATGACGTAGATATGCAAGCGCCCAATCCAGCCCAATCTGGGCAGCCCGGCAATACACTTACATACACTGTCTGGGTCAGCAACACGGGCAATATCAACGATACGTTTGACATAACGGCCGTTGGCAGTTGGGCCGTTTCCCCGGTTAGCCAGACTGTTTCATTGGCAGCAGGATCGGGTACGGCCGTTAATGTGAATGTAGATATCCTTGCCAATGCTTTAGCGGGTGATATGGACGTGACGACGGTAACGGCCGTTTCCCAAAATGATGCCAACGCGACAGCCAATGTTATGCTCACTTCTACGGCCGCTGCCGTTTATGGTGTGGATTTGCAAGCGTCCAATCCAGCTCAGTCTGGCCAGCCTGGCAGCATGTTGACATATGCCATTTGGATTAGCAACACGGGCAACATCACAGAAACAGTTGCACTGACGGCGACCAGTAGTTGGCCGGCTAATCTGGCAAGCAGCCAAATCACCTTGCCACCCGGTGGTACAACCCAAACATCGGTGACGGTGACTGTTCCCGCCAACGCCAATAATGGGGACAGCGACATGGTGCAGTTAACGGCCGCTTCCGCTTATGTTTCCGCGACGGTAGATTTGCAAGCGACGGCCGTAATTACCACACCGACACTGTATACATTGTATCTACCTGTAATTATGAACACAGCTTCCCCGCCTGATCTGATTGTTTCGTTTGTGGATATTTCGATAAATGATGTGCAATTATTGGTGACAAACCAGGGCGGTACGGCCGTGACGGAGGCGTTCTGGGTAGATGTGTACATTAACCCGGATGAAGCGCCAACGGCCGTGAACCAGACCTGGGTAACACAAGGCGGCGAAGGGTTAGCCTGGGGTGTAGAAAATATCACCCTGGCTCCTGGCGACATGCTCACCTTGACCCTGAACAGCGCTTATTTCCGGCCTGACAAGAGTAACTTTTCCGGCACAATTCCAGCCGGATCAGATGTGTATGCTCAGGTAGATTCGGCCAATTTGAACACAACTTATGGCGCTGTTTTGGAAAATCATGAAATCAATGGCGGACTGTATAACAACATCACCCAATATGGGGCAGTTCCATAAAATACACAGTAGTTGAATGTCCAATCTCGGAGATTAGAGATTAGGAGATTGAATCTCTTAATCTCTCAATCTCATTTAGGATATTTATTTAATCCCCGATTCTTAGGAGAGAACATAACGATGAAAACAATAATCACACCAATAAAAGTAATTCTGGCGTCGTTTTTACTGGCGGGTGTATTGTGGCTGGGAGCGATATTAATCCAACCAACCCAATCTGTACGGGCCGATTTGCCTCCCCGCCCAGAACCAACGGCGACGGCCGTATCCACGCCGACGGCCGTGCCCACGACACAGCCCATACAGTCTGTTCCCGCAAAAGGGGCTCAAATTCAACTGGTAGCCAATGGCGCTTTGGGGAATGAGTGGACTGTGGTTGAATGGCAAGACCCGTTTACAGAACAGTGGACGGCCGTAGACGGCTGGCAAGGCAATGTAGACCACAACTTCACCACTACCTGGTGGGTGGCTGCGGCCGACCTGGGCGATGGCCCTTTCCGTTGGCAAGTATACGCCAATGAAAATGGCAATCTGCTAACAACCAGCGAAACCTTCAACTTGCCCGAAAAAGCGAAACAGATGGTTGTTGTGACGGTTGACCTGGAACAGTAAAGAGTTGTTCATTGACAACAACGGATGAAGGAACGGATAATCTTCTGTTCATTTATCCATTTTTTCCCCAAAGCTAATTGTTATGACTAAACCATTATTTGGCGGGATTGAAGCTGGCGGCACAAAATTTGTATGTGCTATCGGTTCCGGTCCCGATGATATTCGGGCGGAGGTTCGCTTCCCTACCACTAACCCAGCTGAGACAATCGCCCAGGCCATCTCTTTTTTTCAGGCGCAGGAAAGGTTAACGGCCGTCGGCATTGCCAGCTTTGGCCCGGTTGACCCCAACCCTGCTTCCGCCACTTACGGCCGTATTACCAATACCCCCAAACCCGGCTGGACCAACACTGACTTTGCCGGGCCAGTTCAACAAGCCTTAGGTGTGCCGGTTGGTTTTGATACCGACACAAACGGAGCGGCCTTAAGCGAATGGAAATGGGGCGCCGCCCAGGGTCTGGACACGTTCATCTATCTAACCATTGGCACGGGTATTGGCGGGGGGGGGATGGTGAACGGCCGTCTTATGCACGGTCTCATCCACCCCGAAATGGGTCATATCCCCTTGCCACATGATTGGGAAAAAGATCCCTTTCCGGGGCGCTGTCTGTATCATGGAGATTGTTTGGAAGGAATGGCGGCCGGCCCGGCCATTGAAGAGCGCTGGGGCATGAAAGGACAAGATTTGACCCCAGCACACCCGGCCTGGGAGTTGGAAGCCCATTATCTGGCTTTAGCTTTACGCACCTTCATTTGCACCCTTTCTCCACAGCAGATCATTATGGGCGGCGGAGTGATGTCCCAGCCACAGCTTCTTCCACTTCTGCGGAAAAAGGTACGGTCAAGTTTGCACGGTTATGTACAGCACACGGCCGTGTTGTCAGAAATAGACACATACATTGTGCCGCCAGAGTTGGGTAATCGGGCTGGTGTTTTAGGGGCCATTGCTTTAGGGCAGTTAGCCGTCAATGAGAATTAATTTTTTACAATACCACAAAAGTCGGCAGGGAATTGTATACACGGATAGGGGGAACACAGATAAAAACAGAGAAAAATCAGTGTTCTTCCCATCCGTATATACAAGAAATATGGTCAGTTCAGAACAGGTTTTGCACTGCTGTCAGACATGAAATATAATTCCATTTATACCTGGAGAGGTCGCATAGTGGCTTAGTGCGCACGCTTGGAAAGCGTGTATACCGGAAGGTATCGAGGGTTCGAATCCCTCTCTCTCCGCTGCAAAAGAGCGTGGTTGAATGGCCGTGCTCTTTTTGTTTTTTTGAGGAGTTCGCATGTTTCCATGCGGACGGGTATCTGTGGATGCCCGGCTCCTCATTTTTGTTTAAGTACAGAAGTACCACTACTTTGCCACTGCTGGTAACGGCCGTTACAATAGAACCAATAAATTTTATTGACAACTCATATCCAACAGATACAAAGTCATGAGACCACATTCATGAGCATTTATGCCACTAATCTTTTTATCCCTTTAATTGCGGCCGCGTTATACACCCTGCTGCTATTAACGCCGCTCGTCCGGCGCGGGCAAAATGCAAGCCAAAGAAAGTGGCTGCTGGCCGTCATTGCCGCTTCCATCCTTTGGCAGTTTTCTCTGCTGCTAATCTCCCTTATTCTCATCCCCAATTTTTCCCTAAAAATCTTACTCCTAAATACGCTGCTAATTGGTGGGGCGACGGCTGTCTATTTAGATTGGAATATTCCCCGCTACGGTCGTATTTTAGCCATCATCGTTGTCGGCGTTGTTTTTGTCATTGATTTGATCCCGGCGGCGGCCGTTGCACCCATTCCCGGTTTGAGCGTGCTGGACGCTGCCAGTGGCGCTTTCATCACTTACCTGACCTGGTTTGCTTTAAGCAGCCTCATCTGGCTAAAAACATGGCGAACTTATAAAGGAACCCGTTTCCCCTGGCACGCTAACCGGCTGTTGTATTGGGTGACAGTGTTAACGACCGTCTTCCTGGGCGAGCTGCTGCAATTTTTTGATCTGTTTGTCCTTGTCATCATCGGCCAAACTTTGCGATTTATAGGGATTGTGGGGATGGCTTATGGTGTAGCTTCTTTCCGTATTTTTGATGTGCGTACTCGCGCTCTGCGAACTACCACTTTTCTCATTGTCAACACGATTTCTGCCCTGCCCATCATTATCATCATTTTGCTGGCTTTGCAAGTAGGGCAGGAATTAGAATCGGAGCCAGGGATTATTACGGCCGTACTTATCACCATCATCCTCACAGTGAGCTTCTTTATTTATGAACCGTACCGGGGTCTGGTTGAAAAAGCCACTTACCGCTACCTGCGTGGTGAACAATTAAACACCAACCAATTTATGCGTCATTACAGCCAAGCCATTTCTCGCACGCTGGATGTGAACCATCTTTCCCTGCTTATCGCCGGTACATTAAGCGAACTGCTAGAAACAAATCGCTGTGCCCTTATTTTGCTCACTCGTTTGGAAAATGGGCACATCGAAACCCAAATCATAGCTGGTATGGGCCACGTTCCCCGGCAGCCAATCACATTTCGTCCAGACAATTTGGTGATGACGGCCGTAGCTCGCAATAGTCAGCCTCTTCTACAATACGATCTCGATTTCAGCCCAGATTACAAAGAGATTAGCGCCGAAGATCGTGAATGGTTAGGGGAAATGGCCATGGAAGTCTACGTGCCCATCGGTCACGACGATGAAATGGAAGGGTTGATTGGTATTGGTCCCAAAACATCCGCCGTTCCATACCAGCCCGGCGAACTGGAACTGATGCAAATTCTGGCCGACCAGACCGTTGTCGCCCTGCAAAATGCCCGCCTTTACAGTGAACTCAATATCCAAAACGAGCAAATCGGTCATCTCAACATTGACCTGATAGATCAAAACGAACGTCTGGAAATTATGGATCGGGTCAAGTCAGATTTTATCACCATCGCCTCGCACGAACTGCGAACCCCCCTCACCCAGGTCAAAGGATATTCTGATATTCTATCGGCCATGAATGATGAAAATTCTTTAACCCGTGACCAAACCCGTGAAATTGTGGGCCACATTAACCGGGCCACCTTGCAGCTAGAGAGTTTGATTACAGCTATGTTGGATGCCAGCCAGCTAGATGTGGATGGCATGCAGTTGACGTTTGTTAAAACCCGCGTTGATACGATTGTACGGTTGGCCTCGGAACCATTGATTCAGGCCATGCGTGAAAGACGAATCACCTTAATCACAGAAGGCGTCAATGATCTACCTTCTATCCTTGCTGACTTCAAACGATTGGTGCAGTCGCTTACCAATCTATTTGGGAATGCTATGAAATATACGCCGGACAACGGCCGTGTTTTTGTTAGAGCGTCTATGTTGCCCAGCATAAACGGCGAAGAATTTATCGAAATTGTCGTCAGCGACACTGGCATTGGCATTGACCCCCGCTACCACGATTTGATTTTTGAGAAGTTCTTCCGTATTGACGACCCCCAACTTCACTCTACTGGCAGCACCAAGTTCAAAGGAGCCGGTCCCGGTTTAGGACTGCCCATTGCTAAAGGGGTTGTGGAAGCGCACGGTGGCCGTATCTGGGTAGAATCTGAAGGGGAAGATGAAGAACGTTTACCCGGCAGCCATTTTCACATCATTTTACCTATTCGGCCGCCAGGGTTAGACCTGAAAGAACAGTTACAAGAACAACCTGCAAACCTCATCGGTTGATCTGCCAGTCATTCCCGACACAATTTTTGCACCAGTTGAAAACTCCACTCAAATAGATCCAGGTTGTGGTAAGATAATAAGCAATCAGAATAGATTTAGTTCAGGAATGAATATCATTCTGATTGACCACGACATTGAAGAACAGGTCATTCTGTTACATTAGGAGGCGCTTAAATGCTCACAAAAAATCGGAAAAACGCACTTATTTTATCGGGTGGAGGGGGGCGCGGCGCTTACCATATTGGGGTTCTGCGATTTCTGGAGGAACATGAATGGTTTCCCAATATTGTAGCCGGAACCTCTATTGGAGCGGTCAACGGAGCCGCCATCGCTTCTGGACACAACGCCAAATCATTGTGGGCTTTGTGGCGGCGGTTGCAAACGGATGATGTGCAAAAAACCACTGTCCAATCACTCAAAGGGAACTTTTTGCTGGATACAGCTCCGCTGCGGGAAACATTGCAAAAAGAGGGCTGGGTTAATTTTGAGCGGATCAATTCAGAGGAAACGGCCGTTCACCTGCGCGTTACTGCCACAGAAATAACCAGTGGGCATTTGCACGTCTTTGGAAACAGCCCGGACATTTATCCCAGCAAAATGAGCCAGGAAATAATTGGCTTAGACCACATCATTGCCAGTTGTTCCATTCCCATTGTGTATCCGGCCACCCAATTGCACGATCATCTCTTTTGGGATGGGGCTACGGTAGCCAACACCCCCCTTGGCCCAGCTATTGACGCTGGCGCTAAAGAAATTGTCGTTGTCATGATGACCCCCTGGGAAATTGAAGAAACAGAAAAAGCCGATCTGCCCAACAATATTTTGCAAGCAGCCAGCACGATGCTGGAATGGTCTTTGTTGGCCTCCTTCCAATCCGATTTGAAAATGTTTCGTCGCATCAACCAATTGGTGCGTTTACAGGTAGAAAATGCCCGTCTACGAGCGCAAAACGCCTTGTTAATCAGCCAACTAAAGGGCAAACAGATACAATTGGACGATAAAGATGGAAACGGTATCCCAGACATTTTGGAAGACAATTACCAGGCGCTGCCAGACCCCATTATTGTGGCTCCCCAAAAGGCGATTCCAGTAGAACGTATTTTGCGCTATACCGAAGAGGGGCATGAAAAACTGTACCGGATGGGGTATGAGGATGCCAGAAGAGCCTGGAAGGAAGCTGGTAAACAGGTGGAAGGGGAGTCGTAGATAGAGATTGGGAAATTGGAGACCTGTCCTGAGCAAAACCGAAGGATTGAATTGTAAGGTGGTGATTATTAGTGGGGCGTCGGCGGGTATTGGGCGGGCGACGGCCGTCGCTCTGGCTCAATCTGGCGCTAATGTCGTCCTGGTGGCTCGGCGGCAAGAACGGCTGGAGGTGCTGGCGCAAGAGTTAGCCACTTATCCTGGCCGACGGTTAGCAGTGTCCGGTGATATTGGGGAGCCAGCTTTTGCCCAAGCTATTGTTCAGCAAACGATGCACACTTTTGGCAAAATAGATGTGTTGGTAAACAATGCCGGCGTAGGCCAACAAAGCCAACTGGTACAGATGCCGCTAGATGATATGCGCCGCCTGTTAGACACAAATGTATTGGGACTGCTTTATTTAACGCAAACGGCCGTTACCCAAATGAAAACCAAAAATCAGGGCCACATCATCAACATTTCTTCCATTGTCAGCCAACGACCGTTACCCAAGATGGGTTTGTACTGTGCCAGCAAAACAGCCGTTAACTTTCTTAGCCGGACACTGCGGATGGAGCTACGGCCGTATAACATTCGCGTCAGTACCGTTTACCCTGGCCGAACCCAAACAGAATTCGGCGAGGCGCTGCTAGGCACGTCTGGCGCAAACCCAACCAGACTGGCTCGTGTTCCGGCTGATCGGGTCGCTAAAGCTGTGGTCAAAACAATCCGCAGCGGCCGCCAGGAAGTTTACATCACCTGGTACGACTGGCTTTTTGTCCATTTCAACCGCCTGTTTCCCCACACCTCAGATTGGCTAACAAACCAACTAGCCAAACGTTACCCATGATCGGCCAGACACTTGGCTTGCTGCGCTCCTTTTTCATTTACTATCGTCCCGCTCTTTGCATAATTGATGTGGAGGGGTATGAACTGAAAGTCTTGCACGGCTTATCCCGACCACTACCCGCTCTCTCCTTTGAAGTCATCGCCGCCGCAAAAAAGAGTGGGCTGGACTGTCTGGACGCTCTCAACCAACTGGCTGTCTACGAATTCAATTATGCAGCTGGAGAAAGTCACTGCCTACATTTTGAACGCTGGCTAACGCCGCTAGAAATGGTTGATTTTGTACACAAGATGGAAAGTGGTAGTGGAGATGTTTACGGCCGTAGGTTGAATAATTAGAACTCACGTGCTACTATAGAG
>JAAEOP010000930.1 GCA_024223125.1 Chloroflexota bacterium
TAGTTATTTAAACCACCCTGTTTCACGGCCCAGCTTCTTTGCCAAATCTTTGGCCGTGGGTGTCTTAAACCACTCATCCAGACCGTCAATGCGCAAAGCCCGTGCGCCTTCCATGCGTTCTTCGTCTAAGGCTTTTTCCCCGAACAGCTGTTTGAGCCGTTTCAGGCTTTCCGGTCCATAACGGTCCATTCGGTCCGCTTCCATCACCAGGATGGCAGACGGGTTGTCCATTGTAAAAACCTTATCCGGGATGTCATGTGCCGCGACAATAGAGGTTATAACCCTGATTTTTTCCGGGTCGTAACGCATCTCTTCAAGGATTTCGGCGGCCATTTCAGCACCATACCGCATATGTAAATGTACGCTGCGGGCATCTTTTTTCAGGGCAAACGGGGCATTTTCGAAATCAGAATAATCCACACGCCCCCAGCCGATATCGTGAAGATACAGCGCTGAAAGGACTATATCTTCCTCGCCTGCTTCATAACGCAGCAGGTAGCGGGCATAGTCCAAGGCCCTCAAGGTATGTTGCCAATCGCCTTTGCGCCCCTTTTCAAGCAGAGGCTTGACCCGAAATTTTAATTTCTCTTCAATTTTATTTTCCATTAAAAGATTTCCCCTGCCGCCTGAAAAACCGACTGGGAAAATTCTTTATCTTCCATGTTGGCATCCACTTCCAAAACCTGTATTCCGGAATTCAACTTTTCTTTAAGTATTTTGGTGAACAACCGGTCCTCTTTTGGATCATAGGTTGGGTTGCCCGGGCAATCCACAGAAGACCATCCCCTCAGCGGAATAAGCACTTTTACCGGTCCCTGAGCGCGATTAAGTTTTTCTGTAAAAGCGGTGGCAACCGTTTTGATCTCATCCGGCGACAGACGCAACCATGAGCGATATTTGTCCAAATCGTATTTTCTTCGCTCATGGTATTCAGGTTTATACCTGGATTTGGAAGGTGTCATGTGGTTTACGCTACAGGTAGAGATAATCTGGGGAATACCCACTCTACCGGCGGATTCCATACGATTGGGCCCGGCATCCCGCATGAATCCAAACAAATGCTCGCCGACACCACCGGGTGCCAGATCGACAACACCCTGGAAGAACCCTTCGGCGATCATGTCTTCCATGGCCCTGTCTCCAATACCGGCCGCTGAAAATCCGATGACCTGGTATCCTGACTGTTCTAACAATTGACGGACGGCACTGGCACATCTTTCACAGGGCCCCAGCATAGTCAGGGCGATGGCGTTTCTCTCACCCGTAATCGGAGGTGTAACGGCTTCATTCGCCATGCCGGTAACGGCTAGCGCCGCCCTATCCATCACGTTTTTTAACAAATCCGAAAGACCGGATATTTCGATGACTGAATGAAACAGGGCAATATCTCCGGTTCCGATGTACCGTGTGGACAAGCCGGGAAGTGCTGCTGTGGAAGATATGGCCGCTTTGGGAACACCAAAAGGGAGAGATCGCATGACCTCTGAAGCCATCAACGTACCGGTGGATCCGCCCATGGCAATAACGCCGTCGATTTTACCCTCATCATGATATTGCCTTGCCAGCATAGAAGCCCCGGACGTCATGATGCGCGTTATTTGTGATCGTTCCCGAGATTGGGTAATTTCTTCGATACTGCTCCCACCTGCAACGGCAACCTGATCATTGGTAATTTCAGCGGTCCATTCTCCACCCGCCCTCATGGACAAATCCATGAGGATGGTCGAAAAACCCAGCTCTTCGATTTTCTCTTTCAGATAAAAAGTCTCCTCCCCTTTGGTATCCAGGGTGGAGATAACGAGTATGGATCTATGCATGTTATATCGCTTCCGACTTCACTTTTTCTGCAATCATCGTTTTCAAAGTTTCTTTGTTCACCTTGCCTGAGTCGCCCACGGCAGGAAATTCAGAAACCACTTCCAGTCTTTCCGGCAGTTTGTACATGGCAATCTGTTTTTTCTTGAGAAAAGAAACCATTTCATCAAAGGATAAATCTTCGCCGGGCTTTGGAATGACATAAGCACAACAGCGCTCACCCATCTCCCGGTCCGGATAGCCCACAGCAGCCACGGATGAAA
>JAAEOP010000931.1 GCA_024223125.1 Chloroflexota bacterium
GTCGGGCCCCCGATCTCTGATTACGCTTAAGGCCAATACCGGAGAGATTATCTGGGAGGGTCACAGAGCTCAAACAGCCAGTTGCAGTGAAACTATGGTGTTCGCCGTTGTGCCAAGAAGTTTTGTTATGGCTTTTGATCTCTCAACCGGACAATCTGTGTGGCAAGGAATAAATCCTCGTCACGATGTTCTTGGCCTGATTTACAATCCCGAAGAAGAAAAGCTAATTGCCGGTGGGTCGGTTATTGTTGACCCACGCTCTGGGCAGGTACTTCGCTCTTTTGAGCCGCCTTTTCTGGCATATCTGCCAGACGACCAGGGACGTGGGGATATGTATCTGCTTGACCGAGGGCAGCTCTTTTTTGGGGGTTCCGTCCGGGATGCCAACACTGGCCAAATCCTCCACAAAGAAGACAGGTTTGGTGGTTATGCCTCACCAACCGTAACAGAAGATACTATCTATATTGCAGATGGTGGAGGATATGACTATCCATCGGGCGTGGCGGCGGTGGACCGGGATACTTATGCCGTTAAATGGATCTA
>JAAEOP010000932.1 GCA_024223125.1 Chloroflexota bacterium
CATTCGCCTGCTCATCTTATTGGGCAGCGTCACAACTGTCCTCTCCATGTTCCTCGATAACGTCACCACCGTTGTCCTCATCGCCCCCGTTACCATTCTCATCAGCGAGATTTTAGCCATCAACCCGGCCCCGTTTCTCATCGCCGAAGCCATTTTGGCTAACACTGGCGGCGCGGGCACATTGGTTGGCGATCCTCCTAACGTACTTATCGGTTCGGCCGTCGGACTCACATTTATAGATTTCATCACCCACGCTTTGCCCGTTGTTCTCATTTGCTGGCTGGCCGTTTTACTGCTACTGCTGTACCAGTTTCGCCATGAGTTAGTCACGTCGCCAGAAGCAGCCAAACGGGTTTACCAACTCGATCCGGCCAAAGCTCTCGATCACCCAATGACTGCCCGCAAAGTAATTATTGTCCTGGGCATCGCTGTCGTTTTATTCTTTGTCCATCACCTGTTTCACATCAGCCCCGCTTTTGTGGCTATGGGAGCCGCCGCTACTGCTCTCCTGTGGATTCGTCCTACCGACATGAGCGAGGTGTTTGCCCATGTAGAATGGCCGGTGCTGCTCTTTTTTGCATCGCTGTTCATTATGGTAGGCGGATTGGAAGCGGCCGGTGTGTTGGACCTGGTAGCCGAATGGATTGAAGTGTTGGCGGAACAAGTAGACCCGGTCGTTTTTGGGGTGGCAATCATCTGGATTGTGGCTATTTTATCGGCCATTATTGATAACATCCCCATCACCCTGGCCCTCATTCCAGTCTTGTTCAGCCTGGGTCAGGCCGGCATCAATATCACCCCCTTGTGGTGGGCTTTAGCGTTTGGGGCCGGGTTTGGCGGCAATGGTACCATCATCGGCTCAACCGCCAACGTGGTGGTCGTTTCTCTTTCAGAACGAACCAAACAGCCCATTACGGCCGTACAGTGGAGCAAACACGGCCTGCCAGCAATGATCACGGCCTGTGCCATCGCCACTGTTTTCTACGTTTTGTTCTATGACTATTTTGCCGGGGGATGATGGGGGGATACGGCCGTGTTCTAATCCGCAGCCAGCAACGGCCGCACAATCCCAATCCTGACAGCTTTTATCACTCGCAGACCTGTTCCAATGCCCCATTGCCATCCCTAGCCGCAAAGGTTGTTTTATGTTATCTTTTTTACCGGGTTTGCATAATACCAAACGGCCGTTACCGAACTTACAAATCAAGTAGCCTATCGGATGACTTTCTTCCAGGACAATCCTATGACGCCACAAGAACTCAAAAATCTACAAGTAACACTATGGAAAAGTGCCGACGACCTGCGTGCTAACTCTGACCTTCGCTCCAGCGAATATTCAACCCCAGTGATGGGGCTTATCTTTTTGAAGTTTGCCGACAACAAATACCGTCGCTATGAAGATGCAATTATGGCTGAATATCAGCAGCTCAAGGGAACTCGGCGCGAAAAACCGCTGCATGAAATAGCGATTGCCAAATGTGGCTTTTATTTGCCCAGCAATGCTCGCTACAGCTACTTGCTCAACCTGCCTGAAGAGAAGGATATTGATCAGGCGTTGAAAGATGCGATGGTTGAGATTGAGAAGCATAAGCCGGAATTGCAGGAGGTGCTGCCGCAGGATGAATATTTCAAGCTGACACGAACGGATAAGACGATTCCCAATCGGCTGCTGCAAAACTTTGCCAATATTCCTGATGATGCGGATGGGGATTTGTTTGGGCAGATTTATGAATATTTTTTGAGCAACTTTGCGCTGGCTGAGGGGCAAGGTGGCGGTGAGTTCTTTACACCGCGTTCGGTGGTGCGGTTGATGGTGGAGATTATTGAACCGCATCAGGGAACGGTGTTTGACCCGGCGTGTGGCTCTGGGGGGATGTTTGTGCAGTCGGCGGCGTTTGTGGAGGCGCACAGAGAGGCGCAGGAGCAGCACGCGGCCGATGTGCTGTTTGTGTCTGG
>JAAEOP010000933.1 GCA_024223125.1 Chloroflexota bacterium
CAGCACGGTCGGCACCATGTCGATGGCGTGGGTGTACTGCTGACGCACGGCATCTTTGGCCTGGATGCCCTTGGGGTAATGAACAATGAAGGGATCGCTGATGCCGCCGCGATAGGTTTCGCGTTTCCAGCGCCGGAAGGGGGTGTTGCCGGCCCAAGTCCAGCCCCAGGGGAAGTGGTTAAAGTAATCTGGCCCGCCCAGATCATCAATAGCCTTCAGGTTTTCTTCTATCGATTCTGGTACATTGTTGAAAAAGTTACTCTCGTTGATTGAGCCGGTGGGGCCACCCTCGGCGCTTGCCCCGTTGTCGGAGATGGCCATGATGATGGTGTTATCAAACTCATTAATTTTCTTCAAAAAATCCAATAAGCGGCCGATGTGGAAATCGGTATGCTCCAGGAAACCGGCAAAAACTTCCATCATCCGGGCATATAGCCGCCGTTCATCTTCGGGTAGGGCGTCCCAATCCTGCACGTCAGGATCGTGACGTGATAACTCGGCGTCGGGCGGGACAAGGCCCATTTCCTGCTGGCGAGCAAACGTCTTCTCCCGGTAGGCGTCCCAGCCATCATCAAACATACCATCATATTTATCGGCCCATTCTTTGGTGACATGATGCGGGGCGTGCATGGCCCCCGGCGCAAAGTACATAAAGAAGGGTTTGTTGGGAGCCACCTGTTTGGTATCGGCAATAAAGCTGATGGCCTTATCCACCAGATCTTCGGTCAGGTGATAGCCTTCTTCCGGTGTTTTCTCCGGCTCGACCACGTGGTTATCGTACACCAACTCGGGGTAGTACTGGTGTGTATCACCGCCCAAAAAACCGTAGTAACGCTCAAATCCACGCCCCAAAGGCCAGCGGTCGTAAGGCCCGGCCGCCGAGACCTGATCGACCGGAGTCAGGTGCCACTTACCCACGGCGTAGGTGTTATATCCGTTCTGCAAGAGCGTTTCTGACAAGAAGCCATTCTCAAAGGGGATATTGGCGTTGTAGCCCAGATAGCCGGTGGAGCCTTCGGTGATGCAGGCCATATTGTTTGAGTGGTGGTTACGCCCGGTCAGGATGCAGGAGCGGGTGGGCGAGCACAGTGCGGTGGTGTGCATATTGCTGTACCGCACCCCACCTTCGGCCAGGCTATCCAGGTTGGGGGTGGCAATGGGGCTACCGTAACAGCCAAGGTGTCCAAAGCCGGTATCGTCCAAAACAATGAACAAGACATTGGGCGCATTCTCTTTAGCTCGCGGGGGTTCCGGCCAGGCCGGTTCCGATACATCCTGGGTGCGTCCGACGACGCCGGTAAAGGTAGTGCCGGGTTTGTACTCTTTTAGTGACATCTTTGTCTCCTTAAATTTGTATTAAATTTGCAACTATTCAGCTTGTCATGTCATTCTGAGGCCATGGGCCGAAGAATCCCCATGCGGTATAGCCTTGCCTCGCTTTTGCGGCACTTCATGGAGATTCTTCGCTCGTACCTCGCTCAGAATGACATGAACTGTTACATAAGCTTATAATTTTTTACACAATCCGTGCGCCCATAGGAACATTTGGGCCTTGCTCTGCTTTTTGTTGAGCCAGCGTGTCGCTATCAAAGTGGCGGGTAATCATGAACATGCCCACCTGTCCGGCGCGAGGGCAGAAAATAACACCGCTATGCCAGACCGAAAGTATTAATCCTTCCGACGTCATGATGGGTAAATGCAGTTTGGGCACATTACTCTGTAATGAATTATCTTGTCCCTCACCTTGTGAGGCTTCACCTTGTGAGGCTTCACCTTGTGAGGCCTCATTTTGTAAGATCACGTCACGATAAAAAGAAGCCCAATTTGTGACGATAGAAGTCTTGTTGTGGATCAAGGTCGAAAATTTTGGGATTTTGGTGGGTGGTGAACCGGCTCGACGGGCTTGGAAGCTGCCATCTGCGCTGCGGATTGATTGGCGGATAAGGGTCGGGGTTTCCACATCGCCCGGAAAATAAGGGACATTGGCTTCATAATTGCCTACATGTTGGTCGGTCAGGCCCAAAACGGATGGTTCTCGGCTGCGGAAATTGGCTAGCATCAGGTTCAGATCAGAGTTCATTTCACGGAAAAACCAGGAGGTGAGGGCATCATTGGTGGAGATAAAAGGCACCTGGCCCGCCTCTTTGGCCTTGGCCTTCTCTTGCGCTATCCAAACCGGGTCTACTAAATGAACACACACATTTTGCGGCTCGCGGCGGGTCACCTTTCCGCCAACGTAGGTGCCCACTATACCAAGGCCAAGACCAGCCGAGGTAAACATTGCGTTTTCCTCCTGGCCAACGACCTCGGTTTTGGCTTCCTCAAAGTTATCCACCCTAACCGGGATCAGCGCTTCCACCTCTGTGTCGGCACTCAACATATTATACAACGTGTAATAGGTGTGACCATCGCCCAAGGTGTGGTTCATAGAAACAACCAAAGCAAAGCCGGGCAAGGTGAGGCTTTGTTGTAAAGGTGTGGGCTGATTGTCGGCTGTTTCTGCTGGTTCAATGGGCACGACCGCCACCTTAAATAGCGGCTCATCTTCATCAGTGGCAGGTTTAGACAGCGCACACTGAACCGGCACCAAACATTCAACCAGTTCTTCATAAGCCATACTGAGTGAAAATCCTACATCCCCCGGCTCATACACCGAAAAGTGCTGATCGATGGTTTGTTCAAGCTCGAAGGTGGGGGCATAAGCTAGCGCTACCACCCCATCTGCTGTGTTCTTTTTGACAATGCGAGCGGTGAGCCACGGATTTTTCTCCAACATCAGCGCCAAACGCCGGCGTAAAAACTCGGCCGGGGCAGCGCCTTGGTACAGGGTGACGGTGGTCACTGGCGGCAGGTGCAGGTTCCCCAGCTCCCACTCGGTTAATTTTAAGAATTCTTTACCGTCGGGGTTAAAGTGCTTGTTTTTGCTCATTTGAAAATCCCCCTTTTTTATTATTAGACTTGTTTCTTAATAAGATTTTGGGCAATTAATGCTTCATACGGAACGTAGATTCACACTGATTCCGCAGATTTTATCCATTTATCAGCGTTTATCTGCGAAAATCTGCGTCCTATTTTCCACGATTTCTTAATACGCAACAACTCTATTGATAAGCCAAACTTTCCCGTACGCTGACGGATACGGCCTTGCGGGCGGGCAGCCAACTGGCCAGAACCGATAAAACCAGGGTGATAATTAACCAACCAATTACACCGGGGATGGAATAAACCAGGGTAAAATCTATCTTCATAGCCCAACTCAATGCCTGATTCATCAGCCAACTGGTGGGCATACTGAGCGGCACAGCAATCAGCCAACTGATTAGGCCCAGGGTCAGACCCTCGCCAATCAGTTGCCTACTGATGATGGTGTTTGAGGCCCCAATGGCCCGCATTACGCCAATTTCACGACGCCGCTCCAACACATTAATGGCCAAAACACTACCCAAGCCAATACTACCCACAATGGCCATCATAATCGCCATCCCCCCTAACATGATAATTAAGGCCCC
>JAAEOP010000934.1 GCA_024223125.1 Chloroflexota bacterium
CTGAACAAACCCCGTGTTCGAGCCGTCTTGGAAGCGGTCATCGCTCTGGCTGTTCAACCCACAGGATTTACCGTCTCTGACCTGGCGGCTAAAGTGTGCGAGATTCTGGGCGTGTCTCCTACTGACTATTTGCCGCGTCATGCTTCTTATGATTTGAAAAAGTTGCGTGGTAAACAGTGGGTCAAGAAGATTGGAAAATCTCGCCAGTATGAACCAGTTCCTCAAGGATTGCAAATCATGACCGCTTTGGTGGTATTGCGTGAAAAGGTTATCAAGCCTGTTTTGGCTGGTGCGGGCAGACCCAAACGAGGGCCACATCTCAAGCAGGAAAATAGTATTGACAAACAATATCGGCTGATTCATGGTGAAATGCGTTTGCTGTTTCATCTGCTTGGCATTGTTGTTTGAAAAAATCTATCGACAACTTTTTGTCGATGTTGGCGCGTAAGCGCCTAACCGAGATACAAAGCCGGCCGGCAGCAACCCAAACTTCGCTTGTAGCAGATGTAACAGGACATCCAATTTTCCTTCTAATTTTCCTTCTAGGCGAACGGACTGAATATCCTGTGACATGCGGTGAATATCTTGTTTCATGCGGCAGATGTTCTCTTCTTGCCGGTCTAATCGTTTGACTTCTTCCAGCCAGGAAATATCTACTTCTGTTAATGCTTCCATCATCTCTGCTCCTATATCCACTGTTTCAACCGTTGAATACGTCTCTATTAGCTTCATTAAAAACAGTTTGTCACCGACCGGCTGTCAAGCCGCTGTCAGCTATCGTCTGGCGGGCGGTCAGTTTCAAACTGACCGGGTCTTCATCCCCCGGCTTCATCAAGGCTGTTAATGCGGCCGCTACCGGGTCGCCCTTCTCCAAATACACTTTGCTGAACAAATCACGTACCCCCACCTGTCCATATTGGAATTGTACCAGTTCTCGGTCAAACAATGTTTCTGTATACATCTGCCAGGTTAAACCCCCCGCATTTGGCAGCAAAACCAAGGCAATGGGCAGCACCCGTTTCTGGGACAGTAACCGCAGTAAGGCGTAATACTCAAACATCCGTCTTGGCAGCGGTTTTTTGCGTCTGGCTTCCACGTCTACATGGGTGATGATAACTTCTTTTTCGCCGGTCAGTCGCTCTACTTCAGCTATGATATCCGTGATGCGTAAAGCTTGCTCTGGCAGATTAACGATCAGGTCTTTGTCCAGAAACTTGAGTGTGTCGAAATTGAGTTGCGCGGCCTCATTGGGGAAGAACAATCGTAAGAAGTCGGGCAGGAAGCGGTAGAGGAATTCTTTGAAGATGCGGTCATGGTGGGTCAGGTGGGGTTTTGATTGTTCGCTCATGACTGGATTATAACGGTGTGTTAGTCGAGGATGCTACTTTTCTTACTCAAGCGGATGGCGGTAGGAGATAAACGAGGATTAGGGAATTATTGCGGCCGTGGCCGTATGCCATAAACTTTAACCATTTATAAGTGAACAAGAGAAATCGGTATGTTGCATAACCAGTGTGGCGTACCGGTGTTTGTCTTATTGTGAAGAGGTTAGAGGTTAGAGGTTAGAGGTTAGAAATATGATGCAATTATTTTTGCCACAGAGTACACAGAGAGAGAAGTAACATCATCTGGGAGATTGCCATGACAAAGGATAAGGAACATCAAGCAACTGTAGATTTAAGGGCAGAGGAAATTGGAGACGAAGTGCCGCGACGGGGAAACCGAATCACGCGGGTATTAGCAATATTATTTATGGCGGCCGTTGGCTGGCGTGTTACCGGCGGCGTCCCCAATCTGGATAAATTTATTATTGTGGGCGCGCCCCATACCTCTAATTGGGACTTTATTTTAGTTATTGCCACCGCGATGGTGATAGGTATACGGATTTCCTGGATGGGCAAACATAGTTTGTTTCGGGGGCCGCTGGGGCCGCTGTTCCGTTGGATGGGCGGTATCCCTGTTGATCGGCGGGCGACGCATGGAGTCGTCGGTGAAAATGTGTCTGCTTTTAGCCAGCTTGATAAATTGATTTTGTGTATTACCCCGGAAGGAACGCGCAGTAAAGTGCGGGAATGGAAATCGGGGTTTTATCGTATTGCCCTAGGGGCAGATGTGCCCATTGTGCTGGCGGCGTTTGATTATAAAAACAAGGAAGTTAATCTTGGCCCCATGTTGCAGCCTTCGGGAGATTATGAGACTGATCTGGACTTGATAAAAGCGCATTATGAGCCTATTCGGGGTAAACATCCGCAGAATGTTTAGGGCTTGCCCGACAATAACTTTTGAGTTTCCAGATTGGTTCACTCTCGAAAGAGTGAACCAATCTTGCCAAGTTAAAAACGAGCGTTCCCTTAGCGTCTGCAAGTGTGCAAGTGGCAAGTCTGCAAGTAACAGGCGGCCGCAGTAACTTACAAATCGGCACACTTGCACACTTGCAAACTTCCCTTACAATCAATCAGACTTAACAGACGACAATATAAATAGCCGGAACGGCCGTGTCCGCTCCGGCTTTCATTTTGCCTCAATAACATGAAAGGAGTTTTTAATGAAAAAGAAGTTACTTATGATGATGCTGATTGCAGTGGCTTTGGTGGCGGTGGCTTGTGGGCCGGCTGCTAACAGTGGCAGTAGTGAAAGCAGTAGCGATAGCGGTGATGTTGATGATAGTGTAACGGCCGTTGAAAGTGAACATAGTGGCGGCTCTACCGTAACAGCCAGCGGGTTGGAATATATTGAAATTGAAGCTGGAACCGGCCCCTTTCCCCAGGCCGGCAATCTGGTATCTGTGCATTACACAGGTACGCTGGAAGATGGTACCAAGTTTGACAGTTCTCTGGATCGAGGTGAGCCATTCCAATTTGCTTTGGGTCAAGGCGCGGTTATTCAAGGGTGGGATGAAGGCATTGCCTTAATGAAAGAAGGGGGCAAAGCACAGTTAATCATTCCGGCCCATCTAGCTTATGGCGAACAAGAAGTGGGGGGCATCCCTGCCAATTCTACGCTGGTTTTTGATGTGGAATTGGTGCAGGTAACACAGCCGCCCAAGCCGACAGAAATTGATGCCGGGGATTTTACGGAAACGGAGTCGGGTCTGAAGTACGCTATTTTGGAAGAAGGCAGCGGCAGTTTACCCCAACTGGGGGATACGGTCAGTGTCCATTACCGTCTGTGGTTGGAAGATGGTACGCTGATTGATTCTTCAGTAGAACGAGGCGTCTCGTTTGATTTTGTGACCGGAACCAATAGCGCTATTCCCGGTTGGGAAGAAGGGGTCATGTTGGTGAAGGAAGGAGGCAAGGCGCAGTTGTTTGTTCCACCAGAATTGGGTTATGGCGCCAGCGGCGGCGGGCCAATTCCCCCCGATAGCAATCTGATTTTTGAAATTGAAGTGGTGGGGATTCAATCTGGACAATAGTGTAAATGGGTAATTACTTAATTACCCATTTACTCTGTATTACTCACGGCCGTATACGCTTGAACCAACACCCCTGCCCGTAACATGAGCAGAAACAGGCCAATACCGGCAACGATAAGTCCGGCTATTTTGTGGTCTGTAATAAAAAGGGGAATAGTGCCGAACTCAACTCCCTGATTCTTAAACCCCATCACCAAAATGCTGTTTGCCAGACGGTTGATAGTGAATTCGATACCGGCCGCACCGCCGCCCCCTTCACCCAATAATAATGTTTGCTGGTCTGCTTCTTCCCCGGTTATGATGCGTGAAAACATAGATTCTTGGGAAATAGCGCCAAAGGTGAACAGAGCCGCAATGAGCGCCAGATCAATCAAAATGAGGGGCAGACAAAGGCGAAAAATCTGATATTTAGTTTGCCACACACTACTCCACGCATGGGAAAAAATTTCACCGAGGCTGGAATGGCGGGTCATTAGATCGCAGATGGTGAAGAATGACCACGCTTGCATGAAGAAGAGCAGGAGTAGACCTGCGGCCGTAACCCCGCTAACAAGCAATACCTTTAAGACCACAGCAGGGACAACGACAATCAACGGTCCCATCACACTGAGTAAGAGAAAGTAGAGGCTGAATAAGAGCAGGGGGACAACTTTAAGGGCCAGCAGTTGGGGGATGTAGGATACGGCCGTCATCACAGCATCTACAAACCCGGATGGTTTACCCTCGGCATTTTGTAAAAACCCATAAATCAGCGCCGTCTCAGCCACTATGGCAATACCTACAAAGAGAAATACCCAAAAATTCAGCCGGGTGGTAAAGGGGTTGTAAGCCAACACGGCCCTGATGTCTCCCAAAATAGCAATTAGAGCAATAAGCCAAAAATAGGGATGCTTGAAGATAGCTGCCAACGCATTTTGATAAACTGGCTTGATCGGCATGATTTTCTCCTTGAAAAATGAATGTAGGGCGATTCGGTAAATCGCCTGGACAAATTACCAATTCGTCCTACAAATTGTTATACGCGCCTAGACAGCCAAAAGTTCTCTAATAGAAAAGAAAAACCGCCCATGTTCGGGGCGGTTCTTTAAAAATGTGCAGAAGAGGTTCCACCTTTTCCAAAGGTAGAACCTCAAAGCTTAGATTTTGCCACTGCCCAACACATGTTTCACTTCGGCAATAGCTCTGGTCACTTCAATTTCACGGGGGCAGGCGCTGGTGCAGTTAAAGTTAGTACGGCAGCGCCACACGCCAAATGAATCGCCGACAACACGTAAACGTTCTTCGGCCGCTTGATCGCGGCTATCGAAGATGAAACGATGCGCCTGAACGATGGCCGACGGTCCAATGTACCGTTCATTGGCCCAGAAGCTGGGGCAGGAAGTGGTGCAGGCGGCGCATAAAATACATTTGGTGGTGTCGTCAAAGCGGGTGCGGTCTGCTTGAGATTGTAGACGTTCACGGCCGTTGCTCGGCGGTGGCGCATCATTGACAAAATAAGGCAGCACAGACCGGTAATGCTCAAAGAAGGGATCCATATCTACAATCAAATCTTTAATGACTTTTAGTCCCAGAATCGGTTCCACCTGTATCTTGGCTACTTTGCTGCCTTCTTTGGCTGTACGGGAGACCAATGTCTTACAGGCCAGCATATTGGCTCCATTAATTCGTAGAGCGTCAGAGCCACAAACCCCATGAGCGCAGGAGCGGCGCAGAGCCAACGTGCCATCTTGTTCCCACTTCACGCGGTGCAGCACATCTAATACCGAATCATTCGGATTGACATCTTTAAGTGTATAGTCTCCCCACCATGGCTTGCTGTCTTTTTCAGGATTAAAGCGGCGAATGCGTATGTGTACTTGCATGATTTTCTCCTTGGGCGTTAGTAAACTCGCTCTTTCGGTTCATAACGGCCGAGTGTGACCGGCATGTAGTTCAATTCATATTGGCCGTCTGCTGTACGGTAGCAGAACGTATGCTTTAACCATTCCTTGTCAATCCGTTTGGGAAAATCATCGCGGGCATGGCCGCCCCGACTTTCCTTACGCGCCTGAGCAGAATAAGCGGTTACCTCGGCCAGTTCTAACAAACAGCCCAACTCCCACGCCTCCAATAAATCACTGTTGAATTGGCTGCCTTTATCATCAATTTGGATGTTACGGTTAAATTGTTGACGTAACTCCTGCAACTCATCCAGCGCTTCCTGCATCATCTCTTCGGTGCGGAAGACACTCACATTTTTGGTCATGGTTTGTTGCATCCGCTCACGCAGCGCAGCTTGTTTGACACCACCGCTGCCGTTACGAATCCGTTCAAATTCAGCCATGATTTCGGCCGCCGGGTCATCGGGCAGGGGCAGCAGTTCTGCTTGCTGACAATAGTCGGCCATATGGACGCCAGAACGTTTGCCAAAGACGACGAGGTCTAGCAAAGAGTTTGTGCCCAGACGGTTGGCGCCATGCACGGAAACACAGGCGGCTTCACCGGCCGCATAAAGGCCAGGCAAAAGCGTACTGTCGTTGTCCAGACGAACACGGCCGTCCACATCGGTAGGAATGCCGCCCATCGCATAATGAGCGGTGGGCTGGACGGGCATCGGTTCTGTAACCGGGTCTACGCCCAGGTAGGTACGGGTGAAGTCGGCAATATCGGGCAGTTTGGCCTCAATATATTCGCGGCTAATGCGTCGCTCTTCCCCATCCTGCTCCAAGTAATGATTCACAGTTTCCGGGCGTACATCCAGATGAACGTAATTACCGCCGTTGATGCCCCGTCCCGCCTCAACTTCCAAATAAATGGCGCGGCTGACCACATCTCGGCTGGCCAGGTCCTTAATGTTGGGCGCGTATCGTTCCATAAAACGTTCGCCGTCATTGTTGACGAGAACACCACCCTCGCCGCGCACCCCTTCGGTAATAAGAACGCCCAGACGGAAAATGCCTGTCGGATGGAACTGGAAGAACTCCATATCTTCCATGGGTACGCCACGCCGCAAACAGATGGCTGCGCCATCGCCGGTAAGAGAATGGGCATTGGAGGTTACTTCCCAACAGCGTCCCCAGCCGCCGGTGGCAAAAAGGGCTGCTTTGCTGTGGAAGATGTGGAAATCACCGCTGGCCATATCTACGGCTATTACGCCGCGCACAGTGTCATCTACTCGAATTAAATCTACGACATGAAATTCGTCAAAAAAGTTGACATTATTTTTAATGCACTGTTGGTACAACGTTTGCAAAATCATATGGCCGGTGCGGTCGGCCGCGTGGCAGGCGCGTTGTACCGGTTTGCCTGTCTTCTTATTTGTATGCCCGCCAAAACGACGCTGCGAAATTTTACCGTCGGGATAACGGTCAAATGGCAGCCCCATGAGTTCTAGTTCCACAATAGTATCAATAGCATCTTGGCACATAACGTCTACGGCATCCTGGTCAGCCAGATAATCAGACCCTTTTACCGTATCGTAAGCGTGCCATTCCCAGCTATCTTCTTCGGCATTACCTAAAGCAGCGCCGACGCCCCCTTGAGCAGCCCCCGTATGGGAACGGGTGGGGTATAATTTGGAAATCACGGCCACATTGGCGCTGCGGCCGGCATACAAGGCGGCCATCAGACCGGCCCCCCCCGCGCCGACAATCACAGCGTCGAAAGTGTGTGTGTGTATGTTTGACATTATTTACCTCTTTTGTAACTATCCATTTCTTGATTGTCATACCCGCGAAGGCGGGTATCCAAGTTATGGATTCCTGCCTTCGCAAGTATGATCTGTGTAGGCATATTTTATTTTGGAAAGCTGTTGGCAGCAGCGCGGGCAGCTTCAGGATCAAAGGAAGCGATGGCCACGGCCGACCAGACGATGGTAATGATCATGAAGATCAGCAGAAGAATGTTAATTACTTTTACAGTTTGCCGGTTATGGATGTAATCTTCCAGAATATTACGCAGTCCGTTAAATCCGTGCGTAATGGCAAAAATAAGTAACAACAAATCGTAAGCTTTCCAGCCCCAATTGTTCCAGGTATTGGCGACAATTTGTAAGGTGAGATTGCCACTGCTGCTGAGAACGTGTTGAATAATCAGATGCCCGACAGCCAATACCAGAAGTAGTACGCCGGAAACGCGCATAAATAAAAAGGCGCGCCTTTCCAGATTGGTGGGTACTTTTACTTTGCGATGGGTCAGTTCGGTTGCAGTTGTCATTTTTCAGCGCCTCCTAATTTCCTATACCAAAATCGGCCAGCCGGGGGAACTGCCAACAAGCTGGGCCTACTTCGCTGCAATGGGACCCCATCTCACTGAGCATAAATAGGGCAATGGGAATAAATATGATGGCGAACAAAACCCAAACGATAGCGGCGCTTTTTTGCTGGTGCTTCCACAACTCTGGTTTGTAATCTAATATGGAGATGCGGATACCGTTGAACGCATGATAAAAAACGGCGCCAACCAAGGGGATTTCGCCAACGGCGACAGGAGGGTATTTGAAAACGGCAATTGACCAGGCATAAAGTCCGGGGGAATAACGAGCGTTTGCCGTTTCCCAAACATGGATGATCAGAAACAGTAGGATGGCCAGACCGGAGAGGCGATGAGCAACCCAACTCCAATGGCCGCTGCGGCCGCGATAGCGGACGCTTTCACGTAGGGTGAGTACAAGTGTGGACATTATTCTCCTTCCTCCACATCTGTGATGGGATGGTGATTTGGTATGATAATGTGAGGTGATTATAACAATGATCTGGGAGAGAGGCAGGTTTTTTGGGAGGAAGTGAGGATAGTAATGAAATGGGGTGAGTATTGTAATAAAACAATGGGTTTGGGTGTGGCGAATGAATTCGCAGCGAAGTCCACCTTCGTGGACTAAAGTCTAGTCGGCGAAGGCCGACTTCGCATACGTTGTGGCAGTTTTAACCGCCTACGAGGTTAACTTTTGATGTATAATCAGAACATCTGCTTGCGTCAGCAATCAGCGATTGTTATATTCTGAACCTGATGATACGACCTTTCCACTTACGCGATTTAGCTTTGGTTCACCGTTTGAGTACACATGGTGTCTCCCTGCATACCGAATTGGCCCTGACTAAGAATTTGAACCCGGTTCGGGGCGCTCTGTTTGGTATTGTGGGAGGTGAATTTCCGACATTTGTTTGGAAGTCTGAGGATCGCACGGTGGCCGGGTTTATTCAGGTGTGTTTGAATGACGAGGCTCCTCTGGCCCATATCCTATATTTGAGTTCGACGAGTAACACGGCCGTAACCGATGATGTTCCTCCAACGGCCGTTTCGCCAGCTAATGGTCAACTACCAGATATGCTCAATGAGCAAGCGTGGCTGACACTGCTGGATAAAGCGGTGGTTGAAGTAGGGCGGCGGGGGTTCCATAGTCTGGTAGCCGAGGTAAGCGAGATTGGACCGGAACTGCCTATCTTGCGCCGGGCCGGCTTTGTGGTGTACACGCGGCAGGATGTATGGATGTTGAATGAGGTTATCAACGATATTCAGGCAGATATTTTACGGCCGCGTCAGGAAGTGGATGATTGGGATATTCAATTGCTTTATGCCAATACTGTGCCCCGTTTGGTGCAGATGGTGGAACCGATGCCGCCGCTGGATGAAAGCGCCGGATGGGTGCTGCGTGAGGATGGTGAATTAGCTGCATTTATACATATTCATACTGGCTCGGCGGCTACCTGGATGCGCCTGTTTGTCCATCCCAATGCTGAGGCCAGAGTTGATGAAATTTTAACGGCCGTTGTCCAACTAAGCCCGCTCACATTAACCCACCCCATTTATTGTTGTGTGCGCCGTTACCAAAGTTGGGTGCAAGGGGCGTTGGAACGGGCCGGGTTTACCTTGTGGGGCAGCCAGGCGGTGATGGTGAAACATACAGTACAGCAGCAGACCCGCAAACCGATTCCCGATTTGTCTGCTTTACTAGACGCACAGCCGATTTCGCCCACAACGCCCATTGTGCATTCTTATGGTGATGATTGGCGGGTGAGGCGGGTGAATAGAGATTGAGAGATTTAATCGCTCAATCTCCAATCTCAATAAAAATTAAGTTAACGGAGACTTCCTACCTTTTGACAACGATGAAAGATAATCAGGCGCAGCAAGCGCGAGAAGATTTGCAATTACTGCTGGCAATTTTGCCAGAAACAATTTGTGAGAGACTGGAAACCAACGGCCGTGAAGCCAACCTGCTAGAAGTGGTAATGGATTTAGGCCGCTGTCCTACCGCCCGCTATGTAGAGGGTGAGGTTGTTTTGCGCCAGCAAGAAGTAACGGCCGCGGAAATAAAACAGGTTGTCAACGGCGTTGGTGATTTTGACGATGATAACCGGGCCGGCATTACCCGCACCCTGCACCGTATTTCGGGCATTCGCAACCGACGCGGCGATGTGGTGGGCTTAACTTGCCGGGTGGGGCGGGCTGTTTACGGAACCATCGACATTATTGCCGATATTGTGGAAGAGGGACACAGTATCTTGCTGCTGGGTCGGCCCGGTGTGGGTAAAACCACCATGCTGCGGGAGATGGCCCGTATTTTAGCCGAGCAGCGGCGGGTGGTTATTGTTGATACCTCCAATGAAATTGGGGGAGATGGGGATATTCCTCATCCAGCTGTGGGGCGGGCGCGGCGAATGCAGGTTCCCCGGCCGTCGCACCAGCATGAAACGATGATTGAAGCTGTGGAAAACCACAATCCCGAAGTGATTATTATTGATGAAATTGGACGACAGCAGGAAGCGGCCGCTGCCCGCACCATCAATGAACGAGGCGTACAGCTAATCGGCACAGCGCATGGCAAGACATTGGAAAATCTATTATTGAACCCCACCTTGTCTGATCTGGTGGGCGGCATTGAAAGCGTCACCTTGTCTGATGAAGAGGCGCGACGGCGTGGGACGCAAAAGACGGTGTTGGAACGACGCGCGCCGCCCACATTTGAAGTATTGATTGAAATCCAAGACTGGGAGCAACTACTTGTTCATCATGATGTCACTGAATCGGTAGATGCCATGCTGCGTGGCGAGCCGCTGCATGTGCAGCTTCGTTACCGGGATGAGGATGATGGGCTGCGGGTGGAAGATAAACGGATGGTGGTCTCTTCTACGGCCGTGACCGGGCGACGTGATGACAGGCGGCGGCGCGACGGTAGCCAGCCTGAGGCGCGGGCATTTACGGATAGCAAACAGGGCAACGGCCGTGTTGCCGAAGCCGAAGTTGTAAAGGCCAATCAGGCAGACCCGAACATGCTCAATGTTTATGCTTATGGTGTGGCCCGTAACCGGCTGCTGCAAGCGGCCAAACGGCTGCGGGCGCGTATCAATCTGGTGAACAATCTAGGCGACGCCGACGTACTAGTGACTTTGAAAAGTTACTATCGCAAACGGCGCCAGCTTGTTCGGGACGCGGAACGGCGGCGGACGCCGGTTTATGTACTGCGGGCTAACACGACCACCCAAATGGAAAGCTTCTTAATCCAGGCTTTGAAGTTGGACGACCCCGAAATGGAAGATCCTTTTGAGGCCGGTATTGCCGATGCCGAACGAGGTATTGGTCTTTTGCAAGCCGGACAACAAAGTATAGACCTGCACCCGGCTGGTCGGGCAATTCGAGCCTACCAGCACCAAATGGTGCGGCAGGCAGACTATGTGTCGCACAGTTATGGTAAAGAGCCGCACCGCTATGTGCGCATTTTTAATACCCCAAGGAATGAGAATTAGACAGTAAGCAATATGTTCATCACATTTGAAGGGCCAGATGGCAGCGGGAAGTCGAGCCAGATCAATCAATTAAACCGGTTTTTGCAAACACAAGGTTATGAAACGGTGTTGACGCGGGAACCGGGCGGAACGCCGATTGGAGATGAGATTCGGGCTTGTGTTCACCATGTCAAGAACACGGCTATGTTCCCGGAAGCGGAGATGCTGCTGTATTCGGCGTCAAGGGCGCAGTTAGTACGAGAGATGATACGGCCGTCGCTCATCGCTGGTAAAGTGGTCTTATGTGATCGCTTTTATGACAGCACCATTGCTTACCAGGGTTACGGCCGCGGGCTGGATTTGGAATCGCTGTATCAGGTAACCCAATTTGCTACGGGTGGCTTAAAACCCGATTTAACATTGCTGCTAGATATTGAGGCAGAGCAAGGGTTGGCTCGCCGGGAGACGGGTGGGGTAGAAATGAACCGTCTTGATTTGGAAAAGGTGGCGTTTCACCAACGGGTACGGTCTGGCTACCATCAGTTGGCGGCGTTAGAGCCGGAGCGGTGGGTGGTGGTGGATGCAGCCCGCCCGTTGGATATGATCCAGGCGGAACTGCGAGAAATTATTTGTGAGCGATTGAAGATTAGTAGCCGCGGTTTCCATACCGCGTAGGCGTAATCGCGGCATGGAAACCGTGGCTACAACTGATTACTGATCACCCAAATCAGGCATAGACTCCTCAATAGATTCTGGAGATTCTCCGTGTTCCAGGCGGTCGACCACTTCATTAAATTCTTCGCCCATATCTTCGCCCATTTCTCGGCTCATTTTACGCATAAACTTCCCCATTGCTTTGGGATCATCTTCATCTAAGTTAGCCAGGGCGCTGTCATCCATTAAAGAATCCATGCGGGTGTCTTCTGATTTTGCGACTGCAATACGGCCGATACGTCTTTTCAGATGGTTGCTGTGGCAGTGGGGGCAGGTGGGTACGGCCGTGCCATATTCCGCGTATGAAAAAAATAACCGTGTCCCTCGGCCACAATCCTGACAAATATATTCATAATGAGGCATAAATGTGTTCTCTCTTTTTTATAGACTTTCTTTGCATTCCTGTTATAACAAGATTGCAAAAAATTATACGTAGATAGGGAGCAGTTGCAACTATGGTTGAAAAACAATTATACGAACGTAATAATATCCCCTTATTAATGGTTATTTCTGGCCCTTCAGGTGTGGGCAAAGATACCATCGCCCGTCAAGTGATCGACTCTAATCCCGAGGCTTTTTATTTTGTAGTGACAGCCACAACACGGCCGCCCCGTTTTGGCGAAATACACGGGCAAGATTACTTTTTTTATAGCAACGATCAATTTGCGGAAATGATTGAAAATAATGACCTGTTGGAATATGCCGTTGTTTACAATGATTACAAAGGGATTCCCAAACAGCAAATTCGGGAGGCGTTGGCAAGCGGCCGTGATGTCATTATGCGCGTAGATGTACAGGGAGCAGCTACCATTCGCAAGCTGATTCCCAATGCGATCTCTGTTTTTTTGACGACGGAAACGGAGGATGAATTAGTACGCCGTCTGCGCGAACGAAAATCAGAAACGGCCGAAGGCTTAAACCTGCGTATTGCCGCCGCCCGCCAGGAGATGAGACGGATTCAGGAGTTTGATTATTGGGTAGTCAATGCGGAAGGTGAACAGGAAACGGCCGTGAATCAAATCCTCAGTATTCTTACGGCCGCCCACTGCCAGATTAACCAACAGTCAGTTATGTTATAGCTAAAATTCAATTTGACGAAAACTGGAAAACACCTAAAATTGCTGTGCCTCAAATGAGAGGAAAAGTTGAATGAATAAGTTAATTTAAAGTCCCCAGTATGATCAGGTTTTCTGATTGGCAAAGGCACGCCAGAAGATGGTCAGTCAGACATCCAAGACGTTTTCCTGCGAACGCTGAGGGTGCATTATTAATAAATCAGAGAATTCTCAGTGGTTTTCTTTACTTGCAAAACGATCATGCTGTTTTCTAAAGAAAGTTTAATTCACTAAAGGAGGTGATTCCATACGCCTGACAGGTTGTGCGCATAATAATTTTTACGAAACTAGAATCGTGCAAAGGGAGCCTTTATTGGCTCTTGATGCTATCCACTCTCAGGCAACAAAGCTGATTGGAGGATAATAAATGAGGAGGAAAATAATGAGTAAGAATTTAAGAATATTATGGATTACATTCTCTCTGGTACTAGCGTTCACTATGGTGATTTCGGCCGTTGTTGCGGAACCCGTAGAAAGCGCAACGGAACAGCCTATGGCGCAA
This sequence comes from Chloroflexota bacterium, assembly GCA_024223125.1. The sequence goes on from JAAEOP010000934.1 coordinate 13,450, forward strand.
CGTCCCCTGCCAGAAAGGCCAGATCGCCCTCTCCCTGTAGGGGTGCCTGACGGAATAGAGAGGATTGATGAAGTGCCAATGGAAATGGCTCTTGAGAAACTCGATCCTTTGTTACGTGAGGCTGCGCAAACCGGCGGCAAAGAACTGCACAAAGTGTACGTTTCCGTGCAGGATAGTGCCGATATAGGTCAATACCTGACTGACATCATTGAGCGGCCGGCCGTTTTTGGCGGCATTCGCAACATCTACGGCCAGACCACGGCCGCTAACCTGCTGAAGATTGCCCAACAGTCAGGTGTTTTAGCCGTTGTGGCCGTGGGCATTGAACTAGATAAGCCTTTCAACCTCGAACAAAACATAGCCCCGGACCTGGGGGCGAGTATGGCCGCGTTACAGGCGGGCGAAGTGACCTACGCCGAAGCGACCGCCCTTGCCAATGACGTGGGCAGCGCTGGCTGGTTTGACGTGCAAGATGGCCACAAATCATCGGCCGCCTGGGAAAAAGGCTTCACTGGTGAAGGCGTCGTCGTTGGCGTCCTGGATGACGGCATTGACTTTGCCCATCCTGACCTGCAAGGCACCTCCGCTACCGTCACGGATCCAGATTCACCCTACTACGGTTGGCCCATGGCCTTCTCGTATGTTTCTATGCTTAACTTCGTCAACGAAGTCAACTTCCAGACTTTTGGCGCTTATGGTATTACCCAAAACTGGAACGGTTCGCGTTGGGCCGACAGCCAACATACAGTCGAAGCGTCCAGCCCGTTCGACGGCGGTGAAGTGACCGGTATGTACACCCCTATTGGCAGCGGTGTCGCTTATGAATACACCGTGACCGGTACCAGTGCCAGCGGCTTCTACAAATTTGGCAGTCACCCCGAAAGGAACTTACGCAGCCTATACGGCCACGATGTGGCCATTTTGGTGGTGGACGAAAACGTTCCCGGAGTTTACGACACAGTATACGTTGACCTGGACAACGATAAAGACTTTACCGACGAAAAACCGGTTACACAAGACAGCCCCGAGGTTTACCGCGACATGGATGGCGACGGCTACGCCGACATCTCCGGCGGTTTGCTGGTCTGGATCAGCGACGGCGAAAATGTGCCGCCGACGGCCGACTGGTTATGGGGTGTGCAATGTGGCGACGAGGTTGGCACATTGAAAGCCTGCCCCGATTCCGGTGAGTTGTTGCTCTTTGCCGGCCCCTTTGACGGCGGCTACACGCATGGCACACAGTGCGCCTCCAACATTGCTGGCCAGGGTGTTGTTAACGGCGGTTTGACCGCGCAACCCTTCTATGAAGGCGGTTCTGTGGTTGGCGGCGCCCCTGATGTTGGCCTGATGGACTTCGGCAATCATTATTACTCTGGCACCGATGAAGACGAGTTCCTGGTGGCCTCCCTGGGTTACGATGGTATTGCCAACAGCGGCGATGAAGTGCAAATCACCAGCAACAGTTATGGCAACTTCAGGCAGATGTGGGGTGGTTGGGGCTATTTCGGCCGTCTCATCACTTCCATCAACATGACCATCGCCCCCAGCACCGTCTGGGTTTTCTCTGCCGGTAATGAAGGCCCTGGTTTTGGCCCGCAAGAAGGCGACGGTGGTCCGACGACTATTCAAGTAGGTTCTTCTACCCAGTATGGATCTACTAACTGGGATTCTATTGCCAGCTCCGACCAGATCATGTTCGGCGACCCCAACTCTTTCTTCTCCAAAGGCCCCAATCGTGACGGATCTTCTGGCCTGGATGTGTTGGGCAATGGCGGGCGCGGCTCTGGCGACGAAGGTTTGAACTATTACGGCTTCAACGGCGCCGAATCCTGGGCTACCTGGGGCGGCACCAGCCGTTCTGGGCCGGTGGCGGCCGGTAATCTGGCGTTGGTCTACCAGGCTTACAAGGATCGCTATGGTGAATGGCCTACCTGGGAAGAAGCAAAAGCCTTGTTAAAAAGCGGGGCTACCAACTCCATTAGCAGTCCTTTCTTCCAGGGTGGCGGCGTTGTCAATGCTGACCGGGCTACAGACCTGGCTGCCGGCATCTATGGCGTCTACGCTATGCCCGATGAATGGCAGGTTGGCGACTGGGAAGGCGTTGATTACCTGAACTTTGCTAACGTAGCCTATGCTGGCCAGACCTACACCAAGACCTATGAAGTGCATAATCCCTCCGGCTACGACATAACGGTAGACGCTTCCGACGGCGTTATGACCATGATGGGAAGCCATGTCTTTACGTTCACCACTTCCGATGAGAGCGAGGAAAGCGATTTCAACTTCCATTCGCCAGATTACCTCATGGAATTGGATGCGAGCATCATTCCCGCAGATGCGGAATTGATGGTGGTCCGTTACATCCATCCCTATGATACTTTTGAGGTGGCTGATCCTGACACGGGCGAGTACGCCTTTGATGGCAATCCCAGCAGCAGCTGGCGTTTCATGGTTTACAACTGGACCGACATGAATGGCGACAACATGTTGTGGGAAGATACCAACAATAATGGTGTGGTTAACCATGTTGATGACATGGCCTTAGGCCCGGACAATGATGGTTTTTATCGGCCGGACTACTCCGATTCAGATACCGAGATACAAGAAGGCGAGTACGTCCGTGTGGATTATGAATTTGGCGGTCTGGCCGTGCCCATCGCCATTCATGACCCCCAAGAACGCATGGCCGACGGTTACTACTTTGGCTGGCAGCATCGGAATAACGATCACACAATCTCGCAGACGACTTTCCAGATCGGCGTTGAGTTCTATAAACGTGCCGATTGGGATTGGCTGGCTCTGAGTGACGCCTCCGTGGCTGTGCCGGCTGAAGGTATGGCTGTCTTTACGGCTACAATGTCACTGTCAGCGAATGCGGCCCCGGGCGCTTATGAAGGCGTCGTTTTCTTGTCTGACCCCGGTGACAATTATCATGACGCGCACGAAACGGCCTTGCCGGTTGTGGTTAACGTAATCGCTGATCTGGCAGATGACAGTTCCGTCACCCTCGGCGGCGGCGCCATGGCCGACACCCTCTACCAGAACAGCTACACCTACGGCACATTCAACTGGTATGGTGGCGGTTGGACCGGCGCTGGCGATTGGCGTCATTACTTCCTGAATATTGACGAAGCGGATGTCGCCAACGGTAACATGCTCGTGCATACATCCTGGGATTCAGGTTATCCCACCGACATTAATACCCACATACTTGGCCCGACATATGATTGCGCTTCCAACGGCTTTGGGCCGTGCGTCTGGTATGGCCAGTCGGATCAATCTGTGTTTGGCCCGTATACGCTGTTGCCCATTGCCGGCAGCGAATTCTCGAGCGGCGCTACCTACGCCTTCAACACCAGCACCGGCGGTCCCGACGATTGGATGATGGCTCCCATGGGCATGGATGGGTTGTATGAAATCGCCCTGCATAACGTACTTTATGATGGCGAAGACCTGGCCGCCCAACTTGAAGTCAATGTAGGGACTATTGGCCTTGATGCCAGCATAGACCCGGTTACAGGCGAGGTATATCTGGGATCTATAGACGCGGATGTTTACACCGAGACAGGTTCCTTTGACGTTGAGTTCACGCCGACGTTGGAACTGCCTGACCTGGAAGCCACGCTGACCGGCGGTCTGGTGACAACCTTCTACGGCTGGTTCAGTAGTTTTGTGCCCGATACAGGCGGCTGCTTCACCGCCTGGTGCCCCGGCAACGTTTACGAGTATATCCAGGTGTTGGACGCGGGTGCCACCGAACTGTACGTCTACCTGGATACGCCGTCAACCCAGGACATTGATATGTTCCTGGTTTACGACGCTGACGACAACGGCATCCCCGAACAGGGTATTGACACGGTGGTCGGCTCGTCTGGTAATTCGGCCGGCGACCCCGAAACTATTCTGCTGAACAACCCAACTTTGGGCGGTTACTTCGTGGTTCTGGATGGCTATGACGTCGAACCGGACTCTGGTATCTGGGCGGACTGGTATTATACCGTCACCGCGCCTGGCGACCTGCCCACAGACCCCACTTTCGAGGTTACGTCTACCGTTACGATCTCCCAGGATGACAAGTTTGATCCGACCGACGCCAGCTATAGTAAGACGTTCACGGCCGGCGATCATGACGGTGGATTGAACGCATCGCTTTATGGTATACCGGTCGGTAACGACGTTGATCTGTATGTCACTGACGCGGCGGGCGACATCGTTGCTTCCAGTCAAAACACAAGCAATACCGATGAATTCATCGAAATTGCGCCCATGGCAGGGGAATATCGCTTTGCCGCTGGCGAAACGTACACTGTGTGGGTGCATGGCTTCGACGTACCTACTTCGCCAATTACGCCCACTCTTGATGTGTGGTGGGATACGCTGAATATCTGGTTGTCGGCCACCGATCCGGATGTGCATGTCAACGCCATTGATCCCGGCGAAACAGTGGCGGTCACTGTCAACTTCGACAAAGAGAACTGGGATCCTGGCGATCCGCCGTTAGCCGGCCGCCTCATTGCCGGCCCCTCGGTGATGCCCGGCGCTTTCGACGAGTTTGTCACCATTACCCGTGTAAACCAACCCGTACATATCCCTGATGCTGCTTTCTCTAAGAGCGTCGAATCCGATCGCGGTCCTAGCCCGTACCTGAATAACGGCTATCCAACCGCTCTGGCGAATACTGGCGATACCCTGACGTTCACGCTGCGTATCGAAAATACGGATGCGGTATCCACCACCACGTTCTATGCCGAGGATTGGATGTTGCCAGACTGGGAGATATTCGGAGGCTTTGTTGTCACCCCTACCAATTACTCCATTGTAAGCTCTGTTCCCTGGGATATTTTAGTTTACACAACAACACTGGCCCCGGGAGAAGTCAGCGAGGTCGTCTACACGACTACCTTCACTAACTCGCTTGGTGTTACCGGGTGGGCCATTCCCAACTACTTTGATGTATATGAGGACAATAGCTTCTACTATTACGGAGGCGATATAAACTACGCCTATATCCGCAGCTTCCGTACCACTGGCTCTTATAAGACAGACTATGTGGGCGTCGTTGCTCCTGGCGATACCTATACCTACACCGTCAGTCTGGCTAACCCCAGCTCCGAGGATGGGGAGGTCATGGTCGTTGACGAACTGCCGGAAGAAGTGGACTTTGTATCGGCAACGGGTGGTTTGGCCTACGATGCCAATACGCACACCCTCACCTGGGATGGAGATTTACCGGGCAGCAGTTTGTCTACGGTGGACTTTGAAGTGACGGTGACGGTGAAGGCAGATGTGGAAGATGGGACATGGATTGACAATACGGCTTATGTGTACAACAAATACATGAACTATCTGCTTACCACTCTGTGGACCTCAACGTATGTGGATGACGGTTTGTCCCCAGATATTGAGGTAGAAAAGACGGTTGATAGCCTGATGCAAACTGTAGGCGAGAAGTTAGCGTACACCATCGTGGCCACCAACAATGGCAATGAAACGGCGACGGGCGCTGCGATCACGGATACAATCCCGGCCGAACTTGATATTGACATGAGTTCGATCAGTGGCGCAACGTATGATGATGGCATGCTCGTCTGGGAAGGCGATCTGGCGGCGGGTGAATCGGTGACGATCACCTTTGAAGCGACGATCAGCGAGACGACTCCGGCGAACCTGGCTCTCATCAACGCGGCAATAGCGGCGGCCGAAAATCATTCGGCCGAAGTTTATAACAGCGCTGTGACTGAGGTGCGTGGTTTGACCAAGATCTATCTGCCTATCATTTTCAGATAAGGTTCATCACTGAACCCTTGTAAAGGGGGCCTCCTGTCGGGAGGCCCCCTTTTTTTATGAAAATCGCATTATTGAACCATGCTATAATTTGTGCTTGATGAGGAACCGACAAATCAAACGAGTAGGATTGGCTTATATTCTGTTTATATCTATGATGCTCATGCTCTGTTTGGATGCCGGGCGTTTCAAACAGGTAGTTGCGGTTGGACCTCATTATGAAGCTTTGGCGGAAGCTGGCCTGGAAACGAACGAAGTTTTGATCAGGTTTAATGAAGATGCCACCACAGAGGGGATGAACCAGTTTATGGCGGAATATGGGCTAACGGCCGTCAGGAATATCCCCCGTCTTGATGTATGGGTGGTTGTCGGAACGCAACCGGCCATGCAGCAGCTTATGACTTCAACTGCCGACGATATGGCCGATACTGTTATGTGGGTCGAACCCAATTACCCGGTTTATGCTACGGCCGTTACCCCGGACGATAGTTTTTACCTGTCACAACAAGAAAACCTGCGCCTGATTGGCCTGCCCGACGCCTGGGGTTACACAACTGGCATAACGACCCCGGTGGCCATCATTGATACGGGCGCGGATTTGAACCATCCCGACCTGGCGTCTAAAATCTGGACAAACCTTGGAGAATTGGCCGGTAATGGCATAGATGATGATGGCAATGGGTACATTGATGACGTGCAGGGCTGGAACTTTGTGGCTCAGAATGGGAACGCGCAAGACGATCACTCGCATGGCAGTCATGTGTCCGGGATCGTAGCTGCCCATACAAATAACCATCTCGGCATTGCCGGTATTAGCTGGCATTCTACCATCATGCCCTTAAAAGCGTTGAATAACCGGGGGGCAGGCACAGTGGTTGACGTAGCAGAAGCGATCAGGTACGCGGCCGACAATGGCATCCGGATTATTAACTTGAGCCTGGGAACAAAAAACCCGTCTATTATTCTGGAAGAGGCCGTCTCGTATGCTTTTGAGCGGGGTTGTCTGGTTGTGGCTTCTACCGGTAACGAGGGCGGCGATGTGTTGTATCCAGCCGCGTATCCGCAGGTAACGGCCGTGGCCGCCACAACCAGCAGCGATCTGCCCTGGACATTTGGTAATCGCGGCCCGGAAGTGGATATAGCCGCGCCCGGCGTTAATATTTTTAGCGCCAATCGGCAAGGTTCATACTACTTAAGCAGCGGCACTTCGATGGCGGCGGCGCATATCAGCGGTGTGGCGGCACTGGTGTGGGCGTTACGACCAGAATTGACAGCAGACGAAGTCAGGAACGTTCTTACCACAACGGCCAGGGACATCTGGTCTCCCGGTCAAGATAATCTCACGGGTTGGGGGCGGGTTGATGCGGCCGCGGCCGTAGCTGTCGCCGGGCGTTCCTACGTCTACCTGCCCTACATTGTTTATTCTTCAACTGAATAACAAAAGGCCGCTTCATTGTGTTTGTAGTTTTCGTGATTGCATCCTGGTTGGCCGCAGGTAATGTCTCTGACGGCCGTGTTGCCATTGCTGTTACCGGCAACAGTGGCGCAGTTGGAGCCGCGTCTTGACCGGTGCAGCCGATTAGTATCATAAACATCCCGATAATCAGGTGTGGTACCGCCACACTTAATCGTGATCGGCGCAAAATGCCAACTGATAGTTAACATAATCGTCAGAATATCGCAATTATGAGGTGGAAAGTGTGCAAATCAGCCTCGAACACTAAACATAAAGCTAATTTGAGGCTCTGATTTTAGTCCAAATTCATCACCACGATTAAGTGTGGTCGTACCTCAGGTGTCAGGGTATTGATTTTTTGTTCATTTAATTTATTCTCCATCTATTACCGTGAGACCCATCTTATTTTCAAGTTTATTATATCGCCATACCGCAAAAGTCGGCCGAGAGTTGTATACACGGATAGGGGAAACACGGATAAAAACAGAGGAAAAACAATGTTCTTCCCATCCGTGCATACAAGAGATGCAGCCTTATTCGGGCGAGTTTTACACTACTGCATTATATCCCTTGAGGAGGATAAATGTTATGTCCATGGACTCAAAGAAAAACAGACCGTTACTATTACTTTTGGCGCTTCTGTTGGCCTTCGTATTGGTTGGTGCGACCGTATTATTGACGGGAGCCGCCCCGGCACGGGTTGTTGATGTCCCCGATGCTGCACCGACTAGCGCTGCAAACAATGTCTCTGAAAATACGCCCCAAACATCCCATCGTTTAATTGTGCAATTAGAATCTCCTTCCCTGGCTGAACATTCGGCGCAGGAAGGGGTCTGGCGGACAGAAAACGGCCGTCTCGATTTCAACGCCCCGGAAGCACAAGCGTACATCGCCCAATTAGAAGCAGAACAAAAAGCATTTATAGGGGAAATGCAAACGGCCGTGCCCACTCTCTCCATCGCCGGTTATATCAATGAATCAGGCCAGGCCGTGGCGGCAACTTACCAGATTGTGTTCAATGGTGTTGCCATTGACGCCGGTAAAGCAGCCACTCTCGAACAGGCCCAACGCGAACTATTAAAGATAGAGGGCACGCGCGCTGTCTACAGGGATTACGCTCATTACCCCCAAACTTACACCAGTACCCAACTCATCAACGCGCCGGTTGTGTGGAACATGGCCGGGGGGCAAGGCAATGCCGGCACCGGTGTCAAGGTTGCCTCAATGGATGGCGGTTTACATCATGACGCCCCCATGTTCGATGGGTCGGGTTGGAGTTATCCTCCCGGTTGGCCGGCCGGCGGGTTGGGTGATTCAGCTAACAATAATGGCAAAATCATCGCTTCACGCGCCTACTTCCGTGATTGGGACCCGCCCGCGCCTGGTGATGAAAACAGCTGGCCTGGGGTTGCCGGTATAAGCCATGGCACACATACAGGTAGTACGGCCGCCGGCAATCACGCGCCACAAGATTATCTGGGCGTCCCCGTAGATGTAACCGGCGTTGCGCCTGGCGCCTGGCTAATGAGTTACCGCGTCTTTTATGCCAGTGTCACTGATGATGGCTCTTTCTACAACGTGGAAGGGATTGCCGCTCTGGAAGACCTGGTGGCTGACGGCGCTGATGTGGTCAATAATTCCTGGGGCGAGGGGCCTGGCAGTGGCGGCGGGCCGTTTGATCCCCTGGATCAGGCCCTGGTGAATGCGTCTACGGCCGGTGTATTTGTCAGTATGGCCACCGGTAATTCCGGTCCAGGCAACGGTACTGCCGACCATCCCTCAGATGATTATATCAATGTGGCCGCCAGCACCACTGACGGCACCTTTTTGGCCGGTAAAGCGAGTGTGCCCATCTCTGCCACGCTACAAGATATGCCATTGGGGAAAGCGCGATTTGGCCCTCCACTGCCAGCGATGGTTGTTACTTATTCTTATACGGCCGCGATTTCTGTCGAACCAGGGAATTATAGAGGTTGCAGCCCCTTTACAGGAACCCCCTTTGCCGGCGGCGCTGCGTTGATCAGCCATGGTAGTTGTTCCTACGGTAATAAAGTTTATTATGCCCAACAGGCCGGCGCTCAATTTGTCATTATTTACAACCATGCCGGAGACAGCGTCCGAAAAATGGGATTCAGCTGTAATTATTCCTCTACCTGTTCAGCAAGCGATATTACGATTTCTGCAATCTTTATTGGCCAAAGTAATGGAGAGGCAATGGTGAACATTTTTGATAATGACCGGCCGAACGCCATAGTTGTTGTAGATAATATCGCTTACCAGGCAGGCAATACACCTGACCAGATTGCTTCCTTCAGCAGTCGCGGCCCCGGTGTGGGCAATGTCTTAAAGCCGGATATTGCGGCTCCAGGGGTTATTATCATGGCACAGGGGTATGATCCTTTAGCCACGGGAGAGGCGCGTCATCTGGGTATTGCCCAGGCAAGCGGCACTTCTATGGCCGCGCCGCATGTGGCTGGCGCGGCCACCATACTGCGCCAGCTTTACCCCACCTGGACAAACGCTCAAATTAAATCGGCGTTGATGTCTACGTCTAAATACATAGATATCTATAACGAAGATGGTTCGCCAGCGCAGCCCCTGGATATGGGTGCCGGACGGTTGGATTTGACAAATGCGGCCGATCCTGGCATTTTCCTGGATCCCCCAAGTTTGAGTTTTGGCCAGATGGTGACGGGGACGACCAGCACTATTGACGTGACGTTGACAAACGTTACCACGGCAACTGAAACCTATTCTGTAACCACACTTTACACAGGCGACGGGTTTACAGCCACCATGCCGGTGGCTGGGTTAACTGTGTCGCCGACCATGGTGACACTGACTCCAGGCGGTTCAACTACCGTGCAGGCCATGTTTGACGCTGCCATGAGTATGGGTATCGGGGATAACCAGGGTTATGTGGCGATGAGCGGTGACAATGGGCACAATGCCCATATGCCGGCCTGGGCGCGTATCGTTCCTTTGCCAGACGCTGAGGTTTTGATTATTGACGCTGATGCCAGTCCGGGCCTGGGTTTCCCTGATTATCTTAGTTATTACACGGCCGTATTAGATAATCTAAGCTTAACCTACGATATTTTAGATTGGGCCACAACGGGAATTCCCGAACAGGCTGTCCTGGCTCCATACAAGACAATCATACTCTTTACGGGGGATTTCAATCTGGCAAATAACGTTACAAAAATAGAAATGGATCACCTGACAGAATATGCAAATAGTGGCGGTATTATCCTGGCTATGGGGCAGGATATGACCGACGTTTTAGGAACAACCTTCTTCCGCAAGAGTGTATTAGGCATACCCAGCCCGCTGCAAGATAGTGTCACCAATGGCTTGCTGCCGGATGCGGCCGTTGTCACTCGACCGGATGCGCTGCCAGCCTTTGCCGGCGTAAATTTGGATTTGAGCGGCCCAGAGGTTAACTCTGTGACGCTGACAGGGGCGAATGAAGTTCCGCCTGTGGCCACGACGATGATTGGCACGGCCGATTTTGGCTATGACAATGCCAATCAGGTGTTGGATTATGATGTAACGGTGA
>JAAEOP010000935.1 GCA_024223125.1 Chloroflexota bacterium
AAGCTGGCTGCCCCCTGGGGTACGCCAATCTTCGCTCAAGGCACTAACAATACCCAAAGTTGCCTGAACAGTTTTGCCGGGCCGGCCCAGAGCCAGCACCAGATGCCCGACCCGGACACCTTGCGAATCGAATGAAGCCCACGTTGGCGGCGTCAAGCCGGTTGCTTCGCTCCGCAGAACGGCCAGGTCGGTGGTGGGGTCTCGACCCACCAAGGTGGCTGAGACTGTTTGCCCGTCGGGTAACCCAACTTTAATCTTTTCTTCTCGCTCAACCGTGTGGTGGGCCGTGACAATGACCCCGTCTTCTGACCAGACAATTCCGCTGGCCGGCAGTCGCCGGCGGGCCTCTACCCGGACAATGCTCGGCCCGGCCTTTTCGACCGTGCCGGCCAAGTCATCAGATAAATGTTGTAGTATTTCGCTCATGGTTTTATCTCCTTTGCTTACAGTGAATAGTTATCAGTAAACAGTGGACAGTTTGCCGGTTACTGTTTACTCCATTTTGATAGTTACAGTATAACATTTTGATGATGG
>JAAEOP010000936.1 GCA_024223125.1 Chloroflexota bacterium
CGTAAGTATATGGCTGCTTTCCCTGCGGCAAGCCTCATCCTGGCCTACGGCCGTGCCTGACGGCTTGACTACTAACGAGTGGCAGCATATTCAGAGCCAGATAGCCGCCGCCGAATACCGGTTTTGCCGATCGGGAGTGATGCCTACGCCGCCCCCAACCGCGCCCAAGACTGGCAAGTTACATTTAGCCCGGCAGGGACACAAGTGTATCCGGCCAACGGCTCCTTCGGTGCAGTTCAGTACCAGGATTGGTCGTGGGGGCTGATGTCGAAGGGCAACGCTATTCAAATTGTTGTGGACGATGCTGCCGCCACCTACCCCCTGACTATTGACCCCTGGCTGGAAAGCGCCATCCTGCACGCCTCCGACGCCCAAGCGTCTGACTTCTTTGGTCGGACCGTGGCGGTGTCAGGCGATACGGCCGTAATCGGGGCGCCTTATGAAGACGGCGGCACGGGCAACCTGGCCAGTGACAGTGGGGTAGCTTACGTCTTTGGCTCGTGTATAAGATCCACTCAAAGCGGGAGTTGGAGCAGCACGACCACATGGGCTGGGGGTGTTGCTCCTGTGGGTGCGGATGGCGTTTGTGTGCTGAATGGGCACACTGTTACTCTGGGCGCAACCGTTGTACAGGTCATGGGCAATACGGCGGTTTGCAACAATAACGACAGCGGAAATTATCGCAATCGCTGCTTTATGGAAAACTCGGCCAACAGCGGCAGCGCCACGCTCACGCTCCACTCCACCTCCGGCGAAGACGATATCGCCGATGACACCTTCTTCCAAATACGCTTCTGTCCGGGTGCGTCCTGCAACGATGCTGTGGGCGGCGGCGGAACCTGCGCCGGTACGGCGACCTTTGCCAGTCCGGCTTACTTCTTGATTGGCAGTCAGGGGAGTAGTCCAACGGCCGTTACCCTCTAATCCATCTCAGCCCATAACAACACGGCCGTCTTGCCTGCGCTCATTCTCATGCTCTTGCTGGCGGGGTTGGGCGGGCTTGTTCTGCGGCGACGTACCAATTAGAAGTTGAACTTCTTGGCGCAAGTGTGTTAGGCGTTGATTGTTGGTAGGTTGCACGGCCGTTTCTGAGAGGAAACGGCCGTTCTCTTCAGTTGCCGCAAACAAGCCTGAATAAATTTTATGTTATACTCTACCCACAAAACAATTTGCAGAATGCTTTATTCAAAATAGCTGAGAGATAAATAGTGCATATAATTTTGAGTGGGATCCGGTTAAAGAAAACAAGAACATACGCAAACACAATGTTACTTTTCGACGGGCAACGACCGTTTTTCGTGATCCAAATCAAGTTTCCATCTATGATGAAGATCATAGTACAGAAAATGAAGATCGCTGGATAACCATCGGCATAGACAACAGTGGAATGTTGCGGATTGTAAGCCACACATTTGAACAAATCAATAAAAAATTATGTGAAATACGGATTGTTTTAGCGCGTAAAGCAATGAACGCTGAGATAAATTAGTACAAAGAGGGGATTATACTATGAAAGCAGAATACGATTTTTCTAAGGGCACACGGGGTAAATTTTATCACGCCAATGCCATTTTTAATCTCCCTGTCTATCTTGAGCCAGATGTAAATGAATTCATGAACAAGCTGGTAGAAGAACGGGGCAGCGATGTTCAAACATTGGTTAATGAATGGTTAAGAGCAAACATTCAAGTGTTGCAAGGTATTCCACAAGCTCATTGAACGGCAGAATGGTTGTTTCTTGTGTCGCTGTATTGACAGTGATTGTTAAGGACGGCCGTTACCCTGCAAACTAGCTCTACTAATAACACCCTGATTAAATAGTGGTTGGGAGACGCCGGTACCCTTACCCAAATGGACACATGAAAATATCACTATTGACCGATCCTAATTGCCGCGGCTGGCAGGAACTTCTGGCTGTTTGTTTTGAACGAAAAACGGCCGATATGGCCCAGTTATTAACATTTTTACAACCAGGGGAACGGCTCATCTCTTATGGGGCGTGGGATGGGGAGCGATTGGCAGCGCAGTACAGCTGTTGGCTGACGGCCGTACACATCCCCCAAATAAAACGTCCCCAACCAGTCGGTATGAGTATCAACATGGCCGTCCATCCCGATTATCGGGGGCAGGGGTTGGTGAAGCAGGTTGCCCAGCCGGTGTATGGGGCGCTGCGGGAACGGGGGGCGGTGGCCGGCGTTGGTTTTTCTAATGCGGAGGGGGTAAAAGTAGACCGGCGTAGTAAAGGGTATGGGTATGAGGTTGTGGGGCGGTTACGGCCGTCCTTTTTTTATGTGCCCCGACAGGCGCCCACATCATCGCCTGTTACCTTAACCCATGATTGGCCTCGCGCCCCATTCTGGCCTGAACCGCGCACAAAACACATTCGTTTTGCCCATTGCCCACATAGTTTGCAACATCGTTTTGCCGGGCATCCTTTTAGGCAATATCAGTATGGGGTGTTATGGCGAGATGGTCAGGTAGCGGGCGTTGTGGTTTACCGGTTGGTACGTTGGGGGCGGTTGACGGCCGCAGCTTTGTTAGCAGTATATGGAGATGATTTGCCCCAACTGCTGCGTGGCTGGCTGACGGCTGTGCGCCAAAGTGGTGAGCGTTGGGTGCATCTGTTAACTACCCCAGAGGCTATTGTAAAAAAGATGTTGTGCCAAACGGCCGTCCGGCTGCCCCAACCCTTTACCCGCTCCCCTTATTACCTGACCTTAAAGCCATTAACGGCCGACATGCCCGCCAAAATGCGAGATTTCTCACAATGGGCCTGTTTAGGCGGGGATGTTCTCTAATGCGTCATGAAAAAACCGTGCTATCCGCCTGACTCTGTGTTTTAATTGCCGCCTATGAAAATTTATCTAGTAAGACACGGACAGTCCCGCTGGCAGGTGACAAAAGATGATATTGATTGGAACAGCCCACTTTCAGATTTGGGACAGAAGCAGGCTGGGTTATTAGCCCATTGGTTGGCAGAACATGCGGCCCTGGATAATGGGTCACGGTTGGAAATTGGACGCATACGGGTCAGTCCGTTGTTGCGGGCACAGCAAACGGCCGCGCCCATTTCCCACTCCCTCAATCTTCCCCTGACAACTGACGACAATTTGCAGGAGGCTAACTTTTATGTATCCGAACATTTGCCGTCGGTGGAATCGCCGTATCAATCCTTCCCTGTTTATACGCCTACAGATACTTACGCGGCCTTCAAACGGCAGGTAATGGATGGGTTGCATGGGTTGGTAGCGGCCGCTGAGGAAAGCGGCCAGCCGGTGCTAGGGGTAGCTCATGGGGGATTGATTTCAACCATGCTGCGGCAGGCGGTGGGCAGCGATACGATTTCTTTTTGGGCATATAAC
>JAAEOP010000937.1 GCA_024223125.1 Chloroflexota bacterium
ATGATTCCGAAGCACGCAATAGTACGAAACGAAAAGTCAACTGGACTGGATACAAAGTGCATTTGACAGAGACCTGTGATGATGAAATGCCCAATATCATCACCAATGTGGAGACTAGTCCAGCTACCACAACAGATGTAGAAGTAACTGAAAAAGTACATGCTTCACTGGCGCAGAAACAACTGACACCAGCCGAACATTTGGTGGATGGCGGTTATACTTCAGCCCTGAAGTTGTTAGCCAGTCAGGAAGATTATGCGCTTGAGTTAGTTGGGCCTGTTTTACCAGATAGCAGTTGGCAGGCTCGCGCTGGTCAAGGGTATAGCAGCAACTGCTTTGTCATAGATTGGGAAGCAGAAATAGCTGTCTGCCCAGAGGGGAAAACGAGTGCAATTTGGCGCGATACTCGTGACAAACATCAGCAGGAACGAGTTCACATTCAGTTTGCAACCAAAGAGTGTGCGGCTTGTTCTCAACGAGAAAAGTGTACCAAAAGCGCTGACAAACCGCGCGCCATCACCCTTTATCCTCAACCTGTCTATGAACTGTTGCAATCTGCCCGCCAAAGGCAGGAAACGGACGAATTTAAAGAAAAATATAAGAAACGAGCTGGTGTTGAGGGCACAATGTCAGAAGGAACCCGTACTTTTGGTTTGCGCCGAGCGCGTTATATCGGTCTAGCCAAAACCCGCTTACAAAATGTGGCTACAGCAACGGCGATGAACTTGAGTCGTCTGGGGGCATGGCTTCATGAAATCCCGAAGGGTAAAACGCGCCAATCACGATTTATGACACTCGCGCCCGCAACTTGAGGTTCGCCAACAGAATCGTATATGAGTACACCCCCTGTATTCTCAAAGAGCCATCGTACCGTTTGCGCTCCTCGGCCGGGGTGTTGTGCAGCAGTAGTAAAACATTAATGTCGCCGCGTGGATAGTCGCTTCTGACCGGTTCAGGGTCAAACAGGGCCAGACCAGCCAGGTTATCCTGGTAATGGTACTGGCACCATTCAATGAGTTCTGTACGTGATTCGGCCGAAATTTCCATCTCAATCAATCCTAAAGCAGATCCCAGGTCGAAACAGACGTCACGGTCGACGATCTCTGTGTCTCTATTGGCGACGAGGCGTGGCAGCCAACCAGTAATAGCCAGATCATGCTCAGAAAGAAAGTATCCATTCAGACCCTAAGGGTTTTTCGGTCAATCTAACGGGTGCTCTCAGGAGTAAAACCCTTAGGGTCTTGGCAGCCCCCTGAATGAGTACGAAAGAAATTATGCTCTATTTTCTTGTTCAATGTGGGCTATCACTTCTTGAAATACGGCATATGGTTGCAGGCCGATGACGGCATATTTACCATCAAAAATGAAAAGCGGTACGCCATTACCGCCCAGAGCTGCTAATTCTTGCAAGTGGGTGTCTATCACGGCCGTGTACACCCCACTTTCCGTCTTACTTTGCATCTCATCCGCATCCAGTCCTACCTCTACGGCCGCACTCCGCAGCATCTTCCAACTACTCAAATCCTGCCCTTCCCCATAAAATTTGTGCCAAACAAGTTCGTGAAAGGCATCATAACGGCCGTGTTCCCGCGCATACTCCGTCGCCTCCAATGCCCACCTGGATTTGGGGATAATATTTGGTACGACCAGCGGCAACCCGACCTTTTCTGCTTCTTCGCGCAGCATATCTGACATGCCGCCAAAACGCGCCCGCAGATGGGGTGACATTTGTAGTCCTTCCGGCGGAATTTCCGGGTGAATCTCCAGCCCGCGCCATTCCACCGCTACATCATAATCTGCCTGTAACCGGACGACCCGCGCCTGGCCTACATAACAAAACGGTCAAAGATAATCTGTATAGACGATTAGTTGTGTGGTCATATCACTTACTTCGTTCATCTCTGAGTTTCAGATCAGTAGCTTATCCCTTTATTTTGAATCATTCAAATTGTTCCTGCAAGCCTTGCAAACCAGACCAGATCAGACCATAATAGCAGTAATCATTTTAAGAGGTGCAGACCGAATGCAAATAACAAATATCTCCGATGCCAAGGCAAGCCTGTCTAAGTTAGTCGAGAAAGTCTTAATGGGTGAAGAGATCATTATTGGTAAGGCTGGCAAGCCTGTTGCTAAACTTGTTCCCTATGACCTGGATAAAAGCCCACGTGAATTGGGTGTTGGTCATTGGAAGGGTGAAATATGGATAGCAGACGATTTTGACGATCTGCCTGAAGATATTTTGAAACTTTTTACAGGTGAAATGGACAGCAATGAATTTACTACTTGATACACATGCTTTCTTATGGGCAATTGATGATAATCCAAAGCTTTCCCAAAGAGCTCGCGCCGCTATTGTGGACGGCAACAATGTCGTGTTCGTTAGCGCAGCTACTGCTTGGGAGATTTCCATTAAAAAAGGGATTGGTAAATTGAAGGTCCCTCAAGGGGATTATTTGGAAGAACTTAGACTACACCGCTTTACACCTCTTAACATTACAACTGAGCATGCGCTGGCCATTGACGGCTTACCACACCATCATAAAGATCCTTTTGACAGGATGCTGGTGGCACAGGCGAAAGTAGAAAATCTCACCCTGGTAACACATGATCCAAAACTGAAAGCGTATACTGTGAAGATACTTGAAACTTGATGAATTTAGTCCTGCAAATATTGTTCAGAGTGTGCCTCCAGGCAACTCATTTCCAGAAAAAATAGTTGTGTTCGGATAAAATTCATACCAGCCCGACCAGCGCGTCCGGGCATATTGATGCGATTCACCGTCTACCCAAACGCGGACACTTTTGCTCTGTGCGTCATATGTCAGACGTATCTGTTTGCCGTTGAACTGTTCTTTGACAACGGCCGTCTCTGCCAATAGCTGCAGCGGATAAGCCCGGCACGACCCGGCCACAATGATTCCAAATGAAAAGGATGTTTTTCTTCGCCTTGACCTTTTGCCACAGATGCGACCTGTCTGCTAAAAAGTTATTCAACAACTCTTTTTGTTTGAGCGTATCGACAATGAGGATGAAGCCGCCTGTTTTGGTATGCTGACACGCTGTTTCTAACACTGCCGTGCGCTCATCATCGTCATCTAACAAATGCAGCACTCTGTCGAGCAAGACAACATCGTATGTGTCAATGGGCTTGAAAGTCACAATATCGGCCACAACACCCTCAATGTTCAGGTCTTCCTTTTTAGCGTCGGCCAACATTTGGGCAATGCCGGTCAGAGACACATCAACGCCAAGCACATGATGTCCTTTTCTGGCAATGAGAAAGGCGTCTCTGCCCTGGCCGCAGCCGAGGTCCAGAACATCGGCCTGCTCCTGGTTATAGCTGTCAAAAAATTCGACAAACTCCTTTAATGGCGTCCCACAGACACCGCGGCCTAGCTGGTACAGTTGTTCATACTTATCTTTGTTTGCCATTATTCACTTTTTTATGCGCCATTATCAAGCGCCAACTCCCAATCTTTGAAAGCAACGCCGCGTAAGCTTACTTCTATTTCTCGCCAATCATGCGCTGATTCTGATTGTAACCGCGCTTCTTCAATGATGCCTTCCCGAACGCGGAAACTGGCCTGAACGCGACGGCCGTCCCATTCCACCTCTGCCCATTTTATATAAACGCTGGCCGAAATTTTGAGCGAGGTCATGGGGAAAATACGGCCGTTGTCACTAAACAGATCGCGGTGCAAATCCAAATACTCCGCCGACATCATCCTTTCAGCCACTATGTGGGAGCGGCGTGTTTCTGCTTGTGTGAGTATCCCTCGTTCAATTGGCCGCCCTAGCGCCTGGGCAAACTCAGCCAACAACATCCATATTACCGCATCGGCCGTTACCGGTTCCGTTTCTCGCCAGATGGTTGTAATACGTTCACGCAAAGCGGCCGCTGCTAAGTCACGGAAGGCTTCATTCGGGACACGCCACACCTGAGACATGGCCCGGTAACCAAAATCAAATAACAGATTCCCGACCACAACAGCAGCCTCACCAATTCGGCCGCCGCCAATGCCAGCAATGCGCTTTCCTTCTACCTCAATTTCATTGACCGCGCGTAGTTCTGCATTTAGTCCCAGACGGCGCAAGGTCGCCACCGGACCAGCCAGCATTAAAGCATAAATATCTTTTGTCGCCATAGGCGCTCGGCTGTGATGAAAAATACATTGGTAGAATAATTGGTTGACGTCCAGATAGGTTGCCCCCCCGCCCACACGACGTCGCATCACAGGCAGGTCACGGCGTTCACATTCAGCCCGATCCAAAACGGCATCATAAACCTGATGATAACCTAAGCATAAATAGGGGGTTAGCGGCTGGCAGATGATGATCGTATCCGGGGAATCGGCCGTCATCATTTCGGCCGTGGCGTGGTAAACAGCTTGTGTGCGCCAGGCGGCCGTCGGCCCTAAGTTCAGCAGACGAATAGTGTTTGGGTCCATTTTCCAGGCGCCATTTACACCATAACCGGATTAAGCTTTGCCCACACATCATCCAGCCGTATTTGCTGACGTATGATGATGAGATCGTTTTCATTAGGCAGAAAAGGATAATCTCGATAATCTTCACCGGGGCGATAAGAGCCATACGGCCGATTACAAGCCATCTTGCCAGAACGATCTGGACAGCCATCCGTCATAAAAGGCAAGCCCGTGTTCACAGCCACCTCCACCATTATTTCCGGTGCATCCAATCTGGTAATCTCCCCGGCTCCGTTAAAGGTGATCGCTTCATAATGCAAGTCATTCTGCTCAATCAAATGCTTGATTAGTTGAATCCGGCGCATACGGTGGATAGGGGCGCGGGCTGCATCTTGCATCACCGTTCCCGGTTCTGGATTAAAGGCGAATAAGTAAGCGGCAATCTGTTCCGCCTTAAGCTGGTAAAACAAATCAACCAGTTCTCGATCCGTTTCGCCCAAACCAACAATAACATGACAGTTGACATTCATAGGGCCATAAATGCGACGGGCGGCGCGGATGATGCGCCAATGATAATCCCAGGTATGCGGCCCCTTTGTGCCCTTGCCCCGCGTGTGGTAAAAAACTTCCTCTGATGCCCCATCCAACCCTACGCCGATAATGTCGGCCCCGGCCTCTTTGATGACATGCAACCGTTCCTCGTTCAATGTAGTGGCGCTGACAAGGGCGGAAAGGGGCACATCTGGCGCAGCCCGATGTACGCGATGGGTCATATCTACAAGATCGTCATAAGCGCGATGATCTTGTACCTGGGCAATACACACCCGTCCGATCCCATCTTTCGCTTCCTTTTCAGCAATTTTTTCGGCTACCAGATCGGTGGGATAGAGGGGCCAGGCGACGCGGATGAAACTATTGTCTTCGGGAACGCCCGGCCGTTCTCGTGCCAGACCACAGTAGGTACAGTTGGCGTAACAGCCTTCCGGATAGTTTTGCAGCAGGTTGATACAATCACAACGACAACGATGTATCTGCCCTGGCTTCAACCCTAATTCAATGGCAGCTGCCATGCTGATACGCACGTACTCCGGGCTAATTTGGAACTGTTCGGCTTGAAGATGGGTGGGAACAGTTACTTTTGCCATGTAAGTTCTCCTGTGTAACGTAAGGCAATTTGGCAAATTGCCCTACAGTCGGTCTCCATTCATTACCACGTTACGCCGCAGCAAGCATTGATAAAGTTGGGCTGCAAACCCCGCTGCCGGGCATGTTCTACAATACCGTCGGCCGGGTAAGCGATACCGTTCAGCCCGGCGTCAATCGCCAGACGGTCAATATCTCTTTTCATGAGGCCCAACGGCCGTGCGCAGCCCAACATCACAGGTGTCTGCGGCATTGTCTTACGGGTCGTTTCAAAAAAGCCACCGATTTCGGCCAGCGACGGCGGTTTTGTAACAGCCATGCTTGTGCCGGACAGAGGCATGAGAATGACCAAAACCAGCAGTTTGGGTGGATGGCGGGCAATCATCTCTAACGCCTGCCATTCGCCCAGCATACGGCCGTAATGCAGCCCCAAAATAATATGCGGCACAGTCGGTATGCCATGCCGCTCCAGCCTTGCAAGAACATCTTCATAATCATCCGGCGTTGAATCAAGATGATACACGTCGTGGATGGTGTCTTTGTGGCCGATGATGTCTATCATCGCCCCGTCTATACCCACCTCACCCAGACCGGCGCAGGTTTCTTCACTGGGCAGGCCAGGATGGACGCGAATCTTCATGCCCAACTCGTGCCGCACCCGAATCAGGTCGGGGATGTGGGAGAGCAGGGGAACACGGCCGTACTGGTCACTGCCCCCAGAAATCAAAACACCTCTCGCTCCTCGCTCTGCCAATTCTGCACAAAGGTCAAAAAGTGAGCCGTCGAAGCGGCGTAAATCAGTCATGCCGCGTAACACCTGCATATTGCAATGGTCGCAGCTCAAAGCGCAGGCCGTACCGGTGATACTGACGGAGATAAATTCAGCCGCATCATGTTCATCATATTCGGCCGTTTTGTAACGCCGTAAACCAGGGGCATGAAAGGCGATCTCATCGGGGAAGTTGTCCCGGCGAATGGTCAGGCAGTCGGGATCTATGGTCACATCTACGGCCGTAGCCAACACATCTTCCACAAAAACAACATTAGACACGGGCGCCCTCCGGAGTGACGAAGCAACCATAGGGGTCAGACCTGGCTCTGTATTCGGCGATGGCGCCTTTTTTAACGGCCGTCTGTACCACCTCCGTCAAATCCGGCAACGGAATTCTGTTTAATTCAGATTGCCGCTGCCCATACACCTTTGCCAACGTGGCGGCAATGGCCTGCGGCTTGCTCGAATGCCAACGCAGGCTGGATTCCAAATCAGCAATCGCATTTTCAGAAGCAAAAAAATCACCGCCAATAAATACCGCCTTGATTGTGCGGCCGGCCAATGATACCCGAATGTCCAGCAGCCCAGCCGGGGTCTTCACTTTCGCCGAACCGAAGGTATCAGGCACTTCAATCTCCTGAAAAACCCAATCATACGTTAAATACTTTTCCTGCTCCAATTGGATAATGTCCTCCCGTTCTTCAGACGTGAAATCATCCGGAACCAGTGCCACATCAAAGGCGGCTTTGTAACCATCGGCCATTCGTTGGCGCACATCGTCAAGCGGCATGATTTTATCAACTTCGCGGTAAATATCGGTCGTCCGGGCTGAAACCATCGCAATTTCTTTGTCAGAAATTTTCTCGAACGGGGTGTTGAGGACTTTGAGCATGTAAGGCACGTCCAAACTGACCAGGATGGAGGCGTGAAAGAGCAGCCCATTTGAAGGGGCACGATAAATACCAAGACCGACCATTTTACGGCCGTTAACCTCAATATCATTCTTACGCTTAAAATCTGCCTCAATCCCCAGGCTGTCCAACCCACACATCACCCCGGCCGCAAAATGGGACATCAACTCCCGTGCCCGGCTGTAGGCGTCATCCTTACTGCCCGGAATCATCAGCGCCACGCCTAACTGGCCTTCGCCCATGATGATGGCTCCGCCGCCAGTTGGCCGCCGGTTGATGGGAATACCGTTTGCCTGACAGTAATCACCATGCAGTTCATGTTCCACCGTCTGGAAACGGCCGACGAGCGCACAAGGAGCATAGGTATACAATCGCAGCGTCGGTGGCGATTGACCCAATCCCACCCGCTGCGCCAATGCCTCATCGGCCGCCAGACCAAACGAGTCAGATACATTGTCATCGGTTATCAAGCGCCATTCCATATTCACCTCAGTTTTCAGTTAGCAGTCTCAATTCTCCAGGAACTGAATACTATCTCAATCAATCCAGCCCTGACTGCGATACCGCTCAATTTCAGCTTCTACCCAGGCTGGTATTTGTGACCTCTGAATGAGTTTGGCCGATTCTGTCTCCCAATCATTCGGCTCAATGACGACCAGCCAACCTTTGTCGTAAGGATCCTCATTGACGACTGACGGGTCGCGCATCACCGGTTCATTACGGGCGACCAATGTGCCGCTGACGGGCGCGACCACATCCCCCGTCATTTTGGCTGCTTCCAACACACCAATAGAGTCACCGTGCTGTACCGAAAGGCCAACTGCCAGCAGCGAAATGTAAGCGATTTCGCCCAATGCCTCTAATCCCAAAGCGTCAATGCCCACGATAATACGATTGGTAGCTTCATCCTGTTTTGCCCACATATGGTTGGCATCATCGTAGTAGAGATCATCAGGAAATTGATAAGTTTGAGTGGATTTAACAGTGGGATGTGCCTTTAGTTTCATAATCTCTCCTCGTAAATACACGCTTAGGAAACACTCGTTTTTAACTTGGCAAGATTGATTGACTCTCGAAAGAGTGAACCAATCTGAAAACTCAAAAGGTACTCATTCAGGGGGCTACCAAGACCCTAAGGGTTTTATTCCTGAGTGTACTCGTTAGATTAAGTGAAAAACCCTTGGGGTTTGAACGGATACCTCAAAAGTTATTTACGGGCAAGCCCTTACATGGGAACGGGATCATCTAAACAACGGAAACAGCGAATATCTTCTTCGGCAATCAACTTCTTAAAAAAAGCAACTGCTTCTGCACCGGTTATCAAGCCATCGTGGGCCATTTCTGGATTTAACAGGCGCACTTTCACCAGCCAGCCGGCACCATATGGGTCTTTATTGGCAATCAAACGATCTTCAACAAAGGCAGCGTGGTTTGTTTCTAAGATTTCGGCCGCAAAGGGAACAACAAAAGGGCCAATCCATTTACCGCTTTCGATGGTGGCTGCAAATTTGCCAGCCTTTATTTTACGACCAACCTTCTTGAAGTGGATAAAGAGCAGCTTGCCCGCTTGTGTTTGCGCGGTGTCTGTCATGCCGAGAACGGCCGTAGCCCCAGTCTCAAATCGCACCCATGAATTATATTTTGGATGATAGTACAAATCTTCGGGAATATCACAACCGTAGAGAGTGGCCATTGTTTTAGTGGATAGTGGATGACGGTTAGTACAAACTACTATCCACAATCAATACCTTCTTCTATTAAGAAGGCTTCATAGTCAGCTACGGCTTGAGCGCCAGTCACCAAATTAGCTTTTTCAGACTCCCAATCGGCCGGTTGGATACGTACAAACCAGCCCGCGCCATACGGATCACTATTCAACAGAGTCGGGTCAACGGGAACATTTTCATTTGTCTCTATAATAACGCCATTTACTGGCGATTTAATGGGGCCAACCCATTTACCGCTTTCCACAATGCCTGTACTGCGTCCTTTTTTAACCTTTCGTCCCACTTTTTTGGGAGTGGCATTCACCACGTCGCCGGCCAGATTTTGAGCTGTATCCGTCATGCCGACCGTAATCGTGCCATCATCTTCCGGGCGCACCCAGACGTGTTCTTTGACCCAGTACATAAGTTCTTCGGGGACATTACAATTGTTTGCTGTACCCATCAATTTTTCTCCTATAAATATAGATTAGGATTTTGAGAGATTGGAGATTGGGAGAGCGAATCTCCTAATCTCCAACCTCCCAATCTCAAATTACTAAAGCCTGCGCTACCAGGTCAGTCACGCTGACGCACTTGACGCCCAACTCATAATGTTCGCTCAAATCACCCAACTGTATCTGGCAATTGGCACAGGTGGTAGCAACAACGGCCGTTTCCGTCCCTCTAATCTGATTCGCCTTCATCAAGCCGCTTTGCAGCCGTACATCATTATATTCAGGCATAGAGTGAAAGCCCCCTCCCCCGCCGCAACACCAGTTACGTTCCCGATTCGGCGTCATCTCCCGGAATTCTTGTACGCTGGCCTGTAATAGGCGGCGCGGTTCCTCAATCACACCCCCGTTGCGGGTAATATTGCAAGGGTCATGGTAAGTAACGGCCTGCGTGTTAGCCGATGAGTCCAGTTCCAGCCGTCCTTCCTTCACCCATTCGTCGGCCAATTCGACAATATTCTTGACGGCAAACGGCAGCGGCTCCTGGAACCAGTCTGGAGCTTCCCAACGCAAAGCACGGTAAGCGTGGCCACATTCCGACGTGACCATTGTATTCACTCCCAGCCGTTTCGCTTCCTCGATGTCGCGCATGGCAATCGTTCGGGTAATCTCCGGGTCGCCGAGGAAAACGCCATAGTTGGTCACATCAAAACGTTCACTGCTCAATGTCCAACTGGCGCCGGCCACATGCAAAATCTTGAGGCAGGCCAGGAAGGTGAAGGGATACTTCATCACTTCCAGCGAGGCAGGAATAAATAAAATATCGGCCCCGACGACATCAATGGGCACGGTAAAGTCGTCATCATCCAAATCATCTTGCAGCTCTTCTTCAATCCACTCTACTCGATCTAAAAATTTCTCGCGGGACATACCTAAGGGACTGCCGACATCGCAGGCGAGACGGGCATGTTCGGCCAGAGTAGGCGGCGCTTTACCTGCTTTTGCCAAAATAGTACGGGCGGTGGCGATGATGGCCGCGTTGTCTATTCCCAGCGGACATTCGATGGTGCAGCGACGGCACATGGTACATTGGAAAACTGGCTCTACCCAGGCATCCAGGTCGTCTTCGTTCAGATCATGGACGCCATACAGCCAGGGGAATAGTCGGCCGAGCGGCGTGAAATGCCTCTGGTAAACCTTTCGCACTGTGTCAGCCTTAAAACAGGGAATGTGTTTGGCTGCCGGGTCGGCACGGTACAGATGACAGGCGTCAGCGCACAATCCGCAATGGGTACAGGCTTCCAGGTAGGTAGACAGGGGCAGGTTCAGTTTACCGTCGACGATGTCTAAAGATTGTTGAATGACTGATTTGTTGTCCATTATTGTGAATGGTGGTTGGTTGCTGGTCTAGCCACCGGTCATTAATAACTTATCGGCGTGTCGTGTTTGAGAACGCCCCGACGGCCGAACTGCAAGCCAAATAAAATACGGGAAACAAAGAAAAGTAGCATGTGGTATATCTTGCCCAGGGGAATATAGATTAGTAATAGGACAGCCCCTAAACGCCATAAACCAATAAATGTGGGGGAAACGGCCGTCAAACACCCCCCCAACAGGTAAAACTGAACCAGTAAGTTAGAGATGTAATCGTCCAGGTTGGTGATGGGGCGCATATAGGGTTTGACATTGCGTTTGATGAACAGACCCAGGGCGCTGATAAAACCAATTCCAACTGCAATGCCAAAAATGAGGATTGCCCAATCTGGCCAGGCCCAA
The DNA here is from genome assembly GCA_024223125.1 of Chloroflexota bacterium. The sequence goes on from JAAEOP010000937.1 coordinate 11,188, forward strand.
AAGCGCCGGCCCAGAGCAAAAATGATGCTTAGAAAAACGCCCAGGTGCATCCCCATGCCAGCCAGGTACGTCCAGGGGTGGCGGCGCGTACTCTCTTTTTTCCAGGGCAGCATGGAGAAGGAAAGGGAGTAGAGGATACCCCGACGCGGGCTGCCTTTGGCTGGGCTGAAACCAACACTGTACCCCCGCCGCAGGACAACGGCCGTTCTGACACCCAACAACAAAACAAACCAGATGAAAGCAAAGGGGAAAACGGCCGTTGTGAGTTGATCTAACAGTTCCATGTTGAATGTCTCTTTGAGATTGGAGATTAACCCAATCTCTAATCTCCAATCTCCAATCTCTCTAAAAGCGTCTTCGCTGTTTGCCCGCTAATTTCATTGATCAATTGTACTATTGCGTCACCGGCGGCCGTAATTTGGGCATGATCTGTATCAATAAGGCGAGAAGCCAAGCCAACTTGCACTAAATCATTTAAACGTTCGCTGAGGGGTAGACGGCCGTGCCCCGTCAGCATTATCAAATCTCCCATCTTATGCGACTCGCCAGACGCCAATGCTTGAAGGATGGCATAATTCGCCGGGTCTGCTACCGTGCCAAACGCGCGTAACGTCATCATCTGGGACGCTTCGGGTAACTCTTGCTCCTTAAATCCGATCAACCATGCCCCACTGCCAGATTCCAACCGATCCAAACGATCCAACACGATAGCTAATGACCACAAACGGCCGGCCAATCCGGCGGCAATTTCAGATTTTTGATTTCGGCTTACG
>JAAEOP010000938.1 GCA_024223125.1 Chloroflexota bacterium
ATTGGCGGACCGCGCCACCTCCATCCTACCAGCGAAACACCCATGCACCTGGAAGCGTACCGCCAGCGCCCCGACATTCAAGCTGTCGTCCACGCCCACCCCCCTTATGCTGTGGCTCTATCCATCGCCGGTATTTCCATGGCCGACTGTTTGCTGCCCGAAGCCATTGTCTTTCTGGGCACAATTCCCACGACGGCCTACGCTACCCCTTCCAGTCAGGAAAACGCCCAGGTTGTACGCGACCTCATCGGTAACCATGATGGTCTGGTATTGCAGCGGCACGGTTCCCTGACGGTGGGCAATTCGCCTACACAAGCCTTCATGCGCCTGGAAACATTAGAACGCAATGCCTTCATTGGCTACCTGTTAGCCACATTAGGCATCCACAGCCCCATGCCGCCACATGAAGTGCAAAAGTTGCTCAACATGCGTCAGACAATGGGTCTCAGCCACCCCGGTGAAACGGATGAATTCTGCGAACGATGCGGCGTCTGCCACCCCGAAGGCAACCATTCCCCCCATACCCGTAAAAATGGCACCATGAATGAAGCCGCCATCCGCGACATTGTGGCCGAAGTCGTGGAGAAAACATTAGGCGGCCGTTCGTAGTGCGGGCTTCAGCCCGTTCCGCTAAAGCGGTTACTACAAACCCCAAATCTTTCAGCCGTCGCCAGATTACTTTGTACGAAGTGCTTATCTAGATTGGCCCTTGGCCTTTAGGAAAATTTCAGGTCGTAGGCATTGAGAGAGAAACCGAAGTAATCTTGGGTTGAGATGTTTTGAACCAGCTTATTATCGTTCTCAACGGTCTGGCACAATTCGTAGAGATTTCTGATTAATCCATGTTAGCTGTTAAATAAGTCAAATTTGAGAGTTATATCATTAAAGAAACCGCTATTATGATGGATGAATTCTCATCAGTCCCACCAGATGAATTGGTGAAACGAATAAACTGTAACGGTCCGATAAACGATCCTACTACTCCTAGACCACTTTTATCCTTGTAAGAATTTTTCGCGGGGAACAACGATTTTGGTTCAATTGGATGCAATTTGTTAGATCAACCCCACCCTCAAGAATTTTATTCCATGTTCCAGAAGATTCGGAATCGAGAAGATACAACAGATGTGTTAATTGAGGTTTTAGATCACGAAGACCCGGATATGTGGCCAGCAACTGATACGATTTGGATAATCACCAATTCCTCTATCGAAAAGGTAGAAACTTGGTTTGACGAGCGTTTTACACCGGATGAAATATATGAAGGATGGGATGATCGGTATCCGCGAGAGCTATATATGATTCCTGATAGGTTAAAGGTAATTGGATTGTGGTGGGACTAAGCTTGAGCAGGAATGCGTTCAAAAAGAGAGGCTTGCCAAAATTGAATGGTACAGTCAACAAATGTTGTAGCAGAGGGCAAGATCAGGACTTTCTCGTCTTTTAAGACAACCCCTTACCCCTGTTCATAAACCGCTTCTAAATGATTTGCCAGTTTTTTCCAGTTAAAATGAGTGGCAATATGCTCTTTGGCCCCGACCGTAATCTGCTGCCGCACGGCCGTATTCTGCAACAAATAAACCAGGTCAGCGATGATA
>JAAEOP010000939.1 GCA_024223125.1 Chloroflexota bacterium
AGATAGCTCCACAGACAAAACATGCCAGCGATGGCAGAGGTTGAAAACTTGCCGCATCGCTGGCGAAAAGGGTGAGATTAGATGACTGTCTATTTTACCATAGAGTAGAACGTGCGTTCAAAGTACGGATGCGTTTCTTCTCTATGTTGGGTTACGGAAAAATGTGACGGCAATTTTTCTACCGGGCAGTTTTTCAAATACAGGCGAAATAGAACACGGATTTGACGGATGAGACAGATTTACACGGATTTTTAAGATTTTAAGCGGGCACAAGCGTCTGCCGTTGGCTCACCTCGCAAAAAACCGCGCATTGGCAAACGCGATGCCCGCGTTTGTTCCCTTTCCCAGAGGTTTTATCCGCGGAAATCCGTAAAATCCGCGTAATCCGTGTTCCATAAAAAAATGTCCGATAGTGAAACGGCAATTAGCGTCCGCCCGCGAGCGGGCCTTTCATGACCTCCAAAAACGCGTCCAACTGCGCCAGCACCGCATGGTTGAAAGTGCCTTCAACGTAGGTGCCATCGAGTTGCAGTTCGCCGGGTTCCATACCGGTGAGCAATGCCAATGCTTCGTCCAGGGTGGCAACCGGCCAGACATGGAATGACCCGGCCTCCACCGCATCGACCACTTCGGTGCGCAGCATCAGATTGCGGGTATTGTGTGCGGGCATAATCACGCCCTGGTCTCCGGTCAGCCCTTTTTGCTGGCAGATAGCGAAAAACCCTTCTATCTTTTCATTTACGCCGCCAATCGATTGGAT
>JAAEOP010000940.1 GCA_024223125.1 Chloroflexota bacterium
CTTTTTAATTCCGCTTTATGCGGGTTAGGATAAGAATATATCCCATTTCGTTGTTAGCACCTTTACTTTCCGGTTCCTTTTTTGTTGTGCGGTAGCCGCCGCGCGGCGCTGTTTCAATGTAGTTACGAGGAGTTGCCATGTCCGAAAACACAAGTGAATCTCAAACATCTGAAAAGCGGGGTGCAAAATTATCCGAAGATTGGTTGGCTGTTATTTTGGCTTTCGGCCTTATTTTGCTGTCTGTCGTGGGGATTCTCGGCGAAAACGGGCTGACGATTAATTTCTAGCGGAGGCACACGATGTCCCAAGCAAAGACAACAAATGTACAAACATCCGAGGAACGCAATCCACTGGGCGTTCTGGCCGGATTGCTGATCCTCTTTGTGCTGGCGCTGGTTGCGTGGTGGTTGGCAAAACAAGTGTACGGGGCGAAGCTGCCCTTTGGCATCCCCGGAAAAGTGCTGGAATTCCCTTTGTGGGCTGCGATTGTCGGGCTTATTGGGAACGCGCTGCTGAAAATGCTGGGCTGGCACGAGACTGTCCATCCCGGCATCCGCACGGAGTTGTTCCTGAAAATTGGATTGGTGCTGCTCGGTGCGGGCGTTAATCTCTCTTTGCTGCTCACTGC
>JAAEOP010000941.1 GCA_024223125.1 Chloroflexota bacterium
CACTCAGTTTTGTCAATCGGGTGATACTTTGGTCAACGATAGTGGGTCGTTTGTTCTTTTTAGTTTTCTGTTTTATTTTCATAAGCAACGACCATACCATCAATTATCTGATTCTTAAACCCTTTTCCCATAATTGGAATTACTGCTTAAGTTTACGAATATGGTCATAACATACCTTTTTGTAAGTGCGTCGCATCTTCAGGTTTATACATATGCAGCCAGGCCGCTTTCAAATGCGGTTTGGTCGCCGTTTTCAATGCCGAACAGGGCGTCTAACAAGGCAAAGGTGCCGTTATAAAAACGGATGCGTTCCCAATAATTCTCAATTTCTGGATAAGTTGGTATGAGTCGGCGTAAAAATGGTTCGCCATAATTGAACAAGCCGGCGAAGTCAAAGGCAGGATCACCCAGAATGGTGAAACCGAAATCTATGATGCCGTTGATTTGTTGGGCAGACGGGTCGTAGAGGATGTTGCCGGTTCCAAAGTCGCCGTGGCGCAAACAGGGCTGGAAGTTGAATATGGCCGGGTTTTCTAGCTGGCTTTCAAATTGTTGGGCTACTGCTTTACAGGCATCCAGACGCATGTAGGGGAATAGTTTCATCTGTACACGGCCGTAAATATCCAACCACTCCGCCTTCGTTTCACTGACTGGCAGCTCCCGGCCCAAAATGTCAGTAATGGGGATGCTGTGCAGTTCCTTTAGAAATTGGGCTAATTGGGTAGCAATGCCATTCAAAACGGGTTCGTCTTGAATGGCGTGAACGGTGGCAAACCATAGCGGCTCCCCCGGTATCATCTGGTAGCCCATAAATGCTTCGCCGATGACGGCCGTTTCCAGATCAACGTAAATTGGGTTGGGTACACATAGACTAATGTGGAGTTGCACGGCCGTTAAAATATCTGTTTCCAGAGCTAACTGCTCAATTCCGGCCGTGAATTTAGGGAAACGGAAAATGAGCGCCTCATTGATCACCAGCACATCATTATATTGGCCGCCTTCATTTTGATTGACAGAAGTAATGATCAGCTCCGGGTAAGCTGCTTTAATGGCTTGCAATTGGGTTTGGAATGGTTTCATGACTGACAAAGTTTACGATGGTAGCTCAGGTAGTTTTTTCAACGGCCAGCGCCGCTTTTATCGTTGGGATCATGCTCTCGGCGGCCGCTTCGCCCAGACGCATATACTCCTGGCTTTTGCGCCGTGAGAAGTTGAAGTAATTGTGTCCGGCAATGGCCGGTTCGATCACACAGTCTGCCTCTTTCGCTCCGCCGCCGGCATGACGGATGAGTAATTCTAACGCCGCTAAAGACGCGCCCAAAAAGCCTAAGCCAGGACGGTAATGAGGTACAAACAAATCTACGGCAATGATGTAATCAGCGCCCATTTCACGCACAGCATCTACGGGTATATTGTCGCTTATGCCGCCATCGCAGTAGTAACTGCCGTCAATTTCCACTGGTGTAATGACGCCGGGCACAGAGCAGCTGGCACGCACAGCCGTAGCTAACGAACCTTGCCGCAAATATACCCGTTCCCCTATGACCATATCGGTGACAACGGCCGTAAACGGAATAGACAAATCGCATACATCCAGGTTTCCAACCATCTCCGTAATCATCCACTCCATCTTGCTAAAAGAAAACAGCCCATGCCGCGACCGTGTCAGATTGATCATATTGCGCCAGCCAGAATTGGCAGCCAAAGTGCGTAATTGGGGAATTTCTAATCCGGCACAGTAAGCTGCTCCCACAATAGCGCCAGCGCTCGTTCCGGCTATACAATCAATAGGAATGCCAGCCTGTTCCAACGCACTTATAACGCCTACATGCACCGGTCCGCGAGCCACGCCACCGCTTAAAGCCAGGCCCACTTTTTTGCGCGGCGTTTTTTTTGTTGGCGAAGGGAAGGTTGGCGGCTGGTTAAGAAAGGATGGGGGAGCTTTTTCCGTTACAGTTTGTTCCTGTGTTAAGGTCATTTCACAACTCACTACTAAAAATCTACCTCACGGCCGTCAAAAGCATATCGGAATATCTGTTCAATTTCGTCCCGTTCTGGGTAGCGGCGAGACATCAGAGTGTTGGCGTCCATCTCTACATGGTCGCACAGCAAGGAGAGGTTTGTGTCCAGAGCATCTTTAGAAATACCGACTTCCCTTAAATTGGTAGGCTGGCCGATGTTTTGCATGAGTTGGCACACGGCCGCAGCTAACTGCCGCGCCGCGCTGGCTTCATCTTCATGGGGTAGTCCCAAGATCATCGCCAGGTCGCCGTAGCGGCCGACACCCCCGTTGGCAACAAATTGGATGGTGTAGGGGAGGAAGATGGCTGTGATACGGCCGTGTGGAATCTGATGAAAAACAGCCCCGGCGCTGTGCCCAAAGGCATGGGCTAAGGCGACTTGGCTGTTTCCCAATGTCATCCCGGCAATGGCGGCCGCGTTGGCCATTTTCTCTCTGGCTTCTTCGTCGTCGGCGCCGTTTTTCACTGCTCGCGGCAAATAATCAAACACCATCCGCGCTGCCTGTAAGGCCAACCCATCACTGAAATCGTTGGCCCAATTGCAACTGAACGCTTCTACAGCGTGGGTTAATGCGTCAATACCTGAATCGGCCGTAATTTGCTGCGGCAGATGGGCTGTAAAAACGGGATCGACAATGGCAATATCGGGCGTCACTTCCCGCGAACCCAACGTTAATTTGCGCTGTTCTTCCGTGTCTGTCAGAACAATACCGTGGCTGGCTTCGGAGCCGGTGCCGGCGGTGGTGGGAATGCAGATGAGGTGGGCTTTCTGGCGCAGATTCAGCGTTTCAAAAGGGCTAATCTCTTCCGGTTCCAGGTCGGGACGTTCATACAAAATCCACATCGCTTTGGCCGCGTCCATACAGGAACCACCGCCCAGACCAATGATCCAGTCAGGTCCGACTTCGTGCATCAAGTTTGCGCCTCGTTTGATTGTTTTTACAGATGGGTCTGGTTCTACTTCAGCAAAGATGTGGCTGTCGGCCGTTGGCAGTGCATCCTGTACCCGCTGTACATGTCCCAACTGTACTAGATTTTCATCTGTCACAATAAAGACGCGCTGCATTGTCAATTCGTTTAATTGATCGAGCGCATCTTCACCAAAATAAGATTCTGGAGCGCGAAAAAACCACATAAGATTTAGACCTTACTTTTTGCGCGGCGCGGCCGCAGGCGGCGACCAATCTTCCGGCATCTGCGCTCCTACGCCAAAAAAGAACTCTTCCATCTGTTCAAACAAAAATTCCTGGGCACGGGGGTCGGCCAAGTTCAGGCCGTAATGATTAATTAAGATGGTTGACTGCTCTTGCCACATTTTCCACCCTTGTTTGGAAATCTGGTCATAAATACGCTGTCCCATCTCTCCTGGAAAAGGGGGTTTGTCTAAAGCCTCGGCTTCATGCCCCAGTTTGGCGCAATCTATCACCCATATTGTTTTTTCTCTTCTAGCCATTGTGATAACCTCTATAGGGTAATTATTAAGTTTTTCTTCAAGGATTATATGACGTTGACAGGCGGAGGCAAACCAATTCATTTTTCGACGATGCGGGTTTTGTTTATGGGCATGTCTGGCATCTTATCACGGACTCCTTTGGCGATTTTATTGTCTGGCGGGGTGAATGTGTGTGGGGTGGCGCTGCCGGCGGCAACCTTACCGCCATATGTGTTGCCAATAAACGGCCGTTCCCTCATCCCTTCCCAACCCAATTCTATCCCCTTAACCGCTAACCCAGGCATGTTGCCATTAGCCGCGCAGCACAAATTGCCCGTGTACCCTGTGCGACGTTTGGGAGATGAGGAGATGGTGGCGGCGCTGACGGCCGTCCAACCCGACCTCATCTGTGTTTCCTGCTTTGACCAGATTGTTCCCCCAGCTATTTTGAACTTGCCCCGATTTGGCTGCCTCAATTTGCATCCTTCGTTGCTGCCCCATTTTCGGGGGCCGTCGCCACTATTTTGGACTTTGCACGCCGGGCAGAAGGAAACGGGAGTGACGGTGCATTTTATGGATGAGGGGTTGGACAGTGGCGATATTGCTTTGCAATCTGGTGTGACCTTGCCGGATGGTCTGAGTGGGGCGCAGGTGGAACAGATGACGGCCGAGCGAGGGGGACGATTGTTGTTAACGGCCGTCAAACAATTAGCCACAGGATATTTACCTCGTCAGCCACAGCCGTTGGGCGGTTCTTACCAATCTAGCCCCCAGGCAGAAGATTTCCGTCTGGACACAAATTGGTCTGCTCAACGCGCCTTTAATTTTATGCGTGGGACACAGGAATGGGCACGGCCGTATCCCGTCAATGTAGCTGGTGAAGAGGTGTGGTTGAGGACGGCCGTGGCCTGCCATCCCCGCCAAGCTCAATCCCGACCCTTCATCCGCCAGAGCAAAGCTGTTTCTATCCAATTCAGTCCCGGTGTTCTCGTTGCTCAACCCTGATTGATAAATCTTTTTTCGGGAAGTCGACAACAGATTTTAAGAAAGGAACTGATTGGCGTCTTCTCTGGAAAACCCTGTTGGTGACTCCAATCTGTTGAAATCATATTCCCTCTTTGAACTCCTCCCCGACTCCGGTACAATGAACCCATCTAACAAATATCCGCGTACTGCCTCACACGCATTACGCATCACAAGATACGGATTACGAATTATGCAAACGAGGCGACTCATGACAACCACAGATCTTATTGACCTTTCTCTATTAGACCCCGTTCTGGAAAAATACCAGGGCCGCAAACGAGATGCTCTCCTGCCCATGCTGTATGAGGTTCAGGCCATCTATGGCTGGCTGCCGCGAGAGGTGCAGGAGGCGGTTGGCAAAACGCTGCGGGCGCCCCTGGCCGATATTCATGGGGTTATCGAGTTTTATACGATGTTTTATAATCGGCCGATGGCTTCCCACGTCATTCGGGTTTGTGAAGATGTGGCTTGCCAATTGGCGGATTGTGAAGCGGTGCATGAAGCCGTCTCCCAAAAGCTGGGGTTGGAAGATGGGCAGATGAGTGACAACGGCCGTATTGCTTACGAACGGGTCCCTTGCCTGGGCATGTGCGAACATGCACCCTCGGCCCTCAATGGCGACCGGCCCGCCGGAGACTTGACCCCCGAAGCGGTAGATGATTTTCTGGCCGGAAATGCTCCCGAACCAGCCCCCAAAATTTATGGTAGTCCCCGATTAAAATTATTCCGTGTCGGCAAAATTGCTCCTGACAGCCTGCAAGATTATCTGGCGCTGGAAGGGTATGACGGCTTGCAAAACGCAATGCAATTTACCCCGGAAGAGATTATCAACTGGATGGACGAGAGCCGCATTTTAGGGCGGGGCGGGGCTATGTTCCCCTTAGGCTTAAAATGGAAATTTACGCACAGCGCTCCTGGTACGGCCGCTGAAAAACATATCGTCGCCAACTGTGATGAAAGCGAACCGGGAACCTTCAAAGATCGCGGCCTGATGGAAGAAGACCCGTACAGCCTGATTGAAGCGATGACGTTGGCAGCCTATGTCGTTGGGGCGGAAAATGGTTGGATTTTTATTCGCGGCGAATATCCTCGCGCTGCTAAACGGCTGGCTAATGCGGTTGCCAAAGCGCGGCAAGCGGGTTATCTGGGGCGGGATATTTTGGGACGGCCGGGTTTCCATTTTGATATTGAAATCCGGCGCGGTGCAGGAGCCTACATTTGCGGTGAAGAGACAGCCCTCTTTGAAGCGATTGAGGGCAAACGGGGCTTTCCCCGCATTAAGCCACCTTTTCCCACAACAGATGGTCTTTTCAACCAGCCCACGGCCATCAACAATGTAGAAACGCTGGCGGCGGCGTTGGCAGTAGCCCGCATTGGTTGGCAAGAGTGGGCTAAAGTTGGCACGGCCGATTCGGTAGGTACAAAATGGTTTTGCCTGAGCGGACATGTCAATCTGCCCGGCTTGTATGAACTGCCGTTTGGGGTTACGGTGCGGGAGTTAATCGAGATGGGGGGTGGGGTGAAAGACGGCCGAAACATCCAGGCCGTTCTCATTGGCGGTGCGGCTGGCATCTTCCTTAGCCCCGATCAATTGGATTACCAACTGACGTATGAATCCTCGCGCAACAATGCTTTCCCGATTGGTTCCGGGGTGGTGATGGTAGTGGATGGCACGGTCGATATGCGTCACACCTTGTACCATCTGGCCCATTTCTTTGCCCATGAAAGTTGCGGCAAATGCTTCCCTTGTCAGATTGGCAGCCAGCGGCAGATGGAAATTTTGCATCACATTGCCGACAATGGCGGCTCTCAACCGGGCGACAAAGCACGTTTGCTGGATGTGGGTTTTACGATGACGGAAACTTCTTTATGTGGATTAGGGCAGACGGCGGCAACAGCCGTGATGAGCGCTATAAATCTGTGGCCAGAGTTGGTTGAATGAGATTTGGAGATTGGGGATTGAGAGATTGTAAATCTCCAATCTCTTGGGAGAAGAAAATGAGCAATACAGTCACGCTAAAAATTGATGGACAAGAAGTTACTGTGCCGAATGGTACGACGATTTTGGAGGCGGCCGCGCAGTTGGGGATTGAGATTCCGGTGATTTGTTATCATCCACATTTGTCGGCCAATGGGTTGTGCCGGATTTGCTCGGTGGATGCCGGGCAGCGGGTGCAGTTGGCGGCCTGTGTCACCCACTGTGGCGATGACATGGAAATTGAGACGCATAATGAGGATGTGGGGCGCGGCCGTCGAACTGTCCTGGAAATGTTGGCTGCCACCGTCAACCTGGATGAAGCTCCCGAAATTTTGCAACTGCTCCAGGAATATGAAGCAGAGATAGATCGCTTTACGGCCGGGGCACAGCGCACGGCTCCCATTTATGATGACAATCCCTTTTATTTGCGAGACTATAACCAGTGCATTAACTGTTGGCGCTGTGTGCAGGTGTGTGCGGAGGATGCCCAATATACGTTTGCCTTGAGTTTTGACGGCCGTGGTTTCCATACCCAAATTGGCACCTTCATGGGCGACGGTATGACCGACACCACCTGCGTCTTTTGCGGTCAATGCATTGGCGTCTGTCCCACCGGCGCCCTCAAATCCAAGCGGCAAGCCCTCCTAGAACAAGGCTATGACCCCGACGCCATCTTCGAAGCTACCCGTCGCAAACGGAGAAAGAAATTATCTACCGGACACTTAGGGTCAATATCCTGACGAAAGAATAACGGCCATAAAACCAGTCATCGCGTAAACTTCAAGTTCAAACAAGTCTAACAACCCTGTTTGCAGATGTAGAGATAAACCGGGGAGGACTGGTAGCCAAAGCCCTTTCTGACGAGGATCGTTAAGATATTGTATCATTTAGCCAAAAGGAGAGTGTAACATGCTCAAATCAATTGAGGATATCATTTGAAGGTTCGAAAAGTTATCAAATTTATTGAGAGTGACGGTTGGTATTTAGTACGTACCAAAGGTAGCCATCGACAATTCAAACATCCTCGCAAACCTGGTACTGTTACCGTATCTGGTAATTTGGGTAAAGAGATGCCGCCAGATACATTCAACAGTGTGTTGAAGCAAGCTCGACTTAAGGAGTAGATCATGGAATATATGGTAATCATTGAACAGGGTGAAGATAGTTATGGGGCCTATGTGCCTGATTTACCCGGCTGTGTGGCTGTGGGGGATACACGAGAAGAAGTCCGGGCGCTCATTCAAGAAGCAATTGTTTTGCACCTGGAAATGCTGCAAGAAGATGGTTTGCCTATTCCCCATCCCCACTCAGCCAGTGAATATGTGGCCGTCTCTGCCTGAGGCTGGATTTGTGGAGTGGTTGTGACATGATGAATAAGGAATATTTAACTGTACAAGAAGCATTAGCGGCCGTCCTCAACCCCATCACCATACTCCCCGCCGAAAAAGTGGATTTGCTGGCTGCACTGGGGCGGGTGTTGGCCGAACCAATTGTGGCGCGAGACAGTCTGCCCCCTTTCGCTAATTCGGCGATGGATGGGTATGCGTTGCAAGCGGCCGATTTAACCGCAGCCACAAAACCCCAGCCTCAAACATTGCGCGTGGTAGGGGATATTGCTGCTGGCGCTGTGCCGGATGTGGTTGTGGAAGCAGGTACGGCCGTGCGTATTATGACTGGCGCCCCCATTCCCCCGGGAGCCGATGCCGTCATCCCTGTCGAAGATACAAATGAAAGCTGGCGGGATAAGGAACGGCCGCTGCCCGACCAAATTCTGGTGTATCGTTCTGTAAACGCGGGTGATTATCTGCGCCACGCCGGGGAAAACATTATGGCTGGTCAGGTTGTAGTGCAAGCGGGCCATCTATTACGGCCGCAAGAAATTGGTATTCTGGCTTCTTTAGGCGTCAGCCAGATCAGTGTGATTCGTCGTCCCCGGGTGGGCATTTTGGCAACTGGTGATGAACTGATTCCGGTTGAGGAGGCGCTGCGGCCGGGCAAGATTCGCAACAGCAATGGTTACACCCAGGCTGCCCAGGTCATTGCTTTAGGCGCACTCCCCATCACTTTGGGTATTGCCCGCGATACAGAAGAGGATGTCCGTGCCAAATTGCAGATCGGGCTGGATGCCGGAGTGGATTTGCTTATCAGTTCGGCCGGCGTCTCAGTGGGTGCCTATGATGTGGTGAAGGCCGTCTTGGAAGCGGAAGGCAATGTCGGTTTTTGGCGGGTGCGGATGCGGCCGGGCAAACCATTGGCTTATGGAACTTACCACGGTGTGCCCTATTTGGGGTTGCCCGGAAATCCAGTGTCGGCGATGGTTTCATTTGAACGTTTTGCTCGTGCCGTTATTTTGAAGATGGAGGGGTATACAAACCTGGAACGGCCGCAGGTTCAGGCGATACTGCAAGATGAGATTCAGTCAGACGGCCGTGAAAGTTATATTCGGGCAGTGGTAGAAAAGCGGGATGGCCGTTATATTGCCACAACCACCGGCAGTCAGGGTTCCCACATCATGACCTCATTGGTCAGAGCCAATGCTTTGCTCATTGTGCCCGAAGGAGTGCTAACAGTTTATAAAGGACAAACGATAATGGCCTGGATGTTAAACTGGCCTGAGACAGTCTTTTAATAGCTGTTCTGAAAATAGAGATTCAGTAGATCCAAAATTCGTTTGATTATTTATCATCGTGCATTGCAAATGCACACCTGAGATACGAAACCCGCTGAAAGCGGGTTGAAAACCGTTTGGCTTAAGGTTATAGTGCGTTTTTAACTCACTTCTTGTCTCAGATGTGGATTTCCAATCCACATCATATGGTTGAAATTTGGATCTGCTGAGATTAAGAGATTGGGAGATTCAATCTCTCAATCTCCACTAAATAGAAAGCCCCGGATTTCCGGGGCCTTGTATTTATCTGACAGCCAATAGTGGGCTAATTTTATGACACATGTAGTGTCCGGTCCAAAATATCATCTTGCTGGTCACGATACTTGTTGCGATGTCGTTTCTTACCGCGAGATTTCTTCTTGCGACGGGAGTCAGAACGGGACGGGGGCATATCATCACCCAATGCTTGCCGTAGAGCGAATTCCATAGCGCTTAACATTTCCTCTTCCGGCTCTTCTTCAAAATCTATTTCCTTAAATTCTTCATAAACAGTTGTCTCTGATTCTGGTTTTTCCAATAATGCTTTGACGCTTAAATCAATCCGGCGCTTCCGTTTGCTAAAACCCAATACCTGAACCTGGACTTCATCACCAACCGAAAGGGCTTCCGAAGGATGTTTTACATAGTCGTGACTCAATTCACTAATATGCACCAATCCTTCTCTTTCAGCACCAATGTTGATAAAAGAACCAAAATTTTCCAAACGGGTGACTGTGCCGGTGTAAACTTGCCCTTTTTCTAAATCGCGCCATTCTACAGCCAAAGGTTCGATCATTGTAACCATTATCTGGTTGCGTTTGGGATCAACTTTATCTACCCAAACAGTTACTTCTTCACCCTCAGTTAGAACGTCGGCCACACGATTGACATGTTCGTTACCTAATTTTGAGATATGGATGAGTGCATTTGTGCCTATGCCAATATCAATAAAAGCGCCATATAACTCTAAGCGGGTGACAATCCCAGAAATTTTCATCTTTGGTTTCAAATCGTTAATGCTTTGGGGTTTTTGTGGTGTGGTCTCCTCCACCGTTGTTTCTTCTACTACTTCACTCATGACAAGCTTCTCCTACCGCAAGGGGATATTTTATCGTTTAGTCTGCGTCCTTCCCGATGTGAATTTTTGACCTTGTTTATTGGGGATAGAGCAGTTGCTTTTTAAGGACAGGCGCATACATCTGAATTAAATAAAAGGGTAGATGCAACTGTATGCAAATCTGTAAAAGCCAACGGCAATTATAACAACTGGTAATCCCCTGTCAAACAAAAATCGGAGGTTGGTTGCGCGTCACATTTTTGGATGCTGTGTAAATAGGAGGCATAATTTACCATCACAATAGGTGAGGTGAATGATGACCAGCAAATTAGACGAATATTGGCAAGGGTTATTTGAGGAAGCGATGACTGAAGTGGCCGAATGGCGGCAGCAACATCCGCAAGCAACATTCAATAAGATGGAAGATAAATTGGATACGCGCCAGGCACAGGTTCGAGCCCAGTTGTTACAAGATTTGGTGCAAATGAACGCCAACACGGATTTACGGGGGCGTCCGCCAGGGGAACGTCCTCTGTGTCCTGAATGTGGTTAGCCGTTGGGGGCTAACGGTCAGCACACACGGGAGTTGATTACCACCTATGAGCAAATGGTAACCATCGGGCGGAGTTATGGCTGATGTCCTGAATGTGGGCACGGCTTTTTTCCCCCTGGATGAAGAACTGGAACTTCTTCCAGGCAACTATACACCCCAAATACAAGAGTCAATGACGCGATTGGGGGCCAAGATGGCCTATGAACAAGCCCAGGATGAACTGAGCCGATCTTGTCACACGCTAGTGTCAGAGTCTACGATGCGGCGACATACGATGCACAATGGACAGGCGAGTGAGGTTTTGGAGAAAGAAGAAGCGGAACGAATAGAAAATGGGCCTTTGTTTGCTGGTGTACGCTTTAGCTGAACGTCAGGTACGGCAACAACTTAAGCTGCTTGATCAGACGATTCCCGACCAGAAAGGGAAACCGACCCAAACCCCCACCATGCGCCGTATTGCCCAGATGTTTGAAGGGGTTGATATCCTAATTATTCGACGAGGAGGTCATGTTGTTGATCGGAGGGTACTCAAGTTATCTCCGGTCAGATTGCAGATTATTTCCCTCTTTGGTGTGGCCGTCCAAAATTGTTATTTGGTCGAAGTTTAAGGTGCGGAATGTGGGTTAGAGATTGAGAGATTAGGAGATTATCACCCTGCAATCCCCAATCTCTAATCTCTAATCTCTAATGAAACGGGACAGTGGAATAAAAGGGAAGTTTGGGAAATAGACTCATAAGAGCTACGGCCGTTACTCATCCACAAACTTAACCACCGTCACGCCATCACCCCCTTCGCCGTCTTTGCCTTCTTCCCAGGAGAGGACATTGCGGTTTTTCTTGAGCGCTTTACGGACAGCGTTGCGTAAACGGCCGGTTCCCTTGCCATGAATAATGCGAACCCAGGGCATGTGCGCCAGATACGCCCGGTCTATGAAGCTGCTCAGTTCCACCAATCCTTCTTCCACCCGACGGCCGCGAATATCCAATTCCAGACCCGGCGAAGGGCCGCGAGCGGCCGTTGCATAATCCGGTTCCGGTTCTAGCTCTTCCCGACCCTTAAATTCCAGATCGTTTAGTTTCACCCGCATTTGCATTTGGCCGATGGCGATGACCGCTTCGTATTTGCTCAAGGTAATGATGTCCCCTTGTGTATTTAGTGTTTTAATGAGAACGCGATCTCCTTCTTTCCAATCGAGGCGGTTGCTGGTGGGTTGGCGTGTTTTCTGCGCTTTGGGGACGATGGCGGCCACTTCCTCTTCACCCACCTTGGCGACCTCTTTGCTGACCTGTTTCAATTTGGTTAACGATTGGGCGTCCCGAATGTTGCGCCGCGCCCGGCGTAATTCTTCTTCGATGTCGGCGATTTTTTGCTGGGCTTCTTCTTGCACGGCCGTTAAAATTTGCTGCCGTTCTTCTTCTACCTGTTCCAACCGGCGAGCCAAGGCATCCCGATCTTCTTCAATTTTATTCAAAGCCAGACGGGAGGCTGCTTCTTCAGAGGACATCTTTTCGCGTAGGTCATAAATAGCATCCAGTAAACTTTCAGCTTCATTGCTGCCGGCTCCGTTCAGGCGCATCGCTTCATCCAGGATGGTTTCATCCAGCCCCAGCCGCCGGGCAATGGCAAAGGCATTCGATTTGCCGGGAATACCAATCGCCATTTCAAAAGTGGGGGAGAGGGTTTCGATGTCGAACATGAGCGAGGCGTTGGTAGCGCCGGGCTGCTGGTCGGCGTACAGTTTCAATTCTGGGTAATGGGTGGCTACAAAGCTAGTTGTTCCTTTATCGCGTAGATAGCTGATAACGGCCGTAGCCAACGCCGCCCCCTCCGCCGGGTCTGTGCCTGATCCCAACTCATCCAACAGAACCAGCGAACGGTCATCTACCTGGCCCAAAATGCGGATGATGTTGCTCATATGGCCGGAGAAGGTAGATAAACTTTGCTCAATAGATTGCTCATCCCCAATATCCGCAAACACATTGTCAAAGATGGTCAGACGGGCGTCTAAGACGGGTAAATGGAGGCCGGATTGAGCCATCAAAACCATTAAGCCCATCGTCTTGAGGCTGACCGTTTTGCCGCCGGTGTTTGGCCCGGTAATGAGAATGGTGAAAACCTCTTCGGGCAAAGTCAAGTCCGTTGGTATGACTTCTAATGGGTTTAGCAAGGGATGGCGGGCGTTGCGTATCCAGATGGTAGAACCAGGGTGTAGATTGGGCGGTGGGGGTGTCCATTTTGCCCGTTCGTTGGCGTGTTTAGGCGGCCGTGGCTGTTCAAATTCGCGCCAATCCACAAAGTGAGGCTCAATGCCGTGAATGTGAGCTGCGTGACGGGCACGGGCAAAGATGAGGTCTAATTCGGCCATCCGCTCTACCACGCGCTGAATGGCGTTGCCTTGTTCAGCTACTTTGCCGGACAGTTCTTTGAGGACGCGGTTGATTTCGTTCTGTTCTTGAATTTGCAGGCCGCGATATTCGTTGTTGAGTTCGACAGTGTGCATCGGCTCCACCCATAATGTTGCCCCGCTGCCGCTCTGGTCATGAACGATGCCTTTGACCCGCCCTTTGGAATCGGCTTTTACCGGGACAACGTAACGGCCGCCCCGTCTGGTGATGATCGGTTCTTGCAAATGTTTGCTTTGGCTGGAACTGAGCATTTTTTGTAGTTTGTCTTGAATACGGCCGTGAACCACCCGCAGAGATTGCCGAATTTTAGCCAGTTTGGGGCTGGCGCTGTCTAGTACCTCGCCGCGATCATCAATGGTACGGCCGACGGCCGAAACAATACCAGGACACTCCTCAATCAGTTCCACAATATCTGCCAATCGGGGAAACTCATCGGCCGACTTAAGGATGATACGGCCGAGCGTACGCGAAGCGACTAGCGTATTGCGGATGTCCATCAACTCTTCGGCTGGCAGGGTGAAGCCGCGCTGGGCATTGTCGCAGGCGCGGCGTACATCCCGCGTTCCGCCAATGGTGACGCCGCTGCGCGTATCTAGCAGCAGAATGGCTTCACTGGTTTCCGTTTGCCACTGTTCCGCTTCCATCTGGTCGGTGGTGGGGTGTAGTTGGCGGGCTAACTCCTCGCCAGCGCTAAAACTGGTGTACCCGGCCAGAATATCTAAAACTTTATCAAATTCAAGTGTGTGTAATGATTTTTTGTCCATGTTTTAATCCTGCTAGTTATGTGCATTTTATCATAGGGTAGGGGAAGTTGGGTACACGGCCGTTCGCCGCCAAAGTCCCCGGCACTTCGGAAAGTGCCGGGGACTTGCCAACTTACAACTTCTTCACCAACTGGTATTCACCGGGGCGGGGCTGGTAGCCCAGCTTGCGGTTGATCGCCAGCATGGGGCCATTTTGTGAATCGTTGTGGGTGCTGATGGTATCGGCGCCGAATGCTTTGGCAAAATGGATGGTTTGCAGTTTTAGAGCTTGGGCGATTTTACGGCCGCGATACACTCTATCTACCCCGGTTATCAAATTGTACATGGAGTTGGTTTCTTTGTGGACACCGACGGCCGCTAAACCCACATACCGCTCTCCATCCAACGCCAACAACTGTCCTTCAGGAATGAACCAGGAGACATTGTTCCAGGTCTCATTGAAGGCGGTAAAGTCAGGAAAAACGCCATTAGAAGCGGGATCGTCCAAAGAGCAGGCGCGGTTAAGAGCGTGTAACCTGCGCCGTGCTTCTTCCGTATCCCCTTCCGCCGCCAGGGAAGTGAAACGGATACCAGCAGCCTCTACCGCTTCAATCAGACCGGCGAAGGGTGTTTCGTCAAAGGTGTGCAAATCAACGGCCGATTCATACAAATGTCTATCCAGGATGAAGCCTTGTTTTTGAGCAAAGCGGAGATATTCGGGGCAGTCGTCCAAAACGTCTGTGCCCAGTTCGGCGGCATTGTGGTCAAGTGTTATTTGCAGAATTGTGTTGTAGAGCATTTGCCCTAAACCCTGATGCCGATGAGCGGGGTCAATGCCGGCCCAAATGTAAAACCAACCATCAGCTTCATGGGACTGGTGACGCACAAGGCCGTAGCCAAGCAGCTGGTTTTGCTCATTTTCAAGTAACAGACGGTGTAGGATACGGTCGTTGCCGCCAATATTGTCCCAATCGTGAATGTTTTGGGCGCTGATTGGTTCGTGCCAGAATTTGCTCAGAAGCGCCGCCAACGCTTCATAATCTTGATGGGGCACGGCCGTGCGTATAAAGACCTTCGTTTGTTCCATCTTATTCCTTCCCATTAACCGTCGCCTTGCCAGAGGCGCAGCATTTCTTGACTATGGTTTAATAATTCATCCAGACTGCCTTCGGCTTCGATACGACCGTCTTTCAGAACAATGATATGGTCGGCGCGGCGTAAAACCGAGTGGCGGTGGGAGACGACGAGACAGGTAGGTTTGTTGGACAAAATTGTATTTTGCCTTCCCAACAACCGTTCCCACAATACTTTTTCCGTTTCCACATCCAATGCGCTTGATAAGTCGTCAAAGACGAGCAGTTCGGCATCACGTACAAACATGCGGGCGGCGGCTGTACGCTGTATCTGCCCGCCGGACAGTCGCTGACCGCGGGGGCCAACGAGCGATTCCAACCCTTGTTCCATATCGCGGATGTCTTGATCGAGTACGGCCGTTGTTACCGCTTTCTGCATATCCACTTTTGTTTCTGGCAGCCCTAACAATATGTTTTCACGAATGTTCTCGCTGAACAATCGGGGCGCCTGACCGGTGTAGGCAGTACGCGGCGGTACAAAGAAGTTGGCCGGGTTACTCACGAGAGACCCATTCCACCAGATTTCACCTGCATCCGGCGGCAGCAAACCGAGCAGTGTTTTAAGCAATGTTGTCTTGCCGGAACCGATACGGCCGGTGATGACGATGAAACTGCCCCGTTTGAGACTGAACGATATATTTTCAATGCCAGCGCTTGGCGCTCCGTGTTCTGTAAGCCGTGATTCGTGCTCCGTATCTGGCGCTGGGTGGGCGCTTGTATATTGGTAGCTTAGATTTTTTACGTGTAGGTGTTGGAAATGGTCAGCGGCCGTTTTGGGCGCATAAGGTAACGTCGGAAAGTTTCCATCCATATAAATGGGATGGTGGGCTACAAATTTGCCGGGTGGCGATCCTTGCATCATCGTTTCCATCCGTTGGTTGGAGATGGCGACTTGATTGTAGCGGGTGATAACTGTTCCCGCGATACGCATAAGTTGGGTAATGGGCCACAGGTAGGCGGCAAATAAAGCAAAATCGCCGACGGTAAAATCGCCAGCGTACATGCTTTGCGCCGCAAACAGTAAAATGAAGCCCATCCCTAAATCAATCGTACCCCCGCTAAGCGAATCCACGACCTGCCCAATCAACCGGTCATTTACCATTGCTTGCTTGCGCTGATCATTTTTAAGGCGGAAACGAGCCACCACCCGTTCTTCGGCATTGGCAACTTTAAGCGCTTGGACGCCGTTAAACATGTCGGCAATCAGGCCAGTAACCTGGCTGGTGGCTTCCCGACTTTTACGCCGGTATGCTTTGGCCCGGTGACGCAGCCGTTGGGCGATAATGATGACCAGGGCCAACGGCATAAACGTGCCCAATGTCACCACGACGCTAATTTGGAACATGATGAAGAAAGAGATGGCGGCCATCAAAATCAGGCCGATGAGATCGTCAATGATGACCAATCCGTCCAAAAGGGCGGTGGTGTCGTCGCGGAAGGTGCTGATTGCCTCGCCGGTGGATTGACGGCCGCCATCCTGGTGGCGGGGCAGGGCATCGGCGCCGGGTCTTTGCAAAATGCGGGCCAGCAAATTACGCATAAGCAGGGCGTAACTGTGGTATTGAAAGTTGATGTAGAATAATGCGGCTCCAGTTAATGAGGCGCCGATTATGAAAGCGGCCGTTAATTGCAGGCCGACAAAAGTCCACACGGTAACGTCCAGGTTGTTTTCGCCGGTTAGCCAATCGAAAAACAACTTCAAGATGAGACCGACGGCCGCCGTAGCCATCATGTGAATAGAGATAGTAATGACATCGCCGAAGTAGAAACCGGGGCGGAATTTGATGAGCCGCCAGAAGTATTGGTAGGTTTTTAAAATAGGTACGTTGTTCATGATGAGTGTTTTGAGATTGGAGATTAAGAGATTGCCCCAATTTCCAATCTCCTAATCTCCGATCTCCTCTTCTAAACCCGTTTGCAGCAGTTGGTAAAAGTGGCTACCAGAATCATTGGCCAGAATTTGCCGCGTGTTGTGTTCCAGGATACGGCCGTTACCCAACACCATAATTTCGTCGGCGCGTTGTACAGTGCCTAAGCGGTGGGCTACGATGACGGCCGTGCGGTTATTCAGCAATTCGTCAATCGCTCGCTCGATAAGTTGTTCGGTGGCCGGGTCTAGTCGGGCTGACGCTTCATCCAAAATAACCAACCCCGGATCAGCCAGAAAAACGCGGGCGAAGGCCAGCAGTTGGGCTTCCCCGGCCGAGAGAACATGGTTGCCTGAAATTTGTGTGTCTAGGCCAAATAGCAGCCCGTTGGCCCACTCGCCCAGTCCCAAATCATTTAAAATAGCCGTGATTTTTTCGTCGGGAATAGTGTCGTCAAACATCGTTAGATTGTCGCGCAGGCTGGCATGGAAAAGCTGTACTTCTTGAGTAACCAAACCGATATGTTGCCGGATTTTGGCCTGGGTGGCGTCTCGCAAATCACGGCCGTTCAGGCAAATGACGCCTTCTGTAGGATCGTAAAAGCGAAAGAGCAATTTGGTCAGGGTGGATTTGCCGCTGCCGGTACGCCCCAATAAACCGAGTATGGCGCCGGGTTGCAAGCTAAAATCCACATCATCCAAAATACGTGTGTGAGGGTCGTCGGCGTAGTTGAAGGAGACATGGTTGAATTGGACGCTGAGGGGGCCGGCAGCAATGGGCGTGCCTCGGCCGTCAGACAAAGTTGGCTGCTCATTTCGTAAATCTACGATACGGTTCAGGCTGGCGCCGGCGCGTTGTAAATCTTCAATTTGACGATTGATGCGCCATACGGGGTCTTTGATGAGGTCAATGTAGTAAAAGATGAGGTAGAGGCCGCCAATGGTCATGATGCCGTCACGGTAGAGGGAAGCGCCAAACAAATGGGCGCAACTGTAGGCCAGGGCGAAGGTGAATGTCGGTGTGTTCATTACCCAGACGTTGGCGCGCATAGCTGAACGCATTGCCAGCCATCGGTCGCGGCAATGCCGGTACAGTTTGCCCATGATGGTAGCAGTTGCCCCTGAAGAACGGATGGTCTCGACGCCGCTGAGCCACTCTTCTAATGAGCCGAAGAGATTAGCGTCGGCCTGACGCAGTTTTTGCCAGCGGGGAGTGGTGCGCTGGCGCAAAAAGTTGAGGATGATGGTTGCCAGGAGGAGGACGGCCGTCATTGCCAAACCGATGCGCCAATCGGCTATATAAAGAAGGACTATCACACCAATGAGCAAAAGTAGATTGCTGCCTAACTGGATAATGAGTTGGGAGAAGAAATTGGCAAGCTGGTTCACATCTCCATCCACCCGTTCGATCAGTTCGCCTGGTTTATGCTGTTTGTGGAAGGTCATGTCTAGCTGTAAACAGTGCAGAGCCAAATCGGCACGGAGGGCGTTGGTGGCTGTCCAGGCGACGTGTTCGCCGATGTAAACGGCGGCTACATTTACAATTTGGCGTATGATGGCGATGCCCATGAAGATGGCGGCGGCAATGAATAATTTTCTCAGTCCGGCCGTGTAGGCTGGTGTACCGGGCACGGCCGTGTTTTCTGATGCGGTATCTATGAAATAAGCCACAATTTGGGGGTTAGCTAATTGCAAACCAATGCCGCCTATGACGAGAACGGTTAACGTCAATACTCGCCCGCGTTGCGGCCGTAGGTAGGTTGCCAATAAATGCCAGTATGGGTGAATAGTCTTTAGTCGGTTCATGGTTGTGTCATCTTAGAAATAAAAAAACCCCGTATGTATCTGACATACGGGGCGCGTGTTTGAATTCGAGTTGAGGTAGTGGGGTTACGGCCGTGTGCGGCAAAAACTACCTGGAGAACAAACGCCAACGCATGTCTGGCGGATGGACAATCCGCCTGTTTCGCGTGTGTTGATGTGGTATAACAAAGCCATTATTGTTCTCCAAGATAATGTCACGGAGGGGATTTTACTTGTAGTCTGGAAATGCGTCAACATTGATCTCTCACCAGATTGAGGTATAAGTTATATCTATTTACCGGCATCTTATTAAAACAAAAAGGTAATATCGTAAAAGTTGGCAGGGAGTTGTATACACGGGTAGGAGAAACACGGATATAAATAAAGAAAAATCAGTGTTCTTCCCATTCGTGTATACAAGACATTATCGGAAACAACTTTTTTGACAGGATTAACAAGATTTACAGGATGAAATAATCCCGTAAATCCTGTCCAATTTCTTATTTCCGATAAGGTCTACAAGAGATGTAATCTGATTCGGGCAAGTTTTGCGCTATTGTCAAAAAGGAGTTCACATGGAATACAGACGATTGGGAAATTCAGGCTTGAAGGTGAGCGTTTTGTCTTTTGGCTCGTGGGTAACGTTTAAGAATCAGGCCGATGTAGACTTGGCAGTGGAAATGATGACGGCCGCTTATGATGCCGGCGTTAATTTTTTTGACAATGCCGAGGTTTATGCCCTGGGGCAGTCGGAACTGATTATGGGAGAAGCGCTGCAAAAGCTCAATTGGCCGCGAGATAGCTATGCCGTTTCTAGCAAGGTTCGCTTTGGCGCTGTGGACGACCCTAAACCGATGCAGTTTGGCCTGAGCCGCAAACATATTTATGAAGCATGTCATCAGGCAATGGCGCGGATGCAGGTGGATTATTTGGACCTTTACTTTTGCCACCGGCCGGACCCGGATGTGCCTATGGAGGAAGTGGTGCGGGCGATGACGGAGCTGATCCAGCAGGGCAAGGTGTTCTATTGGGGTACGTCGGAATGGTCGGCGCAGCAGTTGATGGAGGCGTATAGCGTAGCTCGCCAATATAACCTTATCCCGCCCACGATGGAGCAGCCGCAGTACAATATGTTCCATCGGGAGCGGTTTGAAGTGGAATACGGCCGTCTCTATGATGCCATCGGTTTAGGCACAACCATCTGGTCGCCGCTGGCCTCCGGTTTGCTGACGGGTAAATATAACGAGGGGACGCCTGATGATACCCGCTTGAACCTGCCTGGCTACGAATGGTTGAAGGAGATGTTTGAAAGCGAGGAAGGACAGCAGCGTTTACAGAAGGTACGGGAGTTAACGGCCGTGGCCCAAGAATTAAACACAACTATGCCCCAATTAGCCCTGGCCTGGTGTGTTAAAAACCCTCATGTCAGCACAGTGATAACAGGCGCGTCTAAAGTATTGCAAGTAGAAGAAAACATGAAGGCGCTGGATGTAGCCTCTCAGCTAACGGATGATGTGATGGAGAAGATTGAAGCGATTCTGGATAATAGACCGCAGCCGATGGATTTTCAGTAGGGGCTAGAAGCTGACCGTTGACTGCCGGCCGCTGACCGCTGAAAACTGACCACTGAAAACTGATTACTGATCCGCGAAGAATGGTTGTGTTTGCTCAACGGCCGTATCCGCCGCTTCCGCCACACTTGCCCGCCCATAAAAAGCGCGTTCGATCTCCTGGCTGGTAGTTAGTTCAATGCCGGGCCAGCCAGACATGATGGGGACGCGCCCCAGTTGGGGTACGGTGTCAATAAAAATACGCGCATTGTCCGGGGGCAGGGCGGGGTCTAAAAAGGCGGGCGATTCGGCCACGCTCATGAGCGAAGGTACGGTGCGCCCGGTAGCGGCTATGATGGTTTGTCCCTCAGCCGAATTGGCAAATTCGATGAACGTCCAGGCGGCTTTTTTGTTTTTGGCAGCGGCCGCCATGCAGTAGGCGTCGCTGTGCAAAATGCCGACCATTTGCTGGCTGCGTGGCAGTGGGACCACATCCCAGGCAAAGTTTTGGATGGTGCGATAAGTGGGCGTTCCGCGACGACTATTGAAATACATGCCTAATCGGCCGTTCAAAAAGCGTGTTTCAGCCGGTTCGGCCGCTTCGGCCACAGCGTCGGGAACAATGCCTTCTTTGATTTGTAAATCTACAAACCATTGTAGGGCAGCTATGGATGCCGGGCTGTCCAGCGTCAGGCGGGTGGGATTGGCTGGATTGTCTACAAGCTGCCCCCCGTTTTGCCAGATGAAGGGGGCTAAACGGAAGATGTTGGGAGATATACCGGCGCCGTATTGGTCTATACGGCCGTCGCCATCCACATCTATGGTTAAGGCTTGCCCCGCCTGTACAAAATCATCCCATGTCCAATCATTAGCTGGGACTTTTAATCCGGCGGCATCAAACAAATCTCGATTGTAATAGACAACCAAACTGGAAATGTTTTGGGGGACACACCATAACTGCCCGTTGAATTGAAAAGCGGAGACGGCCGTAGGAAAGAAATTATTGGCGCGTAAAACATCGCTTTGGGCCATAAATGGCTCGATAGGTTCCAGCCCCCCCTGGGCGGCAAAAGCGGCAAAGCGACGGTAGTTGAGCAGCATCACATCGGGCGGCATACCGGCCGAAAACCCGGCCGCCAACCGCTGACGGTACTCTCCCTGGCTGGGAATGTGTTGTAACTCGATGGGGATATCCGGGTGGCGTTCTGTAAATGCGGCTACCAATTGTTCATAAGCGGCAAATTCGGCCGGTTCGCCAAACACCATAAAGGATACGGCCGTGTCATCATTACCACAACCAACAAGCAAAAGGAGGAGGAGTAGCATTAGTAGATGTGTTGTATTGTTCATAAGATTCTAGACCTTTTCCAGCGAAGTATGGAAAAAGAATAATGAATAGTGAACAATGAATTGTGAATAATGAATGATTCCTCACTTCAC
>JAAEOP010000942.1 GCA_024223125.1 Chloroflexota bacterium
CGCTTTGTAGCTGACCCGTTCGCCATATTCCCGGCGGTCTCGCTTGTAAGTGGCATCAATGCCGATTTTGGTGTGGACGCCTCGCATGTCGGCAGTCGGATCCATCTCGTGGCCTTGTGAATAAGGCACCGTAAACGTATCCAGTCGCCAATCAACCCGATTGGTGAGAGCCCACAGCACATCCGCCGGGTCGTAAATATTGATGTCCGGGTCAACCACAATCACTTTTTTGATGTTGATGTGGGCGGTCATGGCGGCCAGAGCTATATTTTTTGGCTGGCCGGGGTTGCTCTTTTTCAATTGAACAATCGCTGAAAACCCATTGCTGTAAGGTGAAATGTGGACCGCCACATCTTTGCTGATGTGTTGGATAAACTTTAGCAACAGCGGCTCGCGGGGCAGGACATTGCCGATATATACGTGTTCGTACCAGCCCGGGATAATGGTCTGGAAGATGGGATTATCGCGCCGGCAAACGGCCGTTACTTCAAAGGTGGGACTCTCCCACAATTCGCCGTAATAGCCGTGAAATTCAGCCAGAGGGCCTTCCTCCTTTTTTTTCGCGGGCTGAACCAGACCTTCGATGACAAATTCAGCTTCAGCCGGAATGTCAACATCTACCGTAACCCCTGTGCTGACCGGCACCCCTTTGCCGCGAATGGCCCCGGCGATGGTCAGCTCATCCTCGCCGGTTCTCACGCCGGCCCCTATCATAATGGCCGGGTCCAGGCCAATAGCCACGGCAACGGGGAACGGGGCCGCCGGCTCATCTCGGCTTTCCATAAAGGTGCGGACGTGCCGCCATTCATTGACGTTAAAGCCAAAGTTACGAGGCCCC
>JAAEOP010000943.1 GCA_024223125.1 Chloroflexota bacterium
ACCCCTAAACAATCAAAAAAGGAGAGGATGATGACCAGTAAAAAAAATATCCATATAAAAAATTGGATGGTATTACTAACAATATTTTTGCTGTTAGTCAGCGCATGTACCTCTAGTGACACGCCTGACACACCACCTGCAAATGATGAAGCAGCCTCATCAACTACAGAAGATGAGGCTGCCACAGAGGATGATACAGCGGCAGAAGATTCTGCAACGACAGAAGATGATGCGGCGGCAGAAGAATCTGAAGATGATGCCGGCGAGGCTATGGCAACTGGCGAGTTTGATCTTGATGCGATTCTGGCCAATGCCGGCGGGGAGTGTCATGAGCCCACAGGCGACCCCTTGATCATCGGTTACGCGCCCGACTTCTCGGATTTGGGCGGTTTTGCCGACATTCCCGGCAGCCAAGCCGCGGGCTATATGGTTGAACTGATCAACTGTGCCGGTGGCCTGAACGGCACACCAATCGAGTACATCGTTGAGCCGGCCGATGCGGCCGATTTGGAATTGACCTTGCGCGCAGCCCAAGACCTGGTCGATGCCGGCGCGCACGCGGTCCTTGGCCCGCCCTTCTCTGATGTAGGACTGCCCTTGCTCAATGTGCTGGG
>JAAEOP010000944.1 GCA_024223125.1 Chloroflexota bacterium
AGAGCCAAAATTAGTGAACAATATCAATCTCCAGCCCATAAACTCAACGGGTTTGTTTATCGTGAGAATTGGCTGGAAAATATGCTTGTAGCCACCTCTTGTCAGGGGTTTCGTTACAGACACAAAAAACGCTAGAATCAGCGTCATTCTACATATATTCAGTGTTATTCATTACCGGCAGCGGCTGCATCACCCCACTGACTACCAGGGGTTGGCCACCCAATGGATACCTGAAATTGAAGAAGATGATCTGATATTTGTTCAGCTTCACTGGGCGACATCCCCCATTTTTTATTATCTGGATGCGGGAAAATACAATGTCGTTGCCAGGGATTATGATAAAGTTGCGGCTAACAATCCCGGAACACGAATATGGATGTTGTCATTTGAAGGATTATCTCCGCCAGAAACCGTGTCAGAAACAGTATCAAATTACTCGCATACCAAAACATTGTATGCCTTGCGAATTCGAGCCGACTTGTATTCTCCTTGACATTCTATATTGAAGTGGTGTTATACCTCATCATCAAAGCCCCACATCTGGTCAATCAAGTAGAGCGGCCGTCCCTTCACCTCATCATAAATTCGGCCTAGATATTCCCCAATAATACCCAAACAAATGAGCTGCACCCCGCCCAGAAACAGAACAGCCACCAATGTTGTCGCCTGCCCTAATAAGGGAGTAGATGGCCCAAATAAACGCAACACCACCACTAACACAATCGCCAGCGCTGTAACCGCAGCAATAAAAAAACCGAGATAGGTAGCTAACTGCAAAGGCAAATATGAAAAACTGGTAATTGCATCCACCGCAAACGGCAGCATTTGTTTTACACTGCTAAATTTTGATTCTCCGGCAAAACGGCCAGCCCGTTCATATTCTACCCCTGTTTGCTTATAACCTACCCAGGGAACCATCCCCCGGATAAAGCGGTTTCGTTCCGGCATTCGTTTGAGGGCATTCACTACCCGACGGTCCATCAAACGAAAATCACCTGTATCCAGCGGAATATCAATGCGCGTAATACGCCGGATGAACCGGTAAAACATTTTTGCCGTTAACAACTTAAAGGCCGTTTCCCCTTCCCGGCTGGTACGTATGCCATAGACAACATCAAACCCTTCACGCCATTTGGCAATCATCTTTGGATACACTTCTGGCGGGTCTTGTAAATCGGCATCCGTCAAGATAACGGCGTCACCCTGGACAAAATCTAACCCGGCCGTCACCGCAATCTGAAATCCAAAATTACGTGAAAAACTAACCCCCCTCACACGAGGGTCTTTGTCATGCAGTTCGGCAATAATGACCGCAGAACGATCATGGCTGCCATCGTTGACAAGGACCAACTCCCAAGGATCGTCCAATTCATCTAACACCTGGGCCACCCGGCGGTGCAGTTCAGGCAGTACGGCTTCTTCATTATAAACAGGGGCTAAAATGGAAATCATAAAACTGGGGAGATTGGGGATTGGGAGATTGGATGTTTACGCTCAATCTCTAATCTTTAATCTCAATACTTCTCCTGGTTAGTATGGTTTTTCAACGGCCGTAATTGTGGCTAATTTTCCGCGGCTTGTCCAGTCAAGCATAAATTGACCGTTGACAATTCTTATATTTTGATAGTGGCTATTAGACCAACATGATCAGAAGGGAATAGGATGTCCTCTTCGGGGTCGGGTTGGTTGCAGAAGATGGCGGCTTGTGTGGCCTGGCGTATGGTCTTGGACACAAAAATATAATCCAGGCAAGCTGTCCAATCATCTGGTACGGAAACCAAAGCTGTGGGATAGGTGGCAATTGGTTCACGGCCGACAACCAGTTCATACAGTGAGCGATAATATTGCTTCATATATTGAATCGCCAAACCAGAAGGCGTCTCATTAAAATCACCGGCCACAATTTGGCCAGGCACAGCACGGGCTTCATGCAGCCAGCCAGTCAAAGCCATTGCTTGTTCTTCGCGGGTTTCCCGGTTGTGCCGCCCATCATGAAGTTGGACGGCCACAAAATCTACTGTCTGGCGGGTAGGCAATTCAATATTGGCCCGCAAAGCAACCTGCCCGCCCATACCCAACCCAATGGCATCATGGTACACAATGGGCAAGTTGCTGAGAACTGCCACGCCAAAAGTGTAATTGCGGAATGATTGGTTTCGTTTTTGGACGAGGGTATACGATCGTTTTCCCTCTGGCAGCCGGGCATTAATCTGGTTACGTAGCCAGCGTCCCTGGCCAATTGAGAGGTTCACTTCTTGAAAGCTGACCAGGTCTGGCGCAGCGTCTACCAACTGTGCCACTAATAAATGTCGCCGCTGTCGCCAACGGTCAAAACGGTTTCGCACATTGATTGTGGCAACAGTGAGATGGGTCATACTTCGTTAAGCAACCTGGTCTAATATCGCTTTCACTGGAGGAGCTTTCAAGAATTTTTGGCGTAAGGCATTGTCATCAATAGGATATACAATCTGGTCAATGACATCTTGAGCAATACGATAATGTGTGGTTGCCAGAGCAGGATTAGGCGCGATTTCTGCCAAAGCTGCATGAAGCTGCCATAACAGATTTTGCTGCCCCGTTTCATGCGCCAGAAAGAGCGCCTGCTGCCATATTTGCTCGGCGATCACAACATTATCTCGTATTTGGGCGCACAGACCCAAGACATACATGGCCTGCGCCTGAAAGTCACCAGCCTGGTTCCGCTCGGCAGATTGCAACAGCCGGTTGGCAATCGTTTCCGCTTCATCATTCTGCCCATGAACCTGTTCAGCCAAAGCCAAAGAATAAAGTGCCTGATGGGTGAGATGTGGCTCGCCTATTGCTTCGCTCATCTGTAAGGATTGGCGTAAATGGACAATACCAGCTTCCATTTCGCCTAAATGTGTCAGGTCTACTCCCAAATTGCGTCGCGTATCCACTTCCATACTGATTATTTGAATTGTTTCAGCTATGCTCATTGTCTCGTTATGATACACAAACGCCTGCTCCATGTCATATAAAAGTTGGTATGCTTCACCCAGGTTACTTAAAGCGACGGCCGTTTCCATCAACCCTGTTTGACGCGCCAAAGGCAACGCTTTTTCATAAGCGACAATTCTTTTATCTACTTTGCCCAGCCGCAAATAGACTATCCCAAACGCATTCAAAACGCGGGACACTTCTTCTTCAGTAATTTGTTGGAATATTGACAAGGATTTGTGCAAACTGGAAAGCGCCGCTGCAAAAGCCCACAACGTCGTAGCGCCGCCAGACGCAATTCCAAGCTCTTTGCTGTCGCTCCGGAGGCGTCAATGGCGTTTAACACGGCTGTATACAACGCCAGCGCCTTTATATAATCACTTTGTCTTTGTGCTTCTACTGCCTGGTTGAACAACTCTATTTGCTTTAGCATAGGTCTTTTTGTTTCCCTCGTCAGTTTACCACACGCTATTTGTATGGACACAAGAATAGTCGGCTGCCAACCAAAATTAACAGAACTATTACAGTTGAGTATAATGTTTGCTGGTTTGTTATTGGGGAGATTGGAGATTAAGAAATTGATCAATCACCAATCTCTTAATCTCCAATCTCACAAAACACAAAAATTTCATGCGTAAACTACTACTCTTATCATTTCTATTTTTATTGGCAACGGCCGTACTCACCCATCTGGCCCTGGCTCAACCCACCCCACCCAACTGGCAAGACAAAGTTGACCCCTGGGTACTGGAAAGGGTCAGTCCACCGGCATTCACGGCCGTTAACCAACCTCCTCAAACCGAATTCCTGGTCACACTAACGTCCCAAGCTGATCTCAGCGGGGCGGCCGCTATTGCTGATAAAGAGGCCAAAGGGGCGTATGTGTATGAGCGTTTAACGGCCGTTGCCCGCCAGACCCACCCCCCCGTTTTACAGGCGTTACATACAGCCGGCGCCGCTTACCGTTCCTTTTGGGTGACAAATATGATTTGGGTACGAGGTGATTTTGACGCAGTACAAAAGATGGCTCAGCGTCCCGATGTGGCTTATCTCCACGCCAATCCGACCGTTGCTTTACGCCTGCCTACGCTCCCACTAATGGTTCCCCACACGGCCGTCGCCACCACACCCTGGAACATCAACCAGGTGAACGCACCGGCCGTGTGGACTATGGGCATCACGGGGCAAAGGGTGGTCATCGGCGGCCAAGATACGGGGTATGATTGGAACCATGAAGCATTGATCAATCAATATCGGGGCTGGGATGGGGTCACGGCCGATCATAATTATAATTGGCACTACAGCCTGCCCACCAACAATACCGTCTGTGCTGTTAATCTGAACGAACCGTGTGACGATTATTTCTCCAGCCACGGTACGCACACAATGGGCACAATGGTTGGTAATGATCTTGACCCGCTTGCGCCTGGCTGGCCTATTTCCGCTACCCATCCGGTGGGTATGGCGCCGGGCGCGCAATGGATTGGCTGCCGCAACATGAACCAGGGAGTGGGCACACCTGCCTCTTACGCTGAATGTTATGAATGGTTTATCGCCCCTTACCCGCTGGGCGGCAACCCGATGAGCGACGGCGACCCCAGCAAAGCGCCGCACGTTGTCAACAATTCTTGGGGCTGCCCCATCAACGAAGGCTGCACCCAACCGACCGTTTTAGAAACAGTGGTGAATAATGTGCGCGCCGCCGGTATCGTCACCGTTCATTCGGCCGGGAACAGTGGGCCGGGCTGTAATAGTGTCAATGAACCAGCGACCATTTACGACGCCTCGTTTTCGGTGGGGGCTACCAGTTTGGATGACAGTATTGCCGGTTTTAGCAGCCGGGGACCGTCATCGTTTGACGGCCGTCTCAAACCAGACATCTCTGCCCCCGGCCTTGCCATACGTTCAACTAAACGGGATGATGACTATACTGTTCTTTCGGGTACAAGTATGGCGGCGCCCCATGTAGCCGGGTTGGTGGCTTTGTTGATTTCGGCCGACCCCACTCTGGCCGGAAATGTAGATTTGATTGAGCTGATTATTCAGAATTCGGCCGTGCCCCAAACCACTACAGAGGGCTGCGGTGGCGATTCAGTGACAGATGTGCCGAATCATACGTTTGGTTACGGCCGTGTAGACGCCCTAAGCGCCATCCTCGATGAAAAAAGTTATCTGCCTCTTGCCCTACGCAACTAACATTTTCTGAAAACTGTAAACACGATACAATCTGGATAGTGGCTGGTGGCTAATTTACAAGCCACTATCCACCAGCCACCAACCACTATTGTTAAAGGAGAGGAAACAATGAAACGAGCTATCAGCGTAAGTTTAGGTAGTTCTGAACGGGACAAAGCTGTTGAAGTTGAACTGTTGGGGCAAGTGGTTAGCATTGAACGACGGGGGACGGATGGTGATATTGAACGAGCCACCGCCCTTTTTACAGAGTTGGATGGTCAGGTAGATTGCCTGGGTGTGGGTGGCATTGATTTGTGGGTGGATATGGTTACGCGACGCTACAACATCACGGCCGCTCATAAGCTCATCAAAAATGTCAGCCAAACACCGGTGGTAGATGGCAGCGGTCTGAAAAACACCCTGGAACGACAGGTAGTCCAGGCCATGATTGATGAATTGGGACCAGCGTATGGTTCCGGCAAAGTGCTTATCACTGTTGGCGCAGACCGGTACGGCATGACATTGGGTTTCGCTGACCACAATTATGAAGCCACGTATGGCGATTTGATGTTTTCGGTAGGCATCCCCATCGCCATTCACAGCCTGAAAATGCTTAACTTTCTAGGCCGTTTGTTAGGCCCCATTATTACCAAACTACCCATCAGCATGTTGTACCCTACAGGAGAAAAACAGGATGAGATCATCCCCAAATACATTAAATGGTATGAATGGGCAGATGTGATCGCTGGAGATTGCCATTACATTAAACGACATATGCCCGACAATTTACAGGGCAAGATCATTGTCACCAACACGACCATCCCTAAAGATATGACGATGTTCAAGGAGCGGGGCGTTACGTATGTGGTCACAACAACGCCGGTGCTGGACGGCCGTTCCTTTGGCACAAATATGATGGAAGCGGCGCTGACGGCCGTGTCTGGCAAAAACCGCCCCCTGACCCATGCTGAATTGAATGAACTGATTGCTGAACTAGAGTTAAAGCCCACGATTCACACATTATAAAGTAGGCAAGTTTGCAAGTTGCAAGTAGGCAAGTCACCTTGTCACCCCATCATCTTGTCACCTTGTCATAGAAAGGGAGGAAAACATGGACTGCGTTATCATTGCCGGGGGGCTGCCCGGCCCAGAAGACCCTATTTATGCCTATACTCAAGGCAAACCTAAAGCATTGTTAGATATAAACGGCCGTACCATGCTAGAACGTGTGGTAGATGCCGTACAATCGGCCAGCCAGGTTGAAGATGTGGTTATCGTCGGTCTGGGCGAGGATATGGACATGAGCTTCAAACGCCCCGTCACCCATCTGCCCGACCACGGCAGCCTGATAAAAAATGGCACGGCCGGTTTGCGCTGGCTCATGGAGAATAAACCGGGTACAAGCCACGCCTTGGGCGTAAGCGGCGATGTGCCCTTGATTACCGGTGAGATGATTGACGACATGATCAAAATGTGTCAACCTCTTGACCGCACTGTTTACTACAACTTCATTACCGAGCCTACCATGGAAGCTCGTTTCCCTGGCTCCAAACGCACCTACGTTAAATTGAAAGGGCTAAATATTGCCGGTGGCGACATTGTCATTGCTGGGGCAGCTATTTTGGCTGAAGATGATCTATTAGAAACCTTGTCTAATGCCCGTAAACATGCCTGGAAGATCGCCCGTGTGGTAGGGTTGCGCGTGCTGTTAAAACTTTTGTTTCGTCGGCTCAGCGTTCAAGATATTGAAGAAACGGCCGAACGACTTATCAACCAACCCGTGAAAATTATCCTCAATCCATATGCGGAAATGGGGATGGATGCCGATAAACCGAATCAGGTAGATTTAGTACGGGCTGAATTTGTCAAAATGGAAGGCCAGACTGGCACATGAGTCGGGATGAGTTGTTTGCCCTGGATGTGGATTGGACACATCGGTTTGTTGCTTACACCAACGGTCATGCCGCACACAAAATCGCCTGGCTTCTCTCCCGCACCGGGGATAGCTGGTTGTGGGGTAGTCTGGCTGTTTTGCTGATCTGGCAAGTCGGCCGTCTGGGGTGGGTACTGCTCATCACAATTTTTGCGGCGGCCGGTATTGTGGCTTTGTTGAAAGGGGTGTTTAAGCGGGCGCGACCGGTGACACACGGCCGTGAAATTGCCCAAGACAAATACTCCTTCCCCTCCGGCCATGCCGCTCGTGTAGGGGCTGTGGCTGTCTTTGCCATTTTTCTACGGCCGCAGTGGGCGCTGCTCATCATCATGTGGGCTGTGTTGGTTAGCTTCTCCCGCGTTGCCCGTTCCCGTCATTATCTGGCCGACGTATTTATCGGCCTAATATTAGGAATATTGATCGGTATCTCGATCCAAATGATTAATTTACAAATTGGATAAAACACACAATATGAATCCACAAAAATTTATTGCTATCGAAGGCGTTATCGGTGTAGGCAAAACGACGTTGGCCCGGTTGCTGCAATCTCGTCTGCCGAACAGTTCCATCCTCTTAGAAGTCTTTGAAGAAAATCCCTTTCTGGCCGATTTTTACCAGGACCGGGCACAACATGCTTTTCAGACACAGATTTTCTTTTTACTCAGCCGGTATCACCAGCAGCATGAAGCCGTGCCGGCCGCGCTGCAACTAGGTGATTTGGTATCAGACTATACCTTTGCTAAAGATGAACTGTTTGCCTGGCTGAATTTGAAAGATGATGAGTTGGCGATGTACGGCCGTGTCCATGCCGCCCTCGGAGAAAAAATCCGCAAACCGGATCTCATCGTCTACTTACGGGCTGACCATGAAGTCATTATGCGGCGTATTGCCCTGCGCGACCGGCCATATGAACGGGATATGGACCCGGACTACATTCAGCAGTTGGCGGCCGCCTATGAAGCGTGGCTCAATAATCTGCAAGAGACGGCCGTCCTCACCATCAACGTCAACAATCTGGACTTCTTAGCCAACCCGGCCGACCTGGACACTGCCGTTGACCTGATTACGCAAACGGTGGCCGAACAAACCCCCACTCCGCCATCGGAAGATTCGCATGGGAATATTTTGGCAGACGGCCGTTTACCCAACTTCCAAAACTTCCACCGCCGCCTGGATACAGAAAAAGGATTCGACCCTGATCTCTTTTTCAACTACATTTTACTGGTCGAGGAAATGGGGGAATTGGCTTCTGAAATGGTGGCGATTTGGAGAGACGCAACCCGACTGCGAGCCGACGGCCGCACGGCCGTAGACGCTCACCAGGAAGCGTTAGAAAAACACCGCCCCACCCTCCGCAGCGAACTGGCCGACCTGCTGGCCTACCTTCTCAAACTAGCCAACTACACCGGCGTTGATTTGGAACAAGCTTACCTGGAGAAGATGAAGAAGAATATCGGCCGTAGTTGGTCAAAAAAACGCACTTTGCCCAAGGAATGATATTCGCTTCAGTGGATGGCGGGCCGACCAGTCTCATTTGGCAAATAGAACAAGATAAAAGCAATGGAAATACAGCGGCATGATCATCTCCCATACTCCCTGAAAATCTGCATCGTCTGCCATTGGGCGGCCAAAGGCTTGCCCCAAAGTCGCTAACTGTTCAGCTGTGCCACGTGCGCCTGCATTTGCTTGCATTACATCCATATAATCAATAACTGGAGCGGCGTCGCATAATATCAACCCGGCTAATTTGTCTTGGTAACGCAGCGCGTATTCCTGCGCTAGAAATCCACCATATGAGTGTCCGAAGAGAATGATTTTCTCATGGCTGAAATGGGCGCGCAGGGCATCCTTATCCACTTCCATTCTTTCAGAACGACGGCCCAAAGCCCGAATCCAAGTGTCGAGTAGTTCTCGACGCAACCCTCGATCCATCCCTCGACTTCCTCGGGAGTCTTGACTCCGCCGCTGAACAGCATAACTTCCGCGTCACACAAAACCCGGCACATAGGTTCAACGTCTGGAATGCCAAGTGGGCGGAAAAGCAGGCGTTCTGTCCGAGCAATGATCATCTCTCTCATGGGTAAATAATGTTTTGTTTAGCGGGCGGCGAGGAAAGCGAACTTCCTCAAGGGCGCGATACCTCTGTTTACTATAACCTCATCTACTGCATCAGCCTCACCCTACGTTACCTGCAAATTTGAAGGGGATACATTGACATTGATTCGATCATATGCCCTTAAAAACTTACTGAACCGTTGATGCGCGTAAGGGATAAAGCGAATCTTCTGGATAGGTTCAACAGCCAGTGGCAGCGCCGCCATGGCGTATTTGTAGTCAGACATCATCAACATCATCTTTGTATCTTGCAGCAGTTTCTGGAACTCTTTTTCTCTTGCTTCTTGGGTCTCAAAATCGATGTTATCCAAATAATGATTGATTAACATACTAAACTCATGGTCGCCAAATTCCGGCTCCGCAATCCGAAAGTAAGGGTAGTCCGGCTGCTGATGGCGCATCACCGTTTCCGCAAACAGGTTGGAAAAATCATACGCCTTATTGTTGAGACAGGAAAACTCAAAGTCAAGCAGTTTAATCTCCCCGCTGTCCAGCTTCATGATATTGCCATGATAGGTATCATTGTGGCAAAAAGTCAGCTCGCCATCAGGCAAGCATCGTTTCACTTTTTCAAAGGTTTCCAGACTGTAAATCTCACGCAATTCCTCGCACATGCGGCGCTCATTGGGCGGGAAAATGGCTGTCTTTTCCTCCAAGACATGCTTTGCTATCTGGCCCCATTTGTTGTGCAACAGTTCAAAAAACATCTTTTGCGGCAGGCTTGGAGGCTTGAGTTGGTGAAAGCGGTAAAGTTCATTGGCAATTTTACATAAGTTTTCAGACTCAAACAGTTCCTCAGCCTGAAGTGTGCGTCCCTGATAGAAGGTTTCGATACGGCAGGTCTCATCGTAGTAATGGCAATGGGCGGCGATGCTATGTGCCCCTAGAGTCAGAAACACCTCTTTTTCCGTCTCAAAATCCAATATTGCGTTCTCTTTCCCTTCCAGGCGGCGGTACAGAACGGCCGTTGGCTGCACCGCCTTTTTGGATCGAATCCCCATTGTAAAGGAAGAAAAACCCTTGGGATCATCAAAGGTGAAATCCGCTATAGAGAGAGCTGCCCATTCCGGGAACAGTTTTTGACATTGCTCAAATATTTCTGCATTCATTATTTGCTTGATTTCTCCTTACTACTCGCCTCAGTTCGGGATAAGGTCGGATAAAAAGGAAGCGTTCTGTCTGGCACGTCCGGTGCATGTGTTGTTCCAGGTGGCGGGCTTTATAGCCTTTCCGTTCTCGTCTGACTCTGCCAGCGTCTACCTTTGGAATACATCTTGACCTGCATGCCCTCTAGTTTGATGCTTGTTCGTTGGCTTGTCAACCTCAAAACGGCCGCTTTCCACCCCAGCACACTCGTCGATCCCAATCACATTGCCCCACGGCCGTATGGCCACAACCCCACAACCAGCAGCGCCAACCACATGAACGGATGCAGCGACGCAAACGGCCGTTATACCCGTTCGCTAGTGTAACTTCCCATCTTAATCATCCCAGACAAGTACAACAATGAACACCCCAATGCGTAACCCCCTCTTACTTGCAACTTGCAACCCCTTATCCGGTACCCAGTACCGATGTACAACCGGACAGGATGCCTGCTTATGTTATAATTTTGGCCGTTATGAATCATAATCATACCAACCGCGACAATCCCTTTTTCAACCGGCAGCGCATTATTGACCCGGCTTATTTCTACGGCCGTGAAAACGAAGTCGAAGCTCTCTTTAATGCCATTGCCACCCGCCAAAGCCGCTCCATTGTGGGTGAGCGTAAAATGGGTAAAAGCTCACTGCTGACCCACATCTCCTGCCCCGATACCCTGCACCATCATGGGTTTGACCCCGCCCAGTTTGTTTTCATCTATGTAGATTTAGAAGCCATGGCCAACATCAGTTATGAGGAATTTTGGCCGGAACTGCTGGATCAATTGGCGGTGGCGCTACCGTTGGACCAGGAAACGCTGCGAGGACAGGCGGGGGAGATGGCCTTGCAGGCAGATGTACGCTTTATGCAGGTACGCCGTTTGCTGCGACGGGTAGAACGAGCCGGGCTGCGGGTGGTATTGATGCTGGATGAATTTGAGAGTCTGGCCACCAATGTTGCCTTTGACGCCAGCTTTTACGGTGAACTCCGCAGTCTAGCCGGCGAATTGGGCGTGACTTATATCACCACCTCTAAACAAGGGTTATATGATCTGACGTACCAACATTCAGATACCCTCTCCTCTCCATTTTTCAATATCTTCTCCGAAGACCGCTTGAATTTGCTACCCCAAACGGAAGCGGAGGGATTGCTGGCTTATCTGTCGACTAAAACGAGTACACGGCCGTTTACGGCCGAACAGATCGCTTTTTGTATAGAACAGGCCGGGCGGCATCCCTTCTTTTTGCAGATTATTGGCTCACATTTGTACGCTGGTCGGGAACGGCCGATTACGGACACAGAATTAGACCAGTTGGTACTGCGCCGCTTTAAGGCGGAAGCGGAAGACCATTTTCGCTACCTGTGGCAGCAGTTAGATGAGATGGAACAGAGCGGTTTGCGGAACCTGCACACCTGCGACCAGGACACACGAGATAGGCTGCGGCAAAAAGCGCTCATCGGGATGACGCCGGAAGGACAAATACGGCCGTTTAGCCAAACCTTTGCTGAATTTCTGAACCGGGCTGAGAAACGGGAACGGTCGTCAACCAAGCGTACCACTACCAATACCACTGATCTCACCGGCACAACGCTGGGCAGTTACCGGGTGCTTTCAGCTATCGGCCGCGGCGGCATGGCTGTGGTATACAAAGGCTACCAGCCCACACTCGACCGGTATGTAGCCATCAAAGTAATGTCTCGCGCTTTGGCAGGCGAACAATCATTTATTGAACGATTTCAGCGAGAAGCATCCGGGGTAGCCCAACTGCGCCACCAAAACATTGTGCAAATGTATGATTTTGGCATTCAGGAAGATATTTCCTACATGGTAATGGAATACATTGAAGGGGAGCCTTTGAAAAACCGTTTGCGCCGCCTGCGGGATGAAGGGCAGCGTTTGTCTATGGGCGACACGGTAAAAATGATACGGGATATTGCGGCGGCGCTGGATTATGCCCACGCGCACAGTATTGTTCATCGAGACGTGAAACCGGCCAATATTAT
Source organism: Chloroflexota bacterium (assembly GCA_024223125.1). The sequence continues at coordinate 12,329 of JAAEOP010000944.1, forward strand.
GCTGCGTGAAGAAAGTCGTTTGGCCGAGTTTACAGGCACGCATGGTTACACGGCCGTCCTCACCGATTTTGGCGTGGCCCGCATGTTGGAAGGCGCCCAACTCACCAGCACGGGAGCCACCATCGGTACGCCCGATTACATGTCGCCGGAACAGGCGCACGGCCGTCCCGCCCAGGCCGCCTCAGATATTTACTCATTAGGCATTGTGTTGTATGAAATGTTGACAGGTGATCTTCCCTTTTCGGCCGATACCCCCGTCGCCCTGCTGTTACAACATATGCAGGCTACACCTCCCTCTTTGACCAATGTTGTACCCGACCTTTCCCCCGAATTAGAGCTGGCATTGATGCAAGCTCTGAGTAAGAAGCCAGAAAATCGTTACACTACCGCCGGACAATTTGCGGCCGCACTTAACCGAGCTACGCACACGGCCGTAGGTCATTAATCAATGGCCTTGCGCTGACCATTTAATTAGCGGACAATCTGAAAAAGCATAATGATTATACAGGTCATTCCTGCCTCCGCAGGAATCCACACATATGGATATCCGCGAAGGCGGATATGACAATCGTAAATATTAAGAGAAAATATGATGCTCAAGCGAATTTATATTGACAACTACAAATGTTGTGTCAACTTTGACGTTCAGTTTGATTCCATTAACCTCCTATTAGGTGATAATGGGAGTGGGAAATCAACCATTTTTGAGGTTTTGCGTAAGCTTCAGGGAATTGTGAGTCGCGGCCGTGAAGTTTCTGAATTGTTTTCTTTTGATGATTTAACACGCTGGCAAAAAACATTAAAGCAGCGTTTCGAGCTTGAGTTAGAAGATAACGGCGGTGTTTATAAATATGAGTTAGAAATTAAATACGATCGTACTCGTTCACTTGTTCGTATTTATCAAGAGAAGCTTTGGTTTAATCAGAACTGTTTAATTGACTTTGTGGATGGCAACGCCCAGCTTTATCAGGATGATTATTCTCAAGGTCCAGAATATCCATTTGATTGGAATCGATCAGCAATTGGTTCCTTGCCCCCACGCCATGATAATACCAAGTTGACATGGTTTAAAGAGTGCCTGAAACGGTTCATTATTGTGCAAATAAACCCTTTGCAAATGGAAAGTGAAAGTATTCGAGAAACTGAGTTTTTAGACGCTCAGTGCCGCAATTTTGTTGATTGGTACAGGCAGATTTCCCAGAATCAAGGTAAAGCCTTTGAGATCACAAAAGTTATTAAGGAAGTTATTGATGGTTTCAACTATTTTAAGTTTGAGAAAGTGGGAGAGAATCGAAGATTACTTAAGGTTCAACTATCTGATTCGTCATATCGATTTCATGAATTATCAGATGGACAGCGTACCCTGATCACTCTTTACGCCCTTATTTATTTTACTCAAGATGAGAACTTTACACTTTGTATTGATGAGCCTGAAAACTTTGTTTCTTTGCCGGAAATTCAACCCTGGCTAACCGCCTTATATGATTTTTGCATAGATGGTGAATTGCAGTC
>JAAEOP010000945.1 GCA_024223125.1 Chloroflexota bacterium
CCCAATTTCGGGGGGAACGGCCGTTAATTTCAACCCACTCAAATCAAGCACAACCGCCCCATCCTTTTGCACCTGTTCAATGCGTTTCTTTGCTTTTGTCTCACCAGAAGTTAGCGCGTCAAGTATACCCATCAATCACCTCGCGGGAGTCAAAAGTCGGGCTTCTGACAAAAGCCCGACTTCTTGGCGTCATTATCAACAAGCGTATTTATAGCAAAACCATCATTTCCTGCCACCAAACCAAACAAGCAGTTGTCAAAGACGGCCGTTATGACACATTCAAAACGCATTGCAAGCGCATTGCAGCTAGGCACCCGGCACTTCATTACCAAGTCTACTGGAGTAGCACACTCGTTTATAAGCGCCGGGCACCTTGGGGGACTTTGAAAAAGGACGGAGTGTGCGAACGCGCAAGGGGTCTGGAGTACTGCCCTTAAAAATTGGCTACGGCTGGAATCACTTCGCGGCCGATTATTTCAATAGGGGTAATGTCGTGGACGTTACCGATGCTGAAAATGAAGGTATCAATACCCGTATCGGCCAATCCGCGACACATCTCAATCACATCCGCAGGCGAACTGCCACCTTCCCCCAACATCACAAAACCGAGCGCTGTCTTTTCAATTTCGTCATAATCTCGCCCCACATCGTCACAATGTGCCTTGAGTACATTTAGCTTGTGTGCTAGGCCCTCATTGCCCATAAAGGCAAACAGATTGCAAGCGTCGGCATATTGTGCCACCAGTCGCAAGGTTTTCTTCTCACCTCCGCCACCGATGAGGATGGGCGGGTGTGGTTTGGACAGTGGCTGCGGGTGGTTCATCGGTTCGGCCAGTTGGTAATGTTGTCCTTCATATGCCGAAAAATCGCCCGACCATGCTTGCTTGACGATTTGCAACGTTTCTTCCAGCCGTTCAAACCGCTCTTTTAGCGGTGGGAAGGAGAAACCCAACCCTTTTGCTTCTCGTTCATACCAACCGGCGCCAATGCCCAGATTGGCACGGCCGTTTGACAACACATCCAGCCCCGAGACGATTTTGAGCAGATGGCCGGGATAACGATAGTTGCCGCCCGTAACCATTGCGCCAAGTCGGGCGCGTTCTGTTACCGCCGCCAGATAACCAAGCACGGTGTAACTGTCCAGCATCGGTTCTTCCGGCTTCAAGCCCATATCGGGCACATCCATCTGGAAAAAGTGATCCATCACCCAAATGCTGTCGAATCCAGCAGAATCGGCCGTTTTGCCAATTTCCATCAACTTTGAGCCGATATTGGACGGGCTACCCGGCCAATCAAAACGTACAATTTGCAAACCTATTTTCATTTTTGTCTCCGTTAATACCTTATGAATGAGGATGGAATAATCCCATGAACTTTAATTTGTCATTCCCGCGAAGGCGGGAATCCACTCGACTAAAAAGATGGATACCTGCCTTCGCAGGTATGACAAGTTCGGGGTTTAATAAAATCCCCATTCCTTAGTCAAAATTCATCTTTACGGTAAATAATATGTGGATAGTATAGCGTGTGGGGAGTGTATTTAAAAATATCGCTACGCATTGCAACTAAAAGAAACGGGGG
>JAAEOP010000946.1 GCA_024223125.1 Chloroflexota bacterium
ATTACCTGGATTGTAAATATATATATTCTGCAACAATTTGGTATTGAATATCTTCGTACGGTCTCATTTATTCTGGTTATTGCATCTCTTGTTCAGTTTGTTGAAATGTTTCTAAAAAAGTCTATCCCGGCGCTTTATGCCGGACTTGGAATCTTTCTTCCCCTGATTACGACCAACTGTGCCGTCATGGGCGTTTGTCTCATTAATGTCAATGAAGAATATACTTTTCTGCAGGCCGTTGTCACATCCTTTAGCTATGCCATCGGTTTTGGTCTAGCGCTCATTCTTTTTGCAGGTGTGCGTGAACGCATCCTTCTTGCCAGGGTTCCAAGACCCCTCCAGGATACATCCATTGCATTGGTTACGGCAGGAATACTCTCTTTAACATTTTTCGCTTTTAAAGGAATGGTATAGGAGGCAGTTTTTGTAGAAGCCATTCTTGTCATGTTTGGCATTGGAGCAGTATGCGGTTTAACGCTTAGTTTTGCTTCTAAAATATTTTATGTTTATGAGGATCCGCGTATTTCCGAGGTTGAATGGCATATGGCAGGTGCAAATTGCGGCGGCTGTGGTTTTGCGGGATGTTCCGCTGCGGCGGTTGCAGTTGTGGAAGGGAAGACTCCGCCCTCTGTCTGCGTGGTCGCCGGCACTGAATCGGCTGTTAATATTGCGGCAATCATGGGTGTTGATCCAGGTAGTGCAGAGCCGCTTATTTCTTCAAACACATGTCTTGGGGGCAACAGGGCGGATGATAAATACCATTATATGGGGGTAAACAGTTGTCACGCACTTGAAGCTTTTTATGGCGGAAAACGGGTATGCAGTATCGGCTGTCTGGGGCTTGGAGACTGCATAAGGGCATGTAACTTCGATGCTATCGAGATTGGTCCAAACGGCTACCCGCTTATCAATGAAAGCAAATGTGTCGGATGCGGGGCATGTGAAAAGGTTTGCC
>JAAEOP010000947.1 GCA_024223125.1 Chloroflexota bacterium
GATGCGGCCGCTCGCCTGACCGACCTGACCGTCAGCGGCGCCAGCGGCTCGCCCACCCCATTCAGCTTCAGTTACGACGCCGATGATATGCTCACCCAGGCCGGCGATCTGACCCTGAATTACGACGCCCAAACCGGCCTCATCAACGACACAACGCTGGACAATACAACAGATAGTTGGAGCTTCAACCCCTTCACCGAACTGAACAGCTACAGCGCCGCCTACAACAGCGCTGATGTTTTTGCCGTGCAGTACGGCCGTGATGATTTAGGACGCATCACCCAAAAAGTGGAAACCGTCAGCGGCCAGACAGTCACTACCACGTACAGCTATGATGCGGCCGGCCGACTAGAAACAGAAACAGTAAATGGCAACAATATCGCCACGTACACCTATGACAGCAACGGCAACCGTCTCAGCGACGGCACAAACAACGCTGCCTATGACGACCAGGACCGTCTGCTGCAATACGGCAGCGCCAGCTACAGCTACACCGCCAATGGCGAACTGCTCACCAAAACAGTTGGCGGCCAAACCACTGCTTACACCTATGATGTTCTGGGCAACCTTGTCGGCGTCACCCTGCCCAACAGCGACCAGATTACCTATCTGATTGACGGTGACAACCGGCGCATTGGTAAACTGGTGAACGGCACATTGGTACAGGGCTTCCTCTATCAGGACGGCTTGAATCCGGTAGCCGAACTGGACGGTAACGGCGACATCGTCAGCCTGTTCATTTACGCCAGCCAGAGTAATGTGCCCGACTACATGATCAAAAACGGTATCAAATACCGTATTATCTCCGACCATTTGGGCAGCCCCCGTCTTATCATCAACAGCCAGACCGGGGTTGTTGCCCAGGAGATGCACTACACTGGCTTCGGTCAAGTCACCCAAAACACAACCCCCAACTTCCAACCATTCGGCTTTGCCGGCGGCCTGTACGACACAGACACCAGCCTGGTTCGTTTTGGGGCACGGGATTATGATGCGGAGAACGGCCGTTGGACAACGAAGGATCCGATCAAATTTGCAAGTTATAGTACTAACCATTACACATATCTCGGTTCTGAGCCGATAAACCATACTGATTTATCTGGACTGATTTGTGGAACTGGAGCCTGTGTAGCAGTTGGTATTGGAGCAGTAAGAGCAACACAAATTGGGTGGCGCATATATAACGCATATAAGGCAGGACAGGCTGCGGCTTCTATTGCGAATTCACTCCCCAATATCAGTCCATCCGATGATGCATCAAGTGGTACACAAGGTTCAGAGGAACCAGGTTCATGCAGTGCTGATAATACTGAAGATTCTGAGAGTGGAGATGAAGGAGGAACTAGAGGGGGATCGCAACCAAATATCGGTGCAGGGCGTCCCAAATGGGAAGACATTCTGAGAAACGGACCAAAAAAAATAGGCCCTTCTACACCGGGCAAGGGAGGTAGTCGAGGCAGATAAAAAGCACCATTTTTACTCTGGAGGGACACCGCGGTGTACAAATATTCTGTGTCTATGTTTCCTTGTTATAGGGGTGAACCTCATGATCAAGGGGTGGGGCACATGGGGTGTTGAACTGTAGAAACATGCTTGTTGTGGGTTGAACTATGTCGTATGGGTGTGGTTCATTTCAGTTAAACTAGAGGAGAGAGCATTCTCAAGTGCGACTGCGGTATCTGAGGATGCCTGCCCCTCCAATTCATTTGAAACACACCCATATCGTATGCGGGGCCAACGGCCGTACTAAAAAACAACGCCTTACAGAAATGGGTGATGGCATACCTTGTGCCATCACCCATTTTGCAGGGTTATGGATCTCTGCTCATCCGTGACACTCCATTGACCATCTTCCTAGAAAATTCTCTGGTATAATATTTCATAGAGAACATCTTTCAGAAGAGGGTACTCCAAGAACCTGAAAAGTGTATTTATCTAAAAAGGAGCAATTTTATGCAAACGGTTACTTTATTTGGAGAAGTGTTAGAAGCAGCCAATAAATTACCTTTGGACGAGCAAGAATCTTTAATTGAGATTTTGCGCCGTCGTATTGCTGAACATCGCCGCATAGATTTAGCAAAAGATATTCAAGATGCAAGACAAGAATTTCAAGCAGGACAAGTTAAAGTTGCAACTCCCGATGAGATAATGGCTGAAATTCTGTCATGAAACGAAAGTTACTCAAGACAAATGTTTTTATCCGGTCAGCAAAACGAATTATCAAAAAAAGACCACAACTAGCCCCAAATCTCCAGTCAACCTTAGACTTAATGGCTGAAGATGTTTTTCACCCCCGTCTAAAAACACACAAACTTAAAGGCAGGTTAGCCGATTCTTGGGCGTGCAGCGTTGGCTATGATTTACGTATCATATTTGAATTTGTGCAACATGAGGGGGATGAAGCTATTTTGTTAGAAACAATAGGAACCCATGACGAAGTATATTAAGTGGAGGGGCGCATGGAGTGTTGAATAGTAGAAACATAACACGCTTGTTGTGGATTGAACACTATCGTATGCGGCGCCAACGGCCGCTCCCCCTTCCACCCTTCATTTTTTGTTGTGTTGGGGACGGCCGCTTAAAGAGCCGCTTGTTTTGGGGATGATAGAATACGTGGTATTGGAATGACAGACGGCAGGATGATATAATTCATAAAATTGGACTTGAATAATGGAGTAGCTTTTGAAAATCAATCGCCTCATTTGGCTAGACCAATACCTGATAAAAATCGAGGTTAAACATAGTGTTTATCAGGATGAAGTACGAGAAGTTCTCTCCAGTAACCCACGTATCCGCCGTGTTGGTAAAGGCAAACATCGCCGAGGAGAACACCTGTATGCAGCCTATGGTCAAACCCAAGAAGGGCGTTATTTGACCATCTTCTTTATCCGCAAACCAGGAAACGAAGCCCTGATTATCAGCGCCCGGAATATGGACAATAAGGAGCGCAAACAATATGGACGCAAATAAGCAAACTCGTGACCCTATGCCTGATGAAACAGCCACTATTGAGGAAATCATTGCCTTTTGGGATACGCACAGTACAGCAGATTATGAAGACGAAATGGAGGATGTCCATTTTGAAATAGATATTCGAGAGGAAATCTATGTTATCAGGTTGGTCCCGGAGTTAGCCAGTATGATTGGGCGCAAGGCCAAAGCGAGGGGGGTCACAACAGAAACATTGGTTAACCTATGGCTTGCTGAAAAAGTGGGAATGTCAACTTCAATGGCACAAGCTGCATAGTCAATAATAGAAACAGTTTTACGCTGAACTGAACCACATTACGCGCTGTATTAACGGCCGTAATCCTGTCAATATTCCCTATTCTGGTTTGACGGCCCGGTTAGCCGGCAACGGCCGTTCCACTTTCTTCACCGATTCACTTTCCAATTCCGCCAGCACAATTTCGACCGCTTTCTCCAGTTGGGGATCGCGTCCGGCCATCACCAGCTTGGGCGTCATTTCGATTTCCACATCGGGGGCGACCCCTTCATTTTCCACTTCCCATTCCCCATCGGGGCTGAAGATGGCTAATCGGGGCGCAGTAATCATGCCGCCGTCCATCAATACGGGATTGTCATAGATACCCACCAGCCCACCCCAGGTGCGTTTGCCCACCAGTTTACCCAAACCGCGCCGCCGGAAGAACAGCGGCATGGCATCGCCGCCAGAACCGGCATATTCGTTGATGATCATTACTTTGGGGCCGAAGATGGAAGCGTTGGGCGTAGAAAAAATCTGGCCTTCGCGGGTGGCCCAATAACTGAGCAGCGGCCGATCCAACAAATCAATCACATAATCGGCCACAGAACCGCCGCCGTTAAAGCGTTCATCCAGCACCACCGCTTCTTTGTTGAGCTGGGAGAAGTAGTAGCGGTTGAAGGAGGCGTACCCTTCCAGAGCGGTATTGGCCATGTAGACGTAGGCCACACGGCCGTTACTCATTTCGTCTACTTTTTGGCGGTTTTCTTCTACCCATGACCAGTGGCGCAATATAGTTTCGCTGCTGAGGGGGATGACGGTGACGTTACGGCCGTCGGCCGGATCCGTCGTGGGGCTGATGAGCAGTTCTGTCTGCCGTTTGGCTGTTTTTTCAAAGAGACTGTAAAGATTGGTAGGGGCGCGGAGGGGACGGCCGTTGACTGCTAAAATATATTCTCCCTCGGCTACATTGACGCCCGGTTCAGTTAAAGGCGCTCGTAGTTCAGGATGCCAATTCAGGCCGGCGTAAATGCGTTGGATGCGATAATAGCCATCCACAATCTCATAATCCGCACCTAGCAGACCACCGGGTACATGGGCGGGCGTAGGTATATCGCCCAGTGCCACATAGGCATGGCCGACCGTTAATTCACCCAACAATTCGGCAAAGATAAAGTTCAAATCTTGACGATGGCCGACGTGGGCTAGAAACGGCCGATAACGTTCACACATCCCCTCCCAATCCACCCCGTGCATGTGGGCGTCGTAGAAAAAGTCGCGCTGAATACGGCCGGTTTCATTGTACATTTGCTCCCATTCCGCTTTGGGGTCTACATACGCTTCCATCTGGCGCAGGTTGAATTTGTCACGGCCGTTGTCCTTCTTTTTATCGGTCGCCATAATAGTGTATTCACCCCGTTTTTTGCCCTGGTAGAGCAGCTTCTTGCCATCGGCGCTAATCCAATAAGCCCGAATACCAGACAAGAAAACCTCGCTTTTCCGCTCTTTTAGGTCAAACGTATGCAGGGTAGACAAGGGCACATTATCTTGTTCCACATAGTCTCGCCATCCTTCCAGATAAAACAACTTATCTTCGGCCGTTTGCAAAGAGAGGTAGTTGCGGGCGGGCACAGGCAAAGGCACAATGCGCTGCGCCAATCCTTCCAGATCAATTTGTACTGTGACCGGTTCATCCTTTTTCTTCTTCTCGTTGTTGTTTCCGTTGTCCTCTTCGTCATTCTCTTTTTCTTTTTTGTCTGGTTCATCGTCGCTTTCAGGGGCCAGCGGTGAGGGATCGTCTTTGTTGAGGACGGCGACGTAGAGGCTGCTTTGTATCGGCCGTTCGTAAGAAGACATATCCAGCCAACCCGTGTTTAAGCCAAAATTAGCACTGGCGGCAAAGAATAGATGCTTCCCATCGCGGCTAAAACAGGCGTAGGTGGCGTCGCTCAGACCATCGGTGATTTGATGTGTTTCGCCGCTGGCACAATCATACAAAAACAGGGCGCGGATGTGGGTTTCCAGCCGTTTGGTGTAGGCAATCCATTGGCTGTCTGGCGACCAAACCGGGTTGAGGCTGCGTTCTGGATGGTCGTAAGTGTCGCTGCCAATATGAATTGACTCCCTGTCTTTTATGTCAATGTAGTAAAGGTTGAGGGCTTTATCGGTGTAGGCGATTTTTTGGCTGTCCGGCGACCAGACGGGTGAATAGAAAAATGATTTTTTACCCAGGGGGATGAACGCTTTCTCTTTCAGTCCGGTCTGGTCAGACAAGACCAGTTCGTATTCTCCGTTGGCGTCTGAGAAGTAGGCGATGGCACGGCCGTTAGGCGACCAGGCCGGGTATCGTTCATGAGCGTCTGGGGTGCGGGTCAGGTTGCGGATGTCTCCTTTTTTCATGGGCACGGTAAAGATGTCGCCTCGCGCTTCAAAAACAGCCCGCACCCCAGTTGGTGAAATGCCAGCATTACGAATGTACCGGGCCGCTTTTTTGTAATGGGGACGTGTATGGGGCAAATCGGCGGCAATGTGAATGGGCAAGGGATGGCTTTCATTTTGCGCCGGATCGTAAATGTGGATGCGGCCGCCTTGCTCATAAGCCAGTACGCCAGCTCCGGCCGTTAGGGAACGAATGTCAAAGTCATCATGATGGGTCAGTTGAGTCACTTCTTGGGTGTTGGTGTCATAGCTAAACAGGTTCATCGTGCGCTGCCGGTCTGACAAGAAGTAGATGGTCTCATCCAGCCAGCAGGGGAAGGTGTCGCTGGCGTTAACATGGGGGATTTCGATGTGATCAAAAGTCGCCAAATCCAACACCCAAATGGGCACGGTTTGGCCGCCGCGATACTGTTTCCAGGACCAGAATGGTTCGGGGATGGTCGTATAAGCAATATGGCTGCCATCTGGGGAATAGACGCCGCGTTCGGCCATGGGCATGGGAAGGGGCTGCGGAAAACCGCCAGCTAAGGAGACGGAATAAAGTCGCCGGTAACGCAGAGTAGGCGCATCCCGCGAGGTGGCGAATAAAATGTGTTGTCCGTCGGCCGTCCAGCCGCGCATCCAATCTTCACCGGGATGAAAAGTCAGCCGCTGCGGCGAGCCACCCTGAATGCTGATGACGTAGATGCTACTGTTGCCATCATAATTGCCAGAGAAGGCAATCCATTGACCGTCTGGCGAGAACATAGGGGTGGATTTGAATCCTTTTTGGGCGGTCAGACGGTGAGGGTAACGGCCGTCGCGCTCGGCAAGCCAAATGTCGCTGGCATACAAAAAAGCGATGTGGTCGGCGCTGACGGTGGGTTGTTTGAGCAGAAGTGTTTCTGGGTGAGGTTCTGGCTTTTTCATTGAGTGGGTAATTCCTTAATGAAGATTGGAGATTGAGAGATTAGGAGATTCAATCTCTCAATCTCCAATCTCTCAATCTCCCAATTTTCTTTCATGACGATAAGTATTAGCTCTGGTCAAGATATTGCAGAGCAAGCTGGACACGTTCGTCTACGGTTGTGACTTCGCGGGGGAGGTGTTGCAGCGCTGATTGGGCTTCGACAATACTGAAACCCAGCCCGGTGAGGAAATCTATTACATCGGTGTCTACATCACTAACCAAAGGCACGGCCATAGTGACCTGGGTCAAATCCAATTTATCGCGTAGTTGGAACATGAGGCGTTCGGCCGTCTTTTTGCCAATTCCGGGGACGCGCTGGAGAACGGCCGTTTCTTCCCGTATAATAGCGCTCTTCAACAGTTCCGGGCTGAGAGTAGACAAAATGGCCAGCCCCACCTTTGGCCCCACGCCACTGACGCCCAACAGTACCTCAAACAACTGCAAATCCTCTAATGTCTCAAAACCATACAGCGACAGTTCTTGCTCCCGTACAATCAAATGGGTGTGTAAATAAAGGGAACGGCCGACGCCCCCCACATCTTCCAATACCGTGCGCGGCACAGACACCCGCACCCCCACGCCACCCACAGCGATAACAAGGGCATCTTTTTCGATTCGTTGGATGGAGCCGGAGATGGAAGCAATCATGAGATTGGGGATTAGAGATTGGAGATTAGCGAGAGAATCTCCAATCTCTAATCGCTATTCATACAAACTTTCAAACCGTTGATAATGATAATGGGTAATGGCTACTGCTAACCCATCGGCCGCGTCGTCGGGGCGAGGAGTTTCTTCCAGATTAAGCAGATTGCGAACCATGAGCTGCACCTGGTTTTTGTCGGCTTTGCCGTAGCCGGTGACGGCATCTTTAATTTTAGGCGGCGAATATTCACCGATGGGAATATTCGCATTGGCAAGGGTTAAAATGAGAACGCCCCGCGCCTGCCCAACCGTGATAGCAGTGGTGACATTGCGGCCGAAAAACACCTCTTCAATACCGGCCGTGTCTGGTTGGTATTCTTGCAGCAGTTGCTTCAATTCTTGTTGGATGGTTTGCAGGCGTTGGGGCATTTCTTGTTTGGGAGAAGTGGTGATGGTTCCGTAGGTAACGGCCGTAAGCTGCCCTTCATCCTCATCTATAATTCCATAGCCTGTCGTCGCCGTACCGGGGTCAAGTCCTAAAATTCGCATGAAACTCAGACAGCTTCCAGGGCTTCCAAAGCGTCGTCCTTGACATCGAGCGTGGAGTAAACATTTTGCACATCGTCAACATCTTCCACGGCGTCAATAAACTTCAAAACCTGAACTGCTTCATTGGTACTTAATTCTAAAGTGTTGTCGGGATCATAAATCACGGTTGCTTCTACTAGATTGTAACCGGCATCTTTTAAGTGATCCCGCACACTCTGGAATTGATTTAATTCCACGAAGATTTCAGCCACGTCATCATTGAACTGAATATCGTCGGCGCCCGCTTCGGCCGCTTCCAGAAATAGATCGTCTTCATCAAAAGCGCCATCAATGACGACATATCCTTTGCGGGTAAACTGCCAGGAAACGGCGCCTGCTTCGGCCATGTTCCCGCCGTTTTTAGAGACATAATGCCGTACATCAGCAATAGCCCGGTTGCGATTGTCGGTGACAACTTCAATGAGAATACCAACCGCTTTTGGCCCATACGCTTCATACACATTTGTTTCTAGCTGTCCGCCTTCCAATTCGCCCGTGCCCCGTTTGATGGAGCGTTCGATATTATCTTTGGGCATGTTGGCCGCTTTGGCTTTTTCAATGGCTAGAGCCAGCGCATTGTTAAATTCTGGATCGCCGCCCCCTTCACGGGCAGCAATGGTGAGGTCTTTTGCCAGCCGGGTAAATATTTTGGCCCGTTTTTTATCGGTGGCCGCTTTTTTGTGTTTAATGGTTGACCATTTTGAATGACCAGACATTGTTTTCTCCCTATTCCATGAGCAGTTGGACTGCCCATTTGTAAGATTATTTTTGGAAGAAAAATTATACCACACATCGCTTTTACGAATAAATTGAACCATATCGCTGAAATCGAAATTGTGGATTAGCATTAAGGGAAGGCAAATGATGAAAGAAACACGAATTCCTCCAGTTCATCCAGGCGAAGTTTTGCTTGAAGATTTTCTTAAACCGTTAGGTATCAGTCACTGTCGGTTGACAAAAGAGATGAAAGTGTACCCGCGCAAAATCAATGAAATTGTGCATGGGAAACGGGCCATTACAGCCGATACAGCCTTACGTTTAAGTCGTTATTTTGGAACATCCGCAGAGTTGTGGATGAATTTACAAGCACTTTATGATTTGGAGAAGACCCGCGATGAAATAGAGGAGCAATTGGAAAGAGATGTTGTGCCTATGGTTTATGCTTGAAATGGTTCAATCTGGCTTTGCAAACGGCACAGTTTTTTGAAGGTGTGCAGGGTGGGATAATCTTTCATCATACGGCCGTACATTTCATACCAATGTTGGAAATCTGCCCGACGACCGTACCGTTCCATACTGCCCTGCTTGCGAAACTGCCACGGTTTGAAGCCGGTGTAATGAATGCCAAACAAGACGGATAGATCGGGGTAGCCATTTAAGCTGTGAAAACGCAAATCCACATTTGTCCATTGGCCCGACCAGCGCAGGGTTAGATATTGCATTTCTGGCCATGTGAATTGTTGCCCGACTAGCTGTTGAATTTGCGGCCGTTCTAAATCTTGCCGGATGGCAGCATACTCCGCCAGCGATGGTTCCAAAATCAACAGTGAACTAATGATCCCCATATTGCTGGGATCGTCTGCTACCCGGTCGGTTATCTCTTTGGGGATGGGACGGCCGTGCGGACAGTTGGCGTAAATCTGATGCCAGTTCCAGGTTCCGTCCTGGTACACGCTGTCGGGAATAATGAAATTGCCATCTGCACCCCATTCCATGACATGTGTTTTGTGTTCATTGATGGAGCCGGCGGGGGCGGGCAAGGTGAACAGATGATCGTAATGTTTTTGGGGCAGGAGGTCGGCGTCCAGGAGGATGATTTTGTCGTAATGGCGGCCCAAATCACCATCAGCCCCCAGGCGTAAAACGTGCAATTTGGTGAATACGAGGGGGAGATACGGCCGTTTACCAGCTAACTTATGGGGCACAACAATCGGTTCTACTTCCAACACCACATCATACAAAAGCCGCAGCGCTTTACGTGCAGAGCAGGTAATTTCCGGCGTTACCAGACAGATGAGGTCGGCCTTTGTGTTCTGGCGGCGCAGACCATAAGCCAGCAGTAGAACGGCGGGTAGATAGCTGTCATTGAGGGTGAAGAGGGTGGCGTAGGCGAAGCGGGCACGGCCGTTGCCCCGTTCCATATTTTGTGGCTTGGGAAAATTTGTCTTCGTCATGGCCGCATTTCGACAAAGTCAAATGTGAGGAATAAATGGTGTAAACGAATGGAATTATTATTGATCCTCACATGCTGAGATTGATAGCTGTTTGGGAAGTTTTCTACTGAGGAAACTGGAAGTAAATGATTTGATGCGTCTAGGGTTGGGTTTTTACGAATATTACCCATGCTTTGGTTTATATCAGTGACAATGTTGGCCACATTGCCAGCCAACACATAAGCTAAAACACCAGCATCAACGACATCTGCTGCATATTCACGACGGATAAAGCGATAAATAGCTTCGTTTACATACTCTGAATTCAGCCCGCTATAATCAGCATTTACTCGTTTATCACCGACCCGCTTGGCTTCCCATACAAAATGAACGGTGTGATACTCCCTTTCCCAAATATCATGGAGTAGCAAATCAATTTCTTTTGCTTCTATGGTTGCTTGCTTGCCGGTAAGCATTTGCTTTGTATGTGTTTTTGTACGAACCCAAATGCGGATTGGCAGTTCACGGTCAAATGTTAATGGATGCAAATAATTATGGGCAAGGTTTAAGGTAAAGGCGTTTTCTTCCCAGTCCCGCATTGCTAAACCATCGTGATACATTAACTGATACGCTTGGATAGTTAATTCAATAACCTGTTGCACAAAATCTTCCCAGGTTAATTTAGTGAACTGTTGAAAGTCACCGGCGCTAGGTATGGCAGACTGGTGTAATTGGCTCAAGACTTCCCCCCTCTAAAATAATGAAACCTCAGCCAAAAATGCGTCGGCATCGGCACGGGCTTGCGACTGGGTCCAAAAACGTTGTTCACTAGGCCGCACCAACGACATTTGCTCGCCATCATAGACACGGACATGCTGCCGCATGTACATTGAAGGCGCTTTTTGTTCTAATAAGAGCTTATCCAATTCGTACAGTTTGGCGTGCATCGCATCTGATTGGGTGACAACTTGCGTTGGCTGCGCTTCATCTAAGTCAACCAAATCAAAACTTACGACTGTCAAAGGTGCGCGATTTTTATAAACAATAGCATTCAACGTTTTATTTTTAAGGTGAAACAGAGATGTGGCTGTACGTGAAAACACATCTGCATAGGCTGTCAACATAGGCACATCAGGATTTCTAACCGCTCTTATGCCGTTAGGTTTTCGTGTTTTCTTTTTTGCCCACTCAAAAAATGCCATCCCGTAATTCAACATATCATCTACCAACTGTTGTTCAACAGGATGAAGTCTATACAATTCGTATACTAATTTATTGATGATTGTTTCATACTCTTGCTGACGATGATTATCCTGCAATAAAAACAGATCATCCTCATTTGATGATGTCTTCATCTGTTCAAGATAGTGTAAAATTTCTTGAAGCCGCTCATCATCCTCATGTGGAATCAGAAAAGGCATATCTTTATACTCTTTATGGAGCGGATTACGTCGTTCCACAGCCCAGCGTGTTGATGTCAAAAATTGATAGTATTTAGTAAGCGGTGAATTAATCAGACAAACCAGCCATTTAAGAATCGGTTCCTGGCCCTTTTTCCCGTTTATTCCAGAGAAACTAGCTAAATACGAGATATCCGTATCAACAAAAGCCGCCTGACAATTTGATTGATGAATAAGAACGAGAGGGCCTTTGTACCTTTCCTTTTCCCCAACTAAGTAAAGGAATCTCTCTTTTGTTGGGCTAAGATTGTCGGTAGAAACAAAATATGGCTCAAATTGAGTAGTAGGTAAAAAAGGCACGTCTTTCAAGTGGTCAGGAGTTGGTTTTCTTTTTTGATTTCTGCTTTCGTCCTTACTTTTTCCAACTTGGAATCCTTCTCTTGGCTCAGACCAATTTAATAACTGTGACTGTTCCGATAAGGTAGTGATGTCATTTAACCGCTCAATCAAAGCGGCATCGCGGGGAGTACCCCATTGAGCGATTTTCCAGAGGTGGGGGAAATCAAGGAGGTGTTGGTGGTCTAAAAATTTGATGTCGGTAGTGTCTAGCACAATTGCTTTGAGATGTTGCGATAATGGAGATGGTTTGGGAACGCCATAAACGAGTTTTTGGGTAAAATCGGGTTCGTTCGGGGTATAGAAAACGGCCGCTGCCGGACTAATCGCTTTCGGAAACAACTCATAAACAATCGCTGCAAAATTAACAACAGCCCGCACATGGTAAGTGCGGAAGAATTGGTCACGGAATGTTTTATGGGTATCACTGGTGACTAAAATTGTGCTTTTAACCGGCGATAAAAGGGCAATTTCGCCTGTTTCGCTGCAAAATCCAGGTACACGCAGCATAAAGGCAGGTGCGGCTTGTTTGCCGCCCACCGTATAATTATGCTCTTTAAGCCATTGTTGAGCAGGGGATGTCAATGTACCTTTCCCCCACGGCATATTACCCACGATACGATCAAAGCGGCGTTGGGCAAATTGAGCGTCAATCTCTGCGGTAAAAAAATCAGCGCCCAATAAATTTTGCGACTGTAAAGGGGGAAAGCGGAAAGAATCCTCCCGCACCTGCTCATTCGTCAAATGGTTGAGGATTTCCAGGTAAAGACTAAATGCAGCAATGCGTACTGCTTCTTCGTTTTTGTCAACGCCATAAATATTTTGGCGCAGAATTTGGATAAGAGCCGTGGCATTTAGCTGCCCATTTTGTCGCGCCCATGCCTGAATTAAACGACGGTATGCGCCGACCAAAAAGATGCCGGAGCCACAGGCAGGGTCTAATACGGCCATATCAGGCTGAATAACCTCATCTCCCATTGTCTCTTCCAGCATAAAATCTACAAGGGGCAGGGGGGTGTAATAAGCGCTGGCGGAGCGCTGTTCGCTTTCGCCAATGAAAGCGTCGTAAATGTGGCTGATCAATTCGATGGGAATGTATTCAAAGTTGTACGGCCAAAAACTTAGCTGTCCTGTTTTCAGGTCAGTTTGATTTAGAAAGTCCAGCAAAATTTTGAGATGGTGATCTTCGACATCTTTTTCTGCATCTTCCACGGGAAATAAATCGCCATTGAAGCGGTTGCTTAATTGCTCATATAGCACGTATGTAGTGGAACGGCCGTTACCCAACGCCTCACGATAACTATTTGCCTCCCCTTGCGTCATTTGTTGTATCCATTCCATATCCAAAATGCCGCGATCTTCAAGGTAGCAAATGAAAATGGAGCGACCTAGCAGTGTATACGCCAAATGGTTTGTCAACCCGTTGTTTGTTAAAAACTGACGCACCTGTTTCATACTGGCGACCAATTTACGATCGGCCCGTGCTTGATAATCTATTTTACGGGCTTCTGACGAATCCCAAAAAGCGCCCGTCTCTAAATAAATTCGGTGGTAGTAGGCATCAATCAGTTCTTGTCTGATTTTTTGCTGAGCGGATAAGTGATCAGCTAATTCTGTTAAATGCTGTAATAGTTTGGGTTCTTTATCAGGGCCAGGAGGAGCATCGTAGCCGCTGTAAACACGAATTTCATGAGGCAAGGTCACAAAAAGCAGCGGCGCTTTGCTTTGGCTCCACACATTTTTGTGCAGTTGTCTGATTTCATCTAAATCTAGTTCGCTAAAACGGCTGAAATAGGCAAGGGGCTGATGTTCGAGGAATAATGCGGCCTGGATATGAGGAATAGGACGGCCGTTCGGCCAGGGAATAGCTTCAGCTTCTGTAAGAAGTCCTGGTGTTCCAGCATAGCCAAGTTCTTCAAATAATAATTGCTCTAATTTGCTGGCTACCACCTGTTTCCTCCTTTTGGGGAAGTCTGACAATTACACAACTACTTCACATAAGATCATCATTGAGTATAGCACTTTTGTTCGTGTCTGGCAAGTCTAATCAACCAGATAAGTGTCCTTTTTGAGCGTTTCACCCAGAAACATTGTTGCCAGCAGTTCCGGCGCATAGCGGGCAGCCATATCGCTACTGATACGGCCGCTGTGGCAGATTTCGCCGTAAAGTTGTCCACTGCGGCGCAGGCGGCGTTCTTGGGTTTCTGGGTCTAGTTCAATCAGACCAAAGCGCTGCGTCCAGCCGCGATCCCATTCAAAGTTGTCTACCAGACTCCAATGATAGTAACCCATTACCGGCCAACAAAAGTTGATGGCTTTCCAGATTTGGTGGAGATGGGTGAGGATGAATGATGGCCGTAATTTATCGGCCGCGTCTGGTAGCCCATTTTCTGTAATGTAAATCGGTTTGTTGTATTTGAGAACCTGCTTGATGACCTGGAACAAACCCTGCGGATATATCTCTCCATAATTGCCATCACTGACGACAGCATCCGGTCCCCAATCCAAATCATAGAAACCGCCGCGGGGTGGGAACTTGGTATAGTAGCGCGTGTAATAATTCACGCCTACAAAATCGAAAGCGCCGGCCAGGTGGGGGATTTTGGTTGAGCCGATGAGGGAACGCATACGGCCGTTTACCATCGTCTCCATCCATAAATCATTGAAAAGTGAGGAGACAAAATTTGCCCACCATTTGCTAGGAAAGCGGGAACCGGGTCTGGCCTGGAAGACGGGGAAATTCTTAGCCACACCTACTTCTGCCTGGGGATATATTTCTTTAATAGTGTGGTAGGCTGTAGCGTGGCACATCAGCATATGTTTCACAGCTTCCATTCCGGCCCATAAGCCGCTTTTTTGCGGCACGGGGAATGTCCCGATCAGATAGCGCATAAAGACATAGACCATTGGCTCGTTAATGGTGATCCATTTGGGAATGAGATCGCCCAGAGTGTTGACCACTTTGGCTGTGTAACGTTGAAAATATTCCACCACAATTTGGCTGCTAAAGTCTCCTTTTTCTGTCAGCCATAACGGGTTGCTGAAATGGTGCAGTGTGACCATTGGCTCAATGCCTCGATTGTGCATTGCCTGCAAAATTTCCCGGTAGCGATCCAGGGCGTCATTGTCAAAAGCGCTGGGTTGGGGTTCGATACGGCTCCATTCTAAGGAGAGGCGATGGGCATTTGTCCCCATTTCCATAGCTGTGTTTAGATCAGTTTCGGCATCTGTCCACCAGTTGCTGGCTGGACCGGATTTGTGGTTATGGAGGATACGGCCGTCTGTCTGCTCCCAGGTCCACCAATCACTATTTGTATTATGGCCTTCAACTTGATAAGCGGCCGTGGCTGTTCCCCAACGAAAATCAGCCGGAAAAATCATCTGTGCCTGTGCCATCGTGTACTCCTTCTTCTACTACCCACACACCAATAACCGCTATACCGCTAACGAATCACGAATCACGAATCACGAATCACGGATTACGGATTACGGATTACGGATTACGGATTACGGATTACGGATTACGGATTACGAGCTTAACACGCTGTTTTGCCCCTGCCAAATAGCTTGTTATACTTATACTCACCTTGTCATTGGGTGGCAATAAGTGAATAACTTCATAAGAAATTAATCAATGATGACCGTTTCACTCTCAATTCAAACTAAGTTGCAAGGTAGCGTCGGAGGCTTTTTGTGAAAGATTTAGTACCCCAAAGTGGTTACTATTACCCCAACAAAATGGGCCGTATACTCCTTGTTTCTATGGAAGAAGTGATGGGGCGGAACGGATTAAATGCCTTGTTGAATTTAATTGACCTGCGCGAATTTCAACAGGAGTTGCCTCCCGATAATTTGGAAAGAGAATTTGATTTTGCCAATATTAGCAATCTAAGCAAAGCTCTGCGTGAAATCTATGGGCTGCGAGGCGGCCGAGGGTTAGCTTTACGAGGTGGACGGGCAATTTTTTCCAAAGGATTACGCCATTTTGGCGCCCTGGCGGGTGTTAGCGATTTAGCCTTTAAGGTATTACCTCTTAAAACCAAACTCAAAATAGGTGTTCCGGCCGTGGCCCGCATCTTTTCCCAATTTAGTGATCAGGGCAGTCATGTTGGGGAGAAAGATGATCATTTCTTATATACTATTGATCGTTGTTCAGAATGTTGGCAGCAAACCTCAGATCGGCCGATATGTTATATTGCCGTGGGTATTTTGCAGGAGACATTGCGCTGGGTGAGCGGCGGGCTGGAATTTCGAGTGGACCAGGTGGCTTGCAAAGCGATGGGGGATGAGGCCTGTGTTTTCAAAATTGACAAAGACCCGATTAAGTAAAATTAACTTCATAAATATTAGACCATACATCATTTAGCTATTAATGTTAACTTAAGCGTAGACTTCGCAGGTTTAAGTATTGGAAACCTGTGATGCATTTAACATCTATGATCGTTTAACAAATTCCAGGTACAATGATGATTGTTATTTATGAATCATCAAGGAAGAAACATGTGAGTGACGAAAAAAAAGGACAGCATAAGATATTTATCGTTGAAGATGACCTCGATTTATCAGAAATGTTGAGTGCCTACTTCCGCGTACAAGGATATGATGTATCTACGGCATCACGCGGGGAAGACGCCATTAATGAAATTAGCAATAATATTCCTGATGTCGCTGTTTTAGATATTCGCTTGCCTGATATTGACGGCTATGAGGTCTGTCGCCGATTACGGCACGCTCGGCGCACACAAAATTTGCCGGTTATCTTTTTAACGGAAAAGCGAGATCGGGATGATAAATTGGCCGGTTTGGAACTGGGCGCGATAGATTACATTACCAAACCGTTTGATATTCAAGAATTGCGGCTGCGTATTCGCAATGCGCTGCGCCGGGCACAGTTGAGTACGCTGCAAAATCCGGTTACGGGTTTACCGGAAGGTATTCTGGTGCGGGAGCGTTTAGACCAGATGTTGAAGCAGCCGGAATGGGGTGTGGTGTCGGCCGGTATTCGTGGGTTAGGCAAGTTTCGGGATAAGTTTGGGTTTGTGGCCGCAGATGATGTGTCGCGGGCGGTAACGTTGATGATTACGAACGCGGTGCAGGAAAGTGGATCGGGTGAAGATTTTGTTGGTCATACGGATACAGGCGACTTTGTCATTATTACGTCGGCCGCTAGAAGTAATAAGCTGGCAGAAAGATGTCTGGTGCGCTTGCAGCCTTCGATTCAATATTTTTATCCAGCGTTGGATCGACAGCGGCTGCATGAATTGCCGGAATCTGATAGATTGACGGTGCGGGTTTCTGCAATTTCGGACAAGGATGAACCTATCAATTCGTTGGAATCGCTGTTTGAAGCGTTGGAAAATCGTCGGTTATAAGTTTGTCTTACCATTTTTAATCCTTTGTGATTTTGATACAATCGTATAGTTTGCAAGTGGCAATTTTGCAAGTCAGTAACACGTTGGAATCAGGGCTATTAGTAGCCCTGATTTTGTTTTGAGTTTATGAAGCGGTTTTTGCGGTTTAGAATAGATTTTTTTGTTGTACTTGGTTTTTTTGTTTTGCCACTGTTGTTGTTTGGGAATGTAACATTAGGTGGCAAGACGATGCTGCCGATAGATAATTTGTTTCAATGGGCGCCATGGACGGCTGCGGCCAACCAATTCTACATCACCACTTCCCACAACCCCCTCATTACAGATCTGATTATTGAGAATTACGTCTGGAAGCAGTTTATTCGAGAAAATATCACCACGCCAACGCAGCTTTTGTGGAATCCGTATTTGTTTGGCGGAGTTCCGTTTTTGGCGGCCGGGCAGCATGGAGCGTATTACCCGTTTAGTGTGCTGTTTCTCATCCTGCCCTTGAGCAAGGCATATGGCTGGTACGCGGTTAGCCAGTTGTGGCTGGCGGGGGTGTTGATGTATGTGTACGGTCGTGTTCTGGGACTCAGACGTAGTTCGGCCGCGTTGGCCGCGTTGGTGTATCAGGGGGGCGGGTTTATTGTGGTTAGCGCGGCCGTGTTTCCTATGGTCATCGGGGCAGTGGCTTGGCTACCATTGCTATTGGCTTGTGTTGATAAGGTGATTGGCAGTTCTGTGAATTGGGCTAAAACAACATGGTTGTGGGTGGTTGTGGGATCTGTCGCATTAGGTACGCAAATTTTTGCCGGGCACATTGAATTTACTATTTACACGCTGCTGGTGGTGGCGGTGTATGGTGTGTGGCGGGTGGGGCAAGTGGCAAGTGGCAAGTATGCAAGTAGAACTGATTACCGATCACTGATTACTGAACACTGTTTACGGCCGTTCCTCTGGCTCACGGGTATGGTTTTGCTGGGTCTGATGATCGGGGCGGTACAGTTGGTTCCTTTGTTTGAATTGGGGCAGGCGAACTTTCGGGAAGCGTCGGCCAGTTTTGCTGAGGTGCAAAGTTATGCCTTTCCTAAACGACGGCTGGCGACGTTGGCGATGCCCAACTTTTTTGGCAATCCGGCACATCAGGCTGTGGTGGATGTGTTGAGCGGTGTGACGGCGCCGGTCAGGCAGAATTATTATGGGCAGCCAGTAGTTACGACGGAGTGGGGGATTAAGAATTATGTGGAGGGCGGCATTTATTTGGGCATTTTGCCTTTGTTTTTGGCGCTATTGGGGGTGTATGGGGGGCTGCGGTTTGGGGACGAGACAGACGGGGATGGGGGATCCTTGTTTGGCAAGGGTTCTGCCCGCCTGTCTCGCCCCTACAACGGTCGTCGGGGGATAACGGTTTTTTATTTGTTGCTGTCGTTGTTTTCGTTGGCGTTTATTTTTGGGACGCCATTGTATGCTTTGTTGTATTATGGGCTGCCGTTTGTGAACCAGTTGCATACACCGTTTCGTTGGGTGTTTCCGTTGTCGTTGGCGGTGGCTGTGTTGGCTGGGTTTGGGGTAGATTACCTTTCAGCAACTAGAAAATGGCAGACGGTGAGGAAGTGGCAATCGGGGAGTAGCAAGTATGCAAGTGGCAAGTGGCAAGTTGCAAGTAGGACGGAAAACGGATTACGGATTGCGGATTACGGGTTACGGCCGTTATTCTTGTGGAGCAAACCATCCTTCATTACCGGGTTAGCTGGAGTTGCTTTGTGGAGCGGGGCGCTGTTGCTGATGGGGTTGTTTGCTTCACGGCCGTTGTACCCACAAATTGAACCATTGGTGGAACGGATTTTTCTGGGGATGGCGTTGGCGGCCGATGTGTTCCCCGATGCGCGTACATTTTACAGCTATGAATACCGACAGTTGTTTTTGTTGAGCTTGATGTTGGTGGGTACGGGAGCTACGCTGCGCGTTAGTCGCTGTCCTATTTTTGTTGGGCGTTGGGGTGGCCGTAGACCCATCTGGCTGTTCATGGCTGCTGGGTTGATTGTGCTGGATATATGGGCGGCCAACAGAGGTTTTCATGCGGCCAATGATCCGACGCTGCTGGCGTACAAGCCAGAATTGGCGCTATGGTTGGAAGCACAGCCTGGTTTGTGGCGGCTGACCAGCTTTACACCGCAGGGAGACACGCCGTTTCATGCCAATTCTGGCTGGCTGTTCAATTTGCCTGATGTACGTGGCTATGACTCCATCATTCCCAAACAATATACGCAATATTTGGGCGCAATTGAACCCCAGGGGGAACTGCCCTTTAACCGCATTCAACCGTTCAAAATGTGGCAGTCGCTCAACTCACCGCTGTTGGATGTGCTGGGGGTAAAATATGTGATTACGTCGGAAACGATTGAGTTGCCTAAATATGAATTGACCTGGGAAGGGGAAGGGGTGCGGGTGTATGAGAATCTGGGAGTTGCACCGCGGGCTTATACGCTGCCGGTGTCGCAAACGGCCGTGATGCCTGATCCTCTCACAGCTATGACTGAATATGATCCCCGCAGTTTTGTGGTGATAGGGGAGGGAGATTGGGGATTAGAGATTGGAGATTCGACAAGTACGCCCAATCTCCAATCCTTCGGTTTCGCTCAGGACAAGCCTCCAACCTCCAATCTCCAACCGGCCGACATCATCGCCAACAGCAACATCGAAGTAATTGTACAAACGGCCGTATCCGAACCATCCTGGCTCATTTTGAATGACAGTTACTTCCCCGGCTGGAAGGTGTTTGTGAAGCCAGTTGGCACGGGGGAGGAGACTGAACGGCAAACAGAGATTACACGGGTCAATGGAAATTTTCGGGGCGTGCAGTTGGAACCGGGCGCCTGGGAAGTGCGTTTTCGTTACAGTCCCCTCACGTTTCAATTGGGTGGCTTGGCAAGTGCAATGGCGATGGTGATTTTGGTTTTTGGTACGGCCGTGTGGGGCTGGCGTATCTTCTACAAACCCACAGGTAACGTCTCTAAAATCCACAGCATTGCTAAAAACAGTCTGGCCCCGATGGCCCTTAATTTGTTCAACAAATTTATAGATTTTGTCTTTGCTATGTTTTATTTGCGTGTGCTGGGGCCGGCAGGAGCGGGCAGCTTTCAGACGGCCATTGTGACGGCCGGTATTTTTGACATTGTAGCGAACTATGGTCTGGACATCCTTTTCATCCGTGATGTGTCGCATGACCATAATAAAACATCCAACTATTTGTTCAACACCACCATTTTACGAATCGGTATCGCCTTTTTTGCCGCCTTGCCCGTTTTTGTTCTTATCTTTGTGACCAACCGCCTGCCAGATAGCAATCCGCTAACGTCGGCCGAAATTGTGGCTACGATTTTGATTATGGTAGGCATGGTTTTTTCGGGTATGAGCAAAGGGGTGACGGGCTTGTTTTATGTGCATGAAGAGGCAGAAACCCCGGCGGCAATGACCACAGCCACCACCATCATGAAAGTGGGGTTTGGGGTGATGGTGTTATTGGCCGGATATAGTTTTGTGGGCTTAGCGGCCGTTTCCATCCTCACTAATCTTCTCACCCTTGTTGTTCTCGTTGTTTTGGCGCTGCGAAAGTATGATTTACCTGGCCCCTGGAAGCTGGATATTGGTTTGCAGCAACGGATGCTGAACATGGGTTTTCCGCTCATGCTCATTCATTTGCTGCAAACGATCTTTATCTCTATTGACACCTATTTGCTGCGGGTGATGCTGCCCAATGGTCAGGAGGTAGCCGGTTGGTACAGCAGCGCGTATAAATGGTTCAATGCCCTGCAAATCATCCCTTCGTTCTTTACGCTGGCATTGTTCCCCATCATCACTCGTGAAATTAAGGATTCGCTGGAATCGGCACGAAGGATGTATGGGATGGCGATTAAGATTATGTATTTGTTAGCGCTGCCAGTAGCGGCCGTAACCTGGTATCTGGCGTATCCACTAGTGCGACTTGTGGGCGGGCCGGAATTTTTGCCGCATGGGGCTATTGCGCTGCAAATTGTCATCTGGTCTATTCCTATTGGCTGGATGAATAGTGTAACGAACTATGTTCTCATCAGCCTGGGATTAGAACGGATGCAGCCGCGAGCATTTACGGCCGGGGTGCTGTTCAACATCGTCACCAATCTCTTGTTTATTCCCCTGTTTACCTATGTGGCGGCGGGAGTGACAACTATTTTGTCTGAGGTCGTACTGCTGCTGGTGTTTGAATATTATTTGCGACGACGGATGCCGGGGGTGCGTTGGGGTGGCTTTTTGTGGAAGCCAGGGTTGGTAACGGCCGTGACTGTCACAGCTATGTATCTGGGCGGACAAATTCATCTGCTGGTAGGATTATTTGGCATTTTACTTTATCCGGCCGGGCTGCTGGCGTTGCGGGTAGTGGGACCAGATGAACGCAAAATTCTGGCGGATATTCTGCCTGCGTCCATTGC
>JAAEOP010000948.1 GCA_024223125.1 Chloroflexota bacterium
ACCAACTATTTTCAGTTTTCTCTCGGTTTTTAGTCTATGATTGTTTACCAGAGACTGTACCTAATGTCTGAGCTTTTGTCCGTCAGTATTGTGTTAGATTCGTACCTCTAATTGTACGGTAGAGAATCTGATTTAGAATTGGCCCCTCTTGGGCCTTGACAAAGGTGACATTTGTCACTATCCGGGTTTTTTGGCTAAAACGACCTTTTTTCAGTAGAGTCATAAAACACACCCCAATCTAATCCCGTTTAATGGCCGGCAGGTACTGTTCGTAAATGGACGAGGTGGGCGTGGGCGTTGGTTGGACTGTACCCATCCATACAAAAGGATTGCCATGATCCAGCGCCACCGAGACATTGCCACTGCCATCCACCGCCTGCACAAAATACTCTACCGCGGCCGCATACGTTGTCACGTTACCTGTTGCCAGTTGAGTGATGGGATCATACGATAACTCCACCTTGTGCCAGGTCGTATTAGGCAATTCGCGGTAAAGGACAACCACCCGCGGTGCAACACCAATGTCATCGGCCACGACAACGCCAAAACGCATTGTTGTGCCCATACGCTGCGCTTCTGCCCGCCAAATTTTGGGTGCGGTAAAATCCTGGTCATCCACCGACACATGGAACAGTTCAAATTGCAGATCGCTGTACAATCGTTCCACCCCCATTGTAGACGTTCCATTGTTGCTGGCCTGGAATTGGCCAGGAACAACGACCAACTGTTCATTCGACTGCCCATCTAAGCCCATAAAACGGTTAACTGTGCCTAGTCCCACCGGGTAAAAATAATCAACGGCAAAGCTGGGTTCTGCCCGACTGTACAGATCATCAGTTAATACCTGGGAGACGGTGGGGTTTACGTTGGGGATATCCATGAATGTGCCGCCCAACAGCAGCGCCCCATGCACAATGGTATCTGGCAGATGGACATTGTAACTGGCGCGGGGTTGAATCGGTCGTCCGCCAGCCACATACACTTCATCATCTCCCGCCACCGTGTAATATGTGCCTAACCCGGAAAGTGAATGGGCATCATAACTGTAATTCAAGTTCAATGAACTGGTGACAACGGTAAATGGAGCGGCCGTGCCATTTGCATTAGCAATCGAAGCGCCAGCCAGAGAGGTGGTTGTGGTGATGGGCATGTTAATTTGCATCATCGGTAGGCCATACAAAGTCATTTCCGACATCACTTTTTCATCGTAGTTGCTAAATGTGCCCGCCGCCAACGAGTTGAAATAATGCTGTTTAGCCTGCATCAAAGCCTGACCAGTCGTTTGCGGCCCGCTGCTCCAATCGCCCAGCGCATCTACAAAATTCACCATCAAGCGCTCTGAATAAGAAACCAAGTCTGAATCACCATAGCCAAAGCCGGTATTGCCAATAAACGACCCCTTTTCCCGCAAAAAGACTTGCGCCCAATCCGTCCCTTTTTGCGGCGTCATCGAAAGTGGGTCGGAGACGCTCAAACCAGAATGACAACCTACAGAGAAGACAATGGATCCGGCATAATTGGTTGAAGGTTGAATCTGGTCGGCGTACACATCGTTGGGGTCGTTGGGGAAGAAACGGTAATGTTCAAAGTGGGAATTCAACGACATTAGGTCGGGAGCGATAGACATGTTAAAGAGGGTGTTGTTGAATTCCTGTGCCGTCCAACTGTTGTTGATGAGGGTGGTTTGATAGTTGATGCCTTGAGCAGCCAGAGAATTGGTCACGGCCGCAGCCTGATCAATCAAAAAGTCATACCCCGTCACTAAAGAATCAGAGGGGGATTGGATGGGACGGGTAAGGAAGTAATTAACGGCCGTGACAATCTCATCCGGCGTTTCTACTAATCGTCCCGTAGCTACCTGGGGCAGATAAAACTCCCGCCCCTTAAACGGCAGTGGCAGCAGCCCGGCATAATAATCATCTGTCATGAAATAGCGCAAACTAAGCGAACCAGATAGCGCTGGCGTGTAAGCCACGGAAGCATAATGGCGCTCATTAGCCACCAACGCCTCATCCACAATACGCCGGTAAGGAATTACATCATCATTCCCCACCAACACCAGATACTTCAGATTGGGATACCCCTGCGCCAGACTATACGTAAGAGATTTTATATGTCCGGCCACATAATTGGCCGCCGCCGGATTACCCGGCTGCGAATCCCACAACGCATATGCGGCCTGAATATCCCCATAATTGGCCAGATTAACCACCTTTCCCTTCACCTGCAAATGGACGGCCAGGCTATTCAATCTAGCCAGCAAAGCGGCCGGTGTTGTAGCGCCGCCATAGTTAAAGCGGCTGCTGTTCACGTAGATGATAGTTTCTACCGATGTATCTGTAATGGGCACAGTGTAGGTTGTGGGGATGGGTGCGGTAATGGGCAGGTATAAATCTTGAGGTGGGGCTACTTCGGCCGTCAGCGTATAAGGTTGGCCCACCAACGGCGGATTATGCGCGGCCACTAGCAGGTAATAGTTGCCAGACAATTCATGCACATTATGCACAATTTGCTCTGTACCCGTCAGCGGATTGGCGGAAATGTTAACCAGGTCGCCAATACTACCCAATGTGCCGATGGACCCCAATGTACCGATGCTGCCCAACGTACCAATGGAGCCTAACGTCCCTGTAGAGTCCAGTACGCCCAGGTCAATCAGATCGCCAATGCTGCCCAGTGTACCGATGGAACCCAACGTACCGATACTGCCCAAGGTGCCAATGGAACCTAATGTGCCAATACTGCCCAAGGTGCCAATATCTCGTAGTTGGCCCGTTTCTTCGTCCACAGATGGAGCAAAAAGGTATAGGTCATGATCTGTCGTCTGCCCGCTGAGGGTCGCAGTTAAGGTAGAACCGGGATCAGGTACGTCAATAACATACCATTGCAAACCAACGGTAATGGGAATGCTGCCCGTTACGGCCACACCGCTTTCTAAAGGCCAGGCAGTCTCTCGTGTATTAGTCGTCTGAACTTGACGATCATACAAAAATACGTCAGAGGTAAAGTTGAAATCGTTGGGCACAAGATTATCGGCCCAGGAATCGAAGGCGATGAGACGGCCGTTGCCCGACATCGAAGGCGCAAACGAATCCCCATTCCCTTCCAAACCACTGTTGTCCACGGAAACGCGCTCAGTTGTACCCGTTTGCCGGTCATGCAAGAAAATATCAGCCATACCATTCATATCGTTGATAACTAAGTTGTCTGCATAAGATTGGAAGGAGACGAGACTGCCGTCTAACGAAAGAGCCGGGTGGTACGAAGGGCCATTCCCCCCCACACCGCCGCTGTCTACGGAAACATGCGTTGTCTGACCGGTTTGCCGATCATGCACAAACACATCTATATCATTATTACTGTCGCTGGCAACCAGGTTATCGGCTAGGGATTCAAAGGCGATGATACGGCCATCGCCCGATATAGCCTTCCAGCCCGAATCGCCATTGGCCTCTCCACCGCTGCTGTCTACAGACACCCGCTGCGTCTGCCCGGTTTGCGAGTCATAGACAAAAATATCCCAGGCGCCGTTTAGGTCATTGGCTACCAAATTATCGGCCAGCGAACGGAAGGCGACAGTTCGGCCGTTAGCCGAAATCGCCGGGTCATACGAATCATTATTCCCTTCCAGGCCGCCCGAAGAAACAGAAACCCGGCGGAAAATATGCGTCACCCGGTCATAGATAAAAATATCAAACATGCCGTTGGTATCGCTGATCACCAGATTATCGGCCGCCGATTTGAAAGCTACGTAACGGCCGCTGGCGGAAATAGAAGGATGGAGGGATTCCCTATTCGCCTCCAGTCCATCGGCGCCGACAGCAGTTATGCGCTCCAAATTGCCAACCTCCCGATCATAAACAAATACGTCAGACGTCCCATTACTGTCCATATAATCCAAATTATCAGCCCAGGAATCAAAGGCCACAAAACGGCCATCGGCAGAAACAGACGGTCTTTCTGAAGGCGCATTGCCACCACCCCAATAACCAACCGACATGTGTTCTGTATTGCCCGTCCA
This sequence comes from Chloroflexota bacterium, assembly GCA_024223125.1. The sequence continues at coordinate 4,022 of JAAEOP010000948.1, forward strand.
GCGATCATGAATAAAGATGTCAGAATCGCCGTTATTGTCGCTCCCCGCTAGATCATCGGCCAAAGATTGGAATGCCACATAACGGCCGTTAGCTGACATTGCCGCAGCGATGGAATCACTATTGGCCTCAAAACCGGGGGGTCGCGCCAGCATAACGGCCGTGTCACTATTATCCACCACGCCTGCCAACGCTATCTGCCCATTGGACTGTATACCAGCCGCCAGTGCATGTTCTTGATTGCCATTATAATCAAATATCGCCAGGCCGCCTCCGCCAAAGTTCTCATTCAAACGGCCGTTGGGCCAATAGGAAACCAGCGCAAAACTTACCGGCAAATTGTCATTGAACGTGGACGACCCGGCCACAAAAATATTGCCTGTTGAATGCCAAATTACGTCAGACACTTCACCATTGCCATTCTCGCCACCAAACCCTGCTGCCGAGAATTCGGCCCAGCCATCACCATCAAAACTCGTGTCCAATGATCCATCAACATTCAAGCGCAGCAGCCCCAAGAATATCGGGTTAATGAAATCATCAAGCTCGCCGGCCACCAGAATTTTTCCGTCTGGCTGCAACGTCACCGCTTTAGCTGCATCCTCAAAATTGGCAAAATCAACAGTGATAATACCTGTCGCCCCTAAAGAGGGGTCTAAGCTGCCATCAGGCAGGTAACGAGCCACCACATAATCCCGGGTAGTGGAAATGTAAGTAGAGCCGACCAGAACAAGACGGCCGTCTGGCTGCACAACCATATCCTCAAATCTATCATCCGTACCCAAATGGGTTGTCACAATACCACCCACGCCAAACGATGAATCCAGACTGCCATCTGGGTTATACTGCGCCAGGGCAAAATCATAATCATTGTTATAGGTAGACCCCGCGGCCACAATTTTGCCAGATGGCAGCACAGCCACCGCTTCCGCCCAGCTATCCGAGCCAAAGTCAGTGGTAATCTGCCCTGTGCCGCCAAAACTCATATCCGGCGAACCATCGGGTGCATACCGAGTCAGGGCAAAATGAGTGGTAGGGAATGTAGTAGTGAGATTGCGAGACTTATAGAGCCAGGTTTCATTGGTTACACCGCCAAACAACACGGCCGTTTCCCGCCCTGCATCATAAGCCATCGCTTTACAGCAACCCCCCAGTGGTCCAAACGCATTCATCTGCAACCATTCACTGCCGTCCCATTCCCAGGTATCATCCCATTGGGTAGACCCAGCCGTCCCGCCAAACAAAATGTTACGCTTCCGGACGGGGTCGTAAACCATCTGCGTGGATTGGCGCACAGAGGGGATATTATTCGGTGACAGCGGTGTCCAGGCAAAGCCATCCCAGGCCCAGGTATCATGAAGATATGTATTGGGCCATTCACCACCGCCAAATAAGACAACCTGGTTCAAGTTGACGTCAAAAGCCATACTACCAGCCACACGCGGCGCTGGCCCGCCGGTGGCTACTGGCGTCCAATCAAAGCCGTCATATTCCCAGGTATCACCATCAATCGGTACGCCAGGAGTTGTGCCGCCGCTAAACAAGACAACCCGTTGGCGCAGCGGATCGTAAGCCATCTGCCCATGCGCACCGCGTGGCGATGGAGCAGACACTGTGCCGACCAATGTCCAGTCATTGCCATCCCATTCCCAGGTTTCATCTAAGGCCGTGCCAAATTCATCCTGTCCACCAAACATGACCACCACTTGTCGCCCGGCGTCATACACCATACCGGCCGTCCAGCGCGGTGAGGGTTTCGTACCAGTAATCGCAGTCTGGAACCATTGGGAACCATCCCAAATCCATGTATCATTTTGCAGCGCCGTACCGCCAGGTGTCACCGAACCGCCAAACAATACCACCTGATTACGAGCGGCATCGTAAGCCATAGAAGGCCAAAAAATACCGGTTGGGGTCATTGGCGATGATGCCCGAATCCATTCCATTTCGTCGGCGTCGGCCACGTTATCAAATCTGGCATAACCAGCCGCAACCACACTATCATCTGTTTGTAAAGCTACGTCTCGCACTGCGTCGTCATACCCATCAAAGTCGGTAGCAACACCGCCCCATTTGCCAAAGTTGGAATCCACTGTACCGGTTATGGTAAAGCGGGCCAGGCTAAAATCCTTATCGCCATTGAGGGAGGTGGCTAAACCAGCCACCACAATTTTGTCATCGGGCTGTACAACCAGAGCATTGGCGCGATCATAGCCATTGCCAAAAGGGGTGACGACACGGCCGTCGCCGCCAAAAGTAATATCGGGTACGCCGCTGGCTGTGTAGCGGGCCAGCCCAATGTTATTATCACTTTTCCCCACAGCTACAATTTCGCCACCAGGATACAGAATAACGTCGCGGGCGTTATCATAACCGCTGCTCATATTGGTCAGCACGATACCATCATCATTAAAGGTAAAATCGAGAATACCGGCAGGGGTTAAACGTACCACGCCAAATTCAGAGCAGTTTCCACCAGGGCATACCTGGCCAGCCAACACAATACTGCCATCTGGCTGCAAAGCCACCCCTCGCGCCTGGTCCCAATCGCCGGAAACGTCAATTTCGGCACGGCCGTCGCCATCAAAGCTCGTATCCAATGCACCGGAAGGTGTATACTGCGCCACCGCAAAGTCATACTGGGAACTTGATGAAGAAGAAGAACCGGCTGCCACAATATACGCTACAGTCCCGCTGATGATTTTCAAAGCCACGTCTTCAGCAACATCGGGGCCGTTGCGAAAATCGGTAGAGACAAGCCCTACGGCGCCAAAACCCGTATCCAGGCTACCATCCGGATTATAGCGGGCCAGACCGAAATTCTGGCTAGTTTCACCAACAGCTACAATTTGACCATTCGGTTGCATAACGACAGCAGTGGCCAGCTCATTACTTCCGCCGCCAAAATCAGTCGTCACCAACCCGCCAACACCAAACCCATTATCCAGGCTGCCATCCGGGTTATAGCGGGCCAAAGCAAAATCATAATCACCAAAACTCTGATGTCCGGCAACAACAATTTTGTCGTCTGTTTGGATGGCTACGGCCGTGGCTACATCATCCGTATGACTGATAAAATCAGTCGTCATCACCCCTCCCAACCCGAAACTAGAATCCAAAGATCCATTCGGGTTATAACGAGCCACCGCAAAATCATTCGTACCGAAAAAAGTCTCAGACGACCCCACCACCACAATATAGGCCACACTCCCGCTGATGGTTTTCAAAGCCACCCCATAAGCTGAATCTCGGAGACCGAAAAAGTCAGTTTGAACGATCCCCCCATTGCCAAAAGTAGTGTCTACACTGCCATCAGGGTTGTAGCGGGTCATAAAGAAATCTTCTGAGGGGGAACTGCCAAAAATCTGGCCCACCACCACCAATTTGCCATCTGGCTGCAAAACGGCCGCAGATGCCGCTCCTTGCCCATTGGCCTGATCCGCAACCCCCCAGCCATTATTGCCAAAACCAGGATCAGGCATGATGCCAGACAGAGAAACACGCTCCATTGTACCGCCTGTGGAGGGCTGTTGAACCTGCCGTTCCGCTTCAATCGCTTTGGTAGGCATACTCAACGCCAACACCAGGCTTATGGCAATACCGCTAATTAGTAAGGGGATAAGTAAAAAGATGGATCGCGTTTTCATACCGGGTCTCCTTGTAAATCGAACTGTCAGTTTGCGTAGCAAACAGTTTGCTCTACAGTTAAGCTATCGCTTGTTGTAAATGGCGCACGGCCGTTACATCCAGCCGCGTATCTAATCGTCGAAACACCTCTAAACAATTGGTCAACATCTCCTGGGCCGCTTCAGGTTGGCCGGCGGCCGCATAAGCGCGGGCCAAAGAAAAACGGCTGCGAGCCAATTCATACTCATCAGCCACTTCCTGCAAAATCTCTACACTGGCAGCAAAATAAGTTTCCGCCAAAACAACTTCCTCTTGAGCCAGGGCCACGTCGCCCAGCGCCCGCAGGCCACAGCCTTCTTCGCTGCGCATAGAAAATTCACGCGCCAGCCGCACCGCTTCTTCTGCATGGGTCACGGCCGACACCAGATCATCGGTCAGCAAGGCTGCCTCCGCTAAATGCCGGTACAGTTCTGGCAAAAAGTCTCGCGCTTCAGCCTGCTCAAAATAATCACGGGCGGCAGCCAGATTATTTAATGCTATTTGGGCATTTCCCTGGCGCACAAAAGCAGCCCCCAAATTATTCCGCAGCGCCCCTAACACATACGCCGATCCGCCAATCTGTTCCATCGTCTCCAGCGCTGCCTGGTACAACGCAATCGCTTCATCCAATTCGCCCCGCTTCAACAATATTTCCGCCAGATTATTATCGGCAAAGGTACGATGATACCGATCTCCCATCTGGTCAAAACTAGTGCGGGCCTGTCGGTAATGGTGTTCGGCCTGCTGCCAATACCCCGTAGAAAAGAAAGCGCGCGCCATCTGGTTATGCACATGCGCCTGCCCGTCAATATCGCCGGCCCGGTCATATAATTCAAAGGCTTGTTGGAAGTGGGTGACGGCCGTCTGGCTCTGACCGTAAGAAAGCATAATGTGGCCTAACAAATTATTGGCCCGCGCCAGGGCTGTCAATTCACCTAAATCTTGGGCAATTTGCAGAGCGCGGCGGCAAAATTCCAACCCTTTTTCATTGTTACCCTGCCGGGTATGGATAAATCCGGCAATGAGCAGAAGTTGGGCGGCTTCGGCCGTTTCCTGACCGGTCAATGCGGCCAACCCCTTTTCAATCCAATTAAAAGCTGGCGGATAATCGCCGCGCAGTTCATATAGGCGGGCTAACCAACGGCAAGTTAACGCCTGAGCGCTTTGATCTTGTCGCGCCACAGCCAATTCATAAGCAGCTTCCAGATGGGTTTGGGCCTCATCATATTGGCTGGTGAGTACCAGCAGTTCACCCAACGAAGCGTAAATGACCTGTAAAGAATCCTTTATCTCCTCGTCCGGTAGATACTGGGTACATTCTAACGCTTTGTGAAAATGATCTAGCGCTTCTAAATTAGCAAACAATTGCTGCGCCTGCCACCCGGCCATAATTTGATGCTGCACGGCCGTTAGCCAATCCTGTCCTACATACGCATGGTGAGCAATAAGAGGCACAATCCCCCGCGCTTCTCCCCAAATTTGAGCCTGGTTGCCTACCAAATAATGGGCCACCTGGCAATGCACGTCGCGGCGTGTACGGCCGGGCAAACTGGTATAACACACTTCTTGCATCATGGTATGTTTGAAGGCATAGATCAATTCTGGGGCGCGGTGAGTTTCCTGAATAATTTCGTACTGTTGTAACTGTACCAAACGAGGGGTGATGTCGTTTTGTACGGGAGCGGGCACAACTTGGGTTAACACCTCGTAAGGAAAAGAACGGCCGACAACCGAAGCGACCTGGGCTGTATTGCGGCTGGGTTCATTCAGCCGATCCAAGCGAGCCATCATGACGCCTTGCAAAGTATCGGGTACGTTGATCGCAGTTACCCCACGCTGCAACTGCCAACGCACTCCATTTTGTACCAAAACACCTTCATTAATTAATGACCGCAGCACCTCTTCCAGGTAAAGCGGATTTCCTTCTGTGCGACTGAAAATCATTTCCCGCGCCTCGTCAGGCCACTGTTCGATACCTACTAAATTTTCCAACAACTGTTTGGTCTCCGCAGGTTCCAGATGATCGAGGGGAATATGAGCATAGCAAAAATCAAATTCGCGGCGGGCCTTTTCATGAATCTGCCAACATATTTTGGTGCGTTCTGGCCTAAACAGCAGAATGAACATCACCGGCGTTTCATTCACCAGAGGCATTAAAAATTCTAGCAGCTGCGCCGATGCATTATCAATCCAATGAATATCATCCAGTACAATAACCAATGGCTCTGCGGCCGCCTGAGCGGCGATGAGCGTCCGCAGGGCAATAAAAGTACGCCGCTGCAGGGCTTCCCCATCCAGATAACGAATTTTTTCCCGCTGTTCCTCATCCAATTCTAAATTGAGGAAGTTTGCCAGATAAGGCAAACTGTTGTGGACTTCGGCCGTTGACAGCCACGTTTCGCAAGCGTACCGTAGTTTGTTCATGGCCACAGCCGTGTCATCATCCCGGCTGAGTCTAGCCAATTGGCGCGTGATTTCTTGAAAAGGCCAATAGCTTACAGATTCTGTATAGGAAAGACAGCGGCTTTCTAACCAGTGCATGGCTGCAAACTGCATCTGTTCGGCCGTCCATCGGCGCAGTTCCACAATGAGCCGGGACTTGCCCAAACCTGCTTCGCCAGATACGGCCGTAATCTGCCCTCGTTGAGATAACATCTGCTCAAAAGCGGACTGCAATTGCCCCCATTCCGCCTCTCGTCCCACCAACGCCGAGTGCATTCCTTTTAGACCGCGTAAAGGTTCTGGGATGGCTTTGACGCCGGCCACAGAATAGATGGCAACAGGATACTGTTTGCCTTTTAATTCCACTTCGCCCAGAGAGCCAAATTCAAAAAGCGCTTGCGTTTTACGTTGAATGTTGCGACTGACGCTGATGCTGCCGGACACGGCCGTAGACATGACCCGCGCCGCCAGATTCACCTCATCCCCCATAACGGTGTATTCATGCCGCCAATCAGACCCTACATAACCGGCAAATACATACCCATAACTGATACCGATTTTTAGCCCTATTTTTAGGTTGGGCAGTCCGATATGCTGAGGCAAGGTTTGGTTTAGTTGGGCGATGCCAGCTTGCATCTCCAAAGCGGCGCGTACTGCCCGTTCAGCATCATCTTCATGAGTCACCGGCGCGCCAAAAAAGACCAGCAGTTTATCTCCATGTTCGGCCAGATCGATCTTATTGACGACACCGCCGAATTGTGCCAAAGCCGCGGTCAGGGTAGTGAATATCTGGTTGAGCGCGGCCGTTACATCACTAGCTTTTCCCTCTTCCAACTGATCAGCCACATCGCCTAAACCGTACATGCTGGCAAATAAAACGGCCACCAACCGGTGTTCTCCGGCCAAATTGGGGGCTGCAGGGTTATTTTTCAAACGGGGCAGCAGCCCAGCCGGTAAATACAGTGACAATGTGTCGAGTATCTCCACGGCCCGGCGCAATGTCGGTAAATCATAATGCCCCGGAAGCAGCAGTGGGGGCGCCGGCGGTAAGGAGTCTGGCAGCGGCGCTTCTAAATGTTGCACAATAGCTTTATCTAAATCCAGGGGGACGGTTGAAATGGGTAGTTTTACGGCTGTTAACGTTTTGTTACTCAACACAATTTGCCCCGCCACGGCCGCAGACTCCATCTGGGCAGTCTGGTTCACATCCTCGCCAAAAAGTGCATATTCCATTTGCCGGGTATTCCCAAGCTGGGCAAAAAAGAAACGGCCGTGATGAATACCAATCTTCATCCGCAGCGGAAACGTTCCCTGCGAGGTTTTTGTCTCGGCAAAATCAGCCATAGCCGCCTGCATTGTCAGCGCCACCTGCACAGTACGAGCGGCCGTTTCGGTTTCATCCCCCACAAAGAGACCCAGCAAAGCGTCGCCGCCAAAGTTCAAAAGCTGTCCGCCATGCCGCTTAAGAATCGCCAGCATAAAACTAAAGTAGCGGTTAATGATGGTAGTGATTTCTTCCGCCCCTTCGCGGCCGATACGGCTCAGGCGTTCTGACATAGCCGTAAAACCGCTGACGTCAGCAAAAAGAAGAGCGCCAGAAAGGTAACGGCCGTGAGCCTGCCCCGGTTGTGGTTCTGTCGTTACCTGCGCTACCAAAATGGGCGGTAAATGGGAAGCGATGGTTTGCAGCAAATAGGACAAATGGGTAACAGATTGCTGCAACAACGAATCCGGCAAAGAGGCCATATTAAATTGTAGCGCTTCGATTTGAGAGGATGGCAGATAGATACGCAAATGATCTAGATCAGCCTGGGTCAGATGGTTTGTGTCCGGCGATAAATCTGCCCCACACTGACCGCAAAAATGTAAATTAGGTGGGCTTTGAAAACCACATCGGGCACATATCAACGCCAAAGATTGTCCACACTGTCCGCAAAAAGCAAAGCCAGTTGGATTTTCAAAATTACAAGTACGACACTTCATAAATTATTACCTGATAACTGCTTCAATGTAGACTTCGCAGATTCCGACGCAGGACGCCAGAGGTGGATAGATCATATTGGAAACCTGCAAGGTCTAATGTTAACACCTATACTGCTTCAACAATAATATCAACAGCCCCTAAACTTCCAGCTGCATTGTAACAAACTCCCATACAGACCGTAAACGACTTTAGCATAAAGGAACCGTTCAAAAATAGTAAAGTCTGCAAGCTGCTATCAATTAATCTTGTGTATGGAACAATTGTCCCGTTGATCATTTATCATCTCTATTCGATAATGGTTTTTGTCAAAAACGTATTGTTTGCATATTGAATAAAGTTCAGGAATTTGGCGAATTTGTAGCATTTACATTGTGGCAGTGTTGTAATATTATGTATCTATATCTGGTAGAAAATATCGCTAATATCCATAGAAAAGGTGTATTGTGAGCCAGTTTTCCAAACAGCTAAAAGAAACCCGCTCCGATTTCAGTTTAGATACCATCACCATGATGGTTGAAGAACGTCGTTTGTTACGGATTTTGCAACCCTCACTGCAACAGAAAATCGAAAAATCCATTCGCTATGATCCTCACAGACAAGAGATGATTGTCTACCACAACAATGAATTATACCTTTCATTACAAAACATTGATGACTCCCGTCATCGTGAACAGGCTTACCAGCTCATTCAACAGTACCAGATTGATAACAGTGTGGATTTGAGCAAGCTGCCTATTGCGCTTAGAACCTGTTTGCAACCACGCCATGTCAGGCGCACACGTTTGATGGGGGCTGTCGTCATTGGGGCCGTTGTCGGCATTGCCTTTGGTTTAATGAGTATGGCCTTAGGTGTTTTGCTCCTCTCCATCATTGGTTTAACAGATGAATTATTTGGAATAGGGGTTACAGTTACGGCCGTTATCTTTGTCATTGCCTGCGCCGCCGGCTGGATAACTGCTACAGTCTATTTATGGCGCAAAACAGTCACCTTTAGAATTTTCTCCTAATTTCCATTATCTTTCAGTAAAATAGCTTAACAAAAATGACACAAATCCCGTTGCGGGTATAATTTTGGGGTCAATATTTGCCGGTTCTTGCGTATTGTGGGCAGGCATAGTTTTTAATCTGGTACCAAAAGAGATGCAAAAATCAGGAACAACTTCTGTACAATCGAACCAACAATCAACACCATCCGGCCGTTTGCGAAATCCGGCAGTATGGTTAATCATCATCGCCATTGTACTGTTTTTACTCTGGGGCGGGTTAAAAGGATGGCGCATTGCTTCGGCCGTTAACTCCCTCCAATCGCAACAAACAGAAATTGAAACATTGCTTGCCGGTGGCCTGACCCAAATAGACCCCAACCAGGCCGAAGAGATGCTGACCCAGGTGCGAAATGATGTCATCACCTTGAAAAAAGAAACTGCGTTTATCATGCCCCTCACTCCCTATCTGGGCTGGGTTCCTAAATTTGGCCCCACGTTGGTCGCTGCTCCAGCCTTGATAGAGATGGCGGATGTGGGCACAGAAACGGCCGTTGTTGTTTTTCAAGGTCTCAAGCCAGCCCTCACTTTGCTGCAACAAGAAAATAACAGTGAAATCAACCAGTTTACCCAACTCATCTACATCCTGGATGAAGCCGAACCCCAACTGATTCAGGCGGGGCAATCATTGGATAAGCTGGCTGCAGCCCGCACCGATTTAGGCGACATCTCTAACCTACCCTGGCGTATTCGCACTTTAATGGAACCGGCCGATAACCTGCTGCCAATTGCCCAAGATGGTCTGCAAATTGCCCTTATCCTCCCCGAAATGATGGGGGTAGACGAGCCACATAGTTACCTCATCATGATTCAAAACGAGGATGAGATTCGGCCCACCGGAGGCTTTATTTCCGGGGCGGGATTGATGCAAGTGCAAGACGGCCGTATTGTCAATCTCACCTTTCAGGATAGTAACAAGATCAACAACATCAATACCAAGCCTTATGATTATCCCCCCCAACCGTATCAAGATTTTATGGGCCTGGAATATTTTCTTTACCGTGACGCCAACTTTTGGCCGGATTTCCCCACCTCGGCCGAAACAGCTATATACCTTTATAGTTACGGTCTCGATTTGCCTGAACCGGACGGAGCTATCGCCATTGATCAACAATTTCTCAAACTGCTGCTACAGGCAATTGGCCCCATTTCTATACCAGATTCTGACCTGACCCTGACGCAGAAGAACATTATCAGAAATCTACAAGAAGCGTGGACCAAACAAGAAGGACAGAATTTACAAGAGTGGGTGGGGGGAAGAAAATCATTTTTATCGACCTTTGGCGCCGCCATCCAAAATCGGATTGAATCTGGTTTAGAAACAGTCGATCCTTCACAAACGGTACAAGCCTTGCACACAGCCGCAGAAACAAAACATTTGCAAATATATATGCGTGATCCGGAACAGGCGGCCGTGTTCGATGCGTTAGATTGGGACGGCCGTTTACAAAATAAGGCTGGTCAAGATTTCTTGGCGGCCGTAGACACCAATATGGGTTTCAACAAAGTCAACCTCTATCTGGACCGCAGCCTCGCCTACGACATCACCCTCAATCCTGATGACACGGCACAAGCCAAATTGACCATGACCTACACCAACAACGCGCCTAAAGAAGCTGAACCCGCTGGCTGTCTGCAAGATACAATCTATGAGTACCGCAATTTACCCGATTACCTGGAATTAGCCGATGAATGTTATTGGAACTATCTACGCATCTACACTCCCGGCAACAGCGTCTTGCTAGACTCCAGCCGTCATATCGTCCCCGCCGAAACACTCTACCTTAGCGATGGGTGGGACAATACCGCTCAAACCATAAACGAGATTGAAAACTGGACAACCTTCGCCAACTTCTTCATGCTGCCTCAACAAGAATCTATTGAAATTTTCTTCAACTACACCTTGCCCAACACCATTATTCAACCGCTTGATTCAAGCAAGTTGTACCAGTTGCAATTAAACACCCAGCCTGGTACTCAAGCCCAGCCAGTCCAGGTCAACATCTCCCTCCCCGCAGGAGCAAAACTACTAGAGGCAACACCCACTCCCATTTCAGTAGATAACGGCCGTGTACAATTTAATTTAATCCTAGACACAAACAAACAAATTCGCATTGTTTATCAATAAATAGCAGGGGCCGGCGCTACCAACGCAATTCTCATAATTTACTTAACAGAGAGAGGTTGACATTCATGACGCACTGTGTTATATTTTTTATGATGCACTGCGTCATGAACAGTTTTAATAAATTGACTACATAAACAGATAAACTCTGGAGACAAATAATGACCGAAACAATTGAATTCACAGAAACTGAAGAAAAAACCATCGTAACTGACGTAACAAACAATGCCCGCAAGGTATACATCGTGGGCTTAGGCGCCGCTTCTTACACCGTTACCTCATCGGCCGATTACGCTAAAAATGCTCGCACAAACATTGGCGATCTGGCTAATCTTCTGGTTGAACGCGGAGAAGAAACGAATCAGAAAACCCGTGACATGGTTACAAAGCAGACGGAAAATCGTCAGAAAGATCTGCGTAAAACCCAAAAACGATTTGAGAAAGAAGTTAGCAAGCGCATGGATTCTCTTTTGCACGCCATAAACATTCCGTCCAAAAAAGATATTACCAGCCTGAACAACAAGGTGACTCGCCTGAACAAAAAGGTAAATGATCTGGTTAAAGCTGAACAGGCTGCCCAAAGTTAAAGGCACTTCATAATTAGACCGTATGGAAAGAGCAAGCTTGTGAGCTTGCTCCTTTTTTTGTAAAACTTGAATGATCGTAACGATACAGGTCGTTCCCTCATCTTCATGGGGCAGGCTCTGTAAAGGCAGGAATTCACGCATCTGGATACCCGCCTACGCGAGTATGACAGTCAAGAAGTAACTGGAGGTTGTAATTCATGGATGAAGAATTGATTGTAGTTGAAGAAGAAGTAGTAGTGGAAGGGGACACGGCCGTTTCCCCCACAAACACATCCCGGCGTATAGCTTTAGCCAGTGTGGGAATTGTTATTGTCATCAGTAATGAAATGCAAACAGTTGTTAACAAAATCGTGACGCGAGGAGAAGCGCTGGCAGATGACGACCGCAGCAACCTTCCCGTTAATATTCAAACCACCCGCCGATCCCTACGTCGTCGTTTGCAACGCCCGGTCAACAAAATGCTCCATCGTTTAAACATTCCTACCAAAACCGATATAGACTCCTTAAACACCCAAATAACGGCTCTACTAAATAAGGTGGAAAGCCTTCAAGCCCAAGAGCAGCTGGATGTGCCGGACACACCTGTGGAATTGTCTGCGACCGTACCTATAGAAGCGGAAAACGAACCTTAACCTGCACCGCTTCACCGAACCGTTTTGCATCCCAGAAAAAGCCGCTTATAATCCTATGACGCACTGTATCATAATATGGTCGCCCAAATGATCAGGCTGTACGCCACAACATAACAACAGGAGAAATCCATGCGGGTTATCAAGCGCTATCCAAACCGTAAACTGTACGACACTGAAGAAAAAAAATACATCACGCTGGACGGTATTTCCGATTTGATTCGCCAGGGTAAAGATATTCAGGTAATGGACCATACGACGGATGAAGATTTAACGGCCGTAACCCTCTCCCAAATCATCTTCGAACAAGAAAAACGCAGTGGCGGATTCCTGCCCAAAGCTGTCCTTACTGGCTTAGTCCAAGCCGGCGGCGATACTGCCAACACCCTACGCCGCAGTTTAAGCGTTCCGCTGGGGCTGCTGCACCAGGTAGATGAAGAAATTGAAAAACGACTGCAAGCGCTCGTTAATCGTGGTGAATTAGCTAAAGAAGATGCCGCCAACATGCGGGAAAAACTACTCTCATTCAGCAATGAGGTCGCCGACTCCGCTACTGCCCCCGGCCAACATATCGGGCGAATCTTAAGCAATCGCGGCGTCCCCTCGCGTGAAGAAGTGGCCCAGTTAACCACTCAAATTGAGGAACTTTCATCCAAAATAGACAACCTGATAGAAGATACCGACCAACCCTAATCCCATTTCCCTCCTGAACTGTCTCTATGCTCAAAATCACCGGCACTGTTCAACGTACATTTATTTTTCCTGCTGATTTCCATAGCGCCCTCATCTACTATAGTGAATTGACAAGGGTCGCCCAATTCATGCCTCACATTAGTCTCGTGCATATCTACGCACCTCACCAGATTCGCACTATGTATGAAACTGATGAGTTGGGCGCTTATACCATTCGCATTTTCACAGACCTGGAAGGTAAAATTGATCCTAAAGCTGGCACTGTTTCCGTTTATCCAGTAAAAATCCCTACGGCAACGCCCATCCAGGTTGAAGCAAACATGCGCGAAACGATTGGTCAGGGGTTGTTTTCCATTGAGGCTACCTTGTTCGATTTAGGCGACCAGACCCGTATGGAAGCTGTCCTGCGTTTACAAGCCTCATTGAAACAGCCGCGCGGCATGAAAATGATGCCCAAACGGGTCGTCAACCGTATTGCTAACGGCATTACCAAAAACCGTATGCGCGAAATGGCTGACGGTTTTATTAAAACCTCTATTGAAGCGTTCCCAGAATGGCAGTCAATCCACCAACCTGCCTGACAGCCTTCTCATATTCAAATGAACATTTCTGGCGCCACAACGCTGCCGGCTTCCACCGTTAAAATTTGGGCGATTCTCACCGATCCCCAAAAGGTAAGCCAATGTGCCCCTGGTATTGCTGATTGGAATATACGCATTCCCAATCAAGAATTTGAGCTATTGATACGCTGGGATAGTGGTCTGTCTGCGCCGCTCACTTTCCCCGTCACCCTACAATGGACAAATTTGATTCCCCCGCAGCAAATGAACCTGACGGCCGCTATTCAAGTTGGCAGCCAAACAATCACCGTTACCGGCCAACTGCAACTCATTCCCCTTACTGACAAGGAAACGGAAATGCAATTCACGGCCGTCCTCCACACCACCAACCCCCTCATCACCCAAATCGCCCGTAACACTGCCCCCAAATATATAGATACCTTTTGCCTGCGCCTGCAACAAATGGCAAAAGAAGCGGATACACTCAACACGGCAACTTGACGTATAATTGCCGCATGACACCTTTAACTATTTCCGGCTTAGATTTACAAGTTGATGATGTAACGGCCGTCGCCAACGGCCGTCCCGTACAATTAGACCCCCGGGCCATTCCCAAAATTGAGCGCTCACGGACGGCCGTGGAAAAACTCGTCGCCAATGGAGATGTCGTCTATGGCATTACCACCGGCTTCGGCCGTTTCAAAGACAAAATCATCTCCGCCGACCAGGTGCGACAGCTACAAATTAACCTGGTACGCAGCCACGCCGTCGGCGTCGGCCCTTATCTACCCGAAAACATCGTCCGGGCAATGTTGGTTGTGCGGGCCAATACCTTAGCCATTGGCAATTCTGGGGTACGGCCGTCCACCATCCAACTCCTCATAGACATGCTCAACCACCACATCCATCCCCGCATCCCCGCTCAAGGTTCATTGGGCGCCAGTGGCGATCTGGCGCCGCTAGCTCATCTGGCCCTGGTTCTCATCGGTGAAGGAGAGGCATGTGTGAATGGGGAAATCATGAACGGCCGTGCCGCCCTGGAACAATGCGACCTCAAACCGCTCCAACTAGAAGCCAAAGAAGGGCTGGCCCTGCTCAACGGAACCACTCTCATGGTTGGGATGGGCGCTCTACAAGTGCGTCGGGCCATTAATTTAGCTTTTACGGCCGACATCGCCGCCGGCCTGACCTTAGAAGCCCTGCACGGCACTGACCGCGCCTACGATGCCCGTGTTCACGCCGCCCGCCCCCACCCGCGCCAGATTGAGTGCGCTGCTTTTTTGCGCCAGATTCTATCTGGCAGCGAACTGCTGCGCGGTTATGACCCTCTCAATGTGCAAGACCCCTACACCCTGCGCTGCGTCCCCCAGGTTCACGGCGCAGCCCGTGATGCTATCGCTTACGCCCAATGGGTCATTGATATTGAACTCAACGCCGTCAACGATAATCCCATCATCTTCGTAGATGAAACAACTGGCGCGGCCGATGTCATTTCGGCCGGCAACTTCCACGGCGAACCTATTGCCATGGCAATGGATTATATGAAACTAGCCCTGACTGAAATTGGCAACATGAGTGAAAGGCGCACCGCCCGGCTGGTAGACGCCGATAGCAACCACAACATTTTACCTATGTTCTTAACCCATGATGGCGGTCTGGAAAGCGGTTTAATGATGGTTCAATATACGGCCGCCGCCCTTGCTTCTGAAAATAAGGTATTAGCTCACCCTGCCAGCGCCGACAGTATCCCCAGCAGCGCCAATATAGAAGATCATGTCAGTATGGGGGCGACGGCCGTGCGCCAAACTGCCCAAATACTCGACCATGTAGAAACCATCGTGGCGATTGAATGTTTTGCCGCTGCACAAGGGGTTGACTTTCGTCGCCAGGTGATGGGGGAAGATAAAAAGTTAGGACGGGGCACAGCCGTGGCCTACAACCTCATTCGCAGCCAACTCCCCTTCCTAAAAGATGACACTCCCCTGGCCCCACTGATTGAACAGTCCCGCTTGCTTGTAGCCGATGGCACAATCAAAAGAGCCGTCGAAGCAATCTTACAGTAAACCACAAACCCCTATTGAACAAATCCTCACCCACATTCCGGCTGTGAATTGGGCATCTGATCGAGAGAAGTTAACCAAACCGGCAAAGAATCCAAATGTTGCGTCGCACACTGCACTAAAATCATCTCAATACATTGAGCATTAATCACCAAACGGACGACGTATTCCAGAAAATCTGTGTAAATATCCTTCCCCCGCTGCACATGAAACTTCACTGTTACAACCTGACCATCTATCTGCCAGCTTTTAATATCCACACGAGATTGAATCCACAATTCCCGCTGACGCAAAATATGCCCGCTTACCTCATCACGAGAAAATCCCTGAAAATCAATTCCATCACAATAAAACTGGTAATTAATAGTTGGGGAAAGTAACCAGTCTAAGGTATCCTTATCTCGACTGGCAAATGCAGCTATAAAACAACGTACAATTTCCATTTTTGAGAATTGTCCAACTATCATCCTAATCCTTTTCCTTGTAGCTGCTCAACCATAATTTGCTGGAATACCGTTACAATCAGGCAGCATTTTTTACAAGACTTCATTATTATGAACCGCTACCGTTAATACAGAGTTAACTGAGTCCCATTTTGAACATTTCGCAGGCATAAGAAATATGGAAAAAATAACCTACCACGACTGGCCAAACTGTTACCGGCTAACAAATAGCATCATTAGCCTTATCCTGACCACAGATGTAGGGCCGCGTATTATTCATTTTGGATTTACCGGCAGTGAAAATGAATTTGCCACAGTTCCCGATGATCTGGGAAAAATGGAAGGGGATGAATGGCGGTTATTTGGCGGGCATCGTTTATGGCACGCTCCCGAAAGCCAACTCCGTACCTACTATCCAGACTTTGCCCCGGTTGCCATTGAGGAACATGAGAGATTTGTACGCCTGATTCAGCCTACCGAAGCCACAACCGGCATCCAAAAAGAATTGGACATAACGCTGGATGGTGACGCCGCCCATGTAACCGTTACCCACCGGCTGCGAAACCAGAATATGTGGACGGTGGAACTGGCTCCCTGGGCATTGTCGGTCATGGTTCCGGGGGGCACGGCCGTACTCCCTCTACCACCACGCAAACTCCACAACAGCGAAAGTTTGCAGCCCACTTCCCAATTATCCATATGGTCATACACCGACATGAGCGACCCTCGCTGGGTTTGGGGACAAAAATATATATTGCTGCATCAAGAACCGGGCAATACAATATCCCAAAAAATTGGGGCAATGGCGCTGGATGGATGGGCAGGTTATGTGCGTGACAGCCGTCTCTTCATCAAAACCTTCCCCGTCCACCCCCACGCCACCTACCCTGACCGCAACGCCAATGTAGAGTTTTTCACCTGTGATTTTATGCTGGAAGTGGAAACGCTTGGCCCGTTGACTGCCCTGCCGCCCGGCGGTGAAGTGACTCACACAGAACAATGGTATCTCTTTAATGATGTTCCCGCCCTGACCAATGACGCCGATGTAGACAAACAAATTTTGCCCCGGCTGGCGGACATTTTGTAAATAATGAGAAATCCCCAGCCTCTCGTATTGTGTACGATGCACATCCCCAAGTGTGTATGGGCCGGGGATTTCCGTAATATTGGATGAAGGCAAATGGCCTATCCAACAACGACTGTAACCTTATTTTGCCCGCTTAGCGTTGACGCAGCGTTAAAATTTAAAAAAAACAGTTACAATTTTTCCTAAAACCATGAATCACACAAAACAAATCGCAAAGCAATTGAAAATTCAATCGGTGCAGGTCACGGCCGTCATCGAACTACTCGACTCAGGCAACACAGTTCCCTTCACTGCCCGCTACCGCAAAGAGATGACCGGCAGTCTGGATGAAGAACAAATCCGCCAGATTAGCGACCAGGTAAACAAACTTCGCAACCTCGACGACCGGCGACAAACCATTCTCAACACCGTCCGCAACCAGGAAAAGCTAACCCCAGAATTAGAAGCTAAAATTTTGGCTGCCAACAGCCTGCCCGCTTTGGAAGACCTTTACCGACCGTACAAACCCAAACGGCGTACTCGCGCCTCCATTGCCCGTGAACGAGGGCTGGAACCATTGGCTAAGATGATTCTGACGCAGGTACATGCAACGGAAACGGCCGTGCAGTTAGCTGCCCCTTACATGAACAACGACGTTCCCACGGCCGAAGACGCCCTTTCCGGAGCGCGAGACATCGTTGCCGAAGCCATTAGCGATCATGCCGACGTGCGCCAAACCTTGCGTGAAAAAGCACGGCAATATGGAACCCTGCACTGCCAAAAAATCAAAAAAGCCACAGATGAACGTCAGGTCTACCATCTCTACTACAAATTTGAATACCGTGTAGACCGCATCAAACCCCATCAAACCTTAGCTATTAACCGAGGTGAAGCCGAGAAAATCTTGCGCGTCTCCATCAATATTCCCGAGCGGGATTGGATTTTGGCCGTGCGCCGTGGCTACCGTCCCGACCGCCGTTCGCCGTTGGCCGGGCAGTTACAAACCGCCATGGATGACGCCGCTCACCGGCTGCTCATCCCGGCCATTGAACGGGATGTACGGCGTACATTAACCGAAGCGGCCGAGTCTCACGCCATCCACGTTTTTGCCGACAATTTGCGTGGCCTGCTCAACCAGCCACCCCTGACCGGGCACACCATCCTGGCCATTGACCCCGCCTACCGCACCGGCTGCAAAATCGCCCTATTGGACGCCACCGGCAAGGTGATAGAAACAACGGCGATCTACCCCCATAAACCACAGAATCGGCGGGATGAAGCCTTAAAAACATTGGCTATGCTGGTACAGCGTCATCAAGTTTCACTCATTGCCATTGGCAACGGCACAGCCTCACGCGAGACGGAACAGTTGGCGGCCGACCTCACCCGTGAACTGAACGACGTGCATTATCTGGTGGTGAATGAAGCCGGCGCCAGTGTGTACAGCGCCAGCCCCTTAGCCAAACAAGAGATGCCTGATCTGGATGTGACCCTGCGTGGGGCTGTTTCTATCGGCCGTCGCGTGCAAGACCCTTTAGCCGAATTGGTGAAAATTGATCCTAAATCTATCGGCATTGGTCTTTACCAGCATGATGTGAACCAAAAACAGCTTTCAGAATCGTTAACCGGCGTGGTGGAATCTGTGGTCAATCAGGTGGGGGTGGAATTGAACACTGCTTCCCCGGCGCTGCTGACCCATGTGTCCGGCATCGGGCCAAAGCTGGCTAAGAATATTGTCGCATACCGGAATGAACACGGCCGTTTCACTAACCGACAATCTCTCATCCAGGTGCATGGTTTGGGGAGTAAGGCATTTGAACAATCGGCCGGGTTTTTGCGAATTCGGGATGGAGACAACCCCCTGGATGCCAGCGCTATTCATCCAGAAAGTTATGAAGTGGCAACGGCCGTTCTCCAATTAGTCACCCTTACCCCCCACAGTCCCCCTGCCCAACGGGAAAAAGCATTGGCCCAACTCCGACCGGATGAAAAATTAGCTCAGGCGCTAGACGTTGGCCTGCCCACCCTACAAGACATCTTTGAGCAACTTATCCGCCCCGGCCGTGATCCCCGTGAAGATATGCCCACTCCCATCCTCCGCAGTGATGTCCTTTCCATGAATGACCTGACAACCGGTATGATTTTAAAGGGTACAGTCCGCAATATAGTGGATTTTGGGGCTTTTATTGACATCGGCGTCAAACAAGATGGCTTGCTGCATCGCAGCCAAATTCCTCGCCGCCAGACGCTCAACGTCGGCGTTGTGCTTAAAGTTACCATTCTCTCTGTAGACAAAAAACGGAAACGGATTGGCCTGGGTTGGCCGGAGGGAGAGCAACAAAGTACCTAATTATCCCGAATACTCCATAACAAAATGAGCGCCCGTTTTAGCTTGTACTTCTTCTAGCGTAGCTCCGGGCATCAATTCCAACAGTGTCAACTGTCCATTGGGGTACGTGAATACGGCTAAATCAGTGATGACCATGTGTACGGCCGCGACGGCCGTTAAGGGCAAAGTACAGGCGGGTACAATTTTAGATCGGCCGTCTCTGCTGGTATGCGTCATCGTAATAATCAGCTTCTTAGCCCCGGTCGCTAAATCCATCGCCCCGCCGACGCCCAACAGCGGCTTGCCGGGCACAGCCCAATTGGCCAGATTAGCCGCCTCATCCACCTGCAAGCCACCCATAATGGCCACATCTACATGCCCGCCGCGAATCATGGCAAAGGAATCGGCGCTGTCAAAATAACTGCTGCCGAGCAAGGCTGTGACCGGAATCTTGCCCGCATTCACCGGAAACTCAAGCGCCCCTCCCTCTTCAGGCGCCGGGCCAACCCCCAACATGCCATTTTCCGTATGCAAAATAATGGCCTGTTCTGGTGTAATAAAATCTGCCACCAGCGTAGGAATGCCCACACCTAGGTTGACCACATCTCCCCGGTTGAGTTCTGCCAGGGCACGCCGAGCAATGTTCAATCGCGCCTCACTGACAACCTTTGCCCCCCCTTTGAT
>JAAEOP010000949.1 GCA_024223125.1 Chloroflexota bacterium
GGGCCTAACCAGTTGCTTCTTTGCTTTTTGTACAAGAATTTGCTGGCAGGGGCCCTTTCAGTTCCGCTTTATGCGGGTTAGGGGCTGACGATTTATTTGCTTTTTCGCGAGGCCGTAAAAAAGCCAAGGGCAATGAGTACTGTCCCGACTAAAAAGAGGACATCCAACCACAGGCGGCCTACGTCAAGCATATACACAAAATAGTGTGCGAAAATCGCTAATAATTGAAATGCTAAAAGGAACATAAACGGGTAGGCAAAAACACGCCAGTTTTGCTCTTTCTGCACAGAATGCAAGCCAATAATCGCCATTAAGCCCGCCGCAATGGTCAAAACGTACACAATGCTCCGGGTAGCGGGGACGAGGCTAATGGTGATGTTGTAAACGATTTTGAGATGTAAAAAGCCGGTTAGCGCCATGCAAAACCAGCCAAACACTCTGGTTGTATACGGCAGCAACCCGTCATTCAGCTTGTGGATCCCAAAATGAGACAGCCCCAAAGCAGGTAGAAAAGCGATTCCGGCGACAAAAACTCTGAGCGTCATCAAAAACATATTGTTGGGATCTGATAGTTGAATGTCTGCAATGAACACATCGTATGCCAGTTTTGCAAAGCCAACCATCACGATAAAGAGAACGATGCTAGTATAGATGCTCAACACATGGGGCAATACTTTTGTTTCCCTGCGAAGCGCGTACACAGTA
>JAAEOP010000950.1 GCA_024223125.1 Chloroflexota bacterium
CGCGCTATTTGGAGCGTGTCCTTCAATTAGGTTAGGATACGCCGGTCTCGTTCACATAAAAACAATAAATGACGCAGAAGTTTCATCTTACCCTGTTCAAGGAGTTTTCGAGTTGTGTATTGAGGTACTTCTTAAGCCATAATTTGAAAGTATGTTGAGAATTTGGTAGCAAGAAAAGGCATTTTATCAATATGACGCAAGTTGCTTCTGCTTAATCCTGTTGCCCCAAAATGAATTCTGAGAATGTTTACCTTTGGTTTCTGTTTTTTTCGTAAAAAGAGCGAGTATGCAATCGCCCTAGCACATAATTGTATTGTTCAACTGAAAATAGTAGATATGAGTATACTATATGTCGCGTTGGCGACCAAACGACTCAAGAGGGGGGAGTTGGTGTCTTTGCTGGAAATGCTGGTAGGAAACGGCCGTTACCCAGGTCGTCCATGAATTGCTTTTGTGAACGGCAATACTAGCGTATTGCTCAATAGCTCAAACCGGATCAGTCAAGGCAAAGGCCAGACGGTTAATTCTTCGTAGCCGGTGGCGGCGCCTTCCAGTTCGTGGTCGAAGTAGTAGGCCGTCATCACCTCGGCGTCACCGGTGTGGGTGATGTCGGACAGGTCTAGCTCTTCAATGAATTCGCCGTTGACGAAGAAGAAGCCGACCTCCCCCCATACAATCAGGGTTAGTTGATTGTTGTCCCCTTCACCCAGATGCAGGTTTTCCAGGTCGCCATCCTGGACGGTCTCGTCGGAGTCAGCATCGCCAAAGCGGCTGACCAGTTCCCAATAACCTTCGGAAGCGACGATGAGCCAATATTTGGTGCCGTCATCATCGTCGCGGAAGGAGAAGCCATAATCCCAATCGTTTTCGTTGGCAGCAAAGGGATTTAAGAAGGTGGTGTGGATAAGCAGATTACGCTCGTTGATGTCGGTTTCTGCCAGCTTGATCAGATCATCTAGCTCATGAGCCATTTCACCGCTGTCGGGACCGAAAATAGGCGTGACCGGCCAGATAGCGAAATCTTCATACTCTGTCATCGCTCCTTCCTGTTCATCTACAGTGTAAAAGCCTGTGCCCAAAGCGATGTCCCCAACGGCCGTCTGGAATGACAAATCAAGCGTATCTATAAATTGTTCATTGAGGAAAAAGTAGCCCGTTTCACCGGAGATGATGAGGGTGAGTTGGTTGGCTCCATCTTCATCCAGATCGAGAATATCACTGACATCTCCTTCGTGAATAAAATTGTCGCCTTCTGGTTGGCGGTTGTTCAAATTCCACAGGCCATCAGAGCGAACGACGAGCCGTAGTTCTTCATCGGGGCTGACCTGGCGGAAAGCGACGCCAAAATCCCAATCGCCTGTTTGGGCGGGGAAGGGATTGAGGAAGTTGACGTTGAGAATGAAATCTTGCGGGGAAAGGTCGGGGTAGAACATTTCTACCCGGTCATCTTCTGGTTCGTGGGGCAGTTCGCCGTCTAATGGGCCAACGAGTGGGGTCAGTTGGTCAAAGCCGCCCAAGAAATATTCGGGACGATCTTCGGCGATGGCGTCTCTGGTGGCTTCGGCCGATTCACGAGTAGCCAGGGCGTCGGCCGCAGCGTCATCGGTTTCATCTGTACCGGTTGCGGCCGCATCGCGGGTAGCTTCGGCCGCTTGGCGGGTGGCTAGAGCTGCGGCCGCTTCCAGAGAGATGGCCGTATCCGCAGCTTCTGGCGTTGGTTCAATGATTTCAGTTGTGGGGGTGTCTTCGACTTCGGGGCTGGGGGTGTCGTCCAAGTCTTCAAAGACAGATTGGTCGTTGTCGGTAGTGGCTTCTGGTGTGGTGATGATGTTGCTTACGGCCGTAGCTGTCCCTTCATCCCCGTCATTACTGAAAGAATTAATAAGAATAAGGCTGATACCGATGGCGCTGACCAGACAAAGGAAAGCGCCAATGGCTAATACGACCCATAACCAAACCGGTATTTTGGTTCCATCGGAACTACCGGAACTGCCGGGAGTAATGAGTTCGTGGGCATAGGTAGGTTCATCAAAGGCAGAATCAGGTTCGTCTTCGGGGATGGATGGGGGAGGCGGTGTCGTGGGTTCATCATCGGGAATGGGTAAAGGTGGCGGCGTTGTGGCGGGTGCGGCCGTTTCTGCGGTTGCAGATGTGGGCGGGGATGGAGCGGCGCTCTCAACTGTTGGTTCGGCGGCCGTGGGTGGAGAGGGTAAATCAGGTCGGCTCATTTTTTGAGTAGCGGCCGTTAAATCATTTGTCAGGTCGGAAGCTGTGGGATAACGATCATCCCGTTCTTTAGCCATCGCTTTGGTAATGACCTGGTCGCAGTCGGAGGGTAGGTCGGGCCGCTTATCCATTAGATGAGGTATGGGGTCCATCACATGGGCCATCATCATGCGGGCGGGGGTATCGGCGTCGTAAGGAACATCCCCGGTCAACATTTGGTAGAGGATGACACCGAGGGCGTAAATGTCGGCCCGGCCGTCTACCTTTTTATTGCCATATACTTGTTCGGGACTCATGTAACTGGGTGTGCCTACCAGACTGCCGCTGGCTGTTAGCTGGGAACTAGCGGAGGCCACACGGACGATGCCAAAATCGGCCAAGAACGCTTCTCCGTAATGGTCAAAAAGGATGTTGCTGGGTTTCAAGTCGCGGTGGACAATGCCCTGGCTGTGGGCGCGGTCCAGGGCGGAACCAATGCGCTTTAAGATTTCGGCCGCTTCCTCAATCTCAATAGGTCCGTTTTGCAGCCTGTCGGTCAGCGAACCGCCATTCATCAAGCGCATGACCAGGAAGGGTTGGTTGTCCTCTTCTCCAAAATCGTACACAGGCACGATGGCCGGATGTTCCAGGGCGGCAATGGTGCGGGCTTCGCGGGTAAATCTGGCTCGAAATTCGGGGTCGTGCATAAATTCACGCGGCAGTACTTTGACGGCTACCTGTCGTTCAAAACGGGGATCATATGCTTCAAAGACGGTGGCCATACCGCCGCGTCCTAATTCATTTTTGATTTCATACCGGTCAATTTTTTCGGGAATCATAGTTTTCTCGTGAGATTGGAGGTTAGGAGATCAATTAATGTTCGTCTTTTATTATTGCACAATGTAGCAGAGGTGTGGGTGTGAAGCAATGGTAAAGATTTCTATTCGGGGCGGTAGACCTGGCTAACGGCCGCAACAGCTTGTTCTTCTTGGGCTTGCCGGTTGGCGGGCATGGCCGTACAGCGTACAATAATCTCACAGGCTTCATCCGCTGAATCGGTGATGGTGAACAGGTTCAGGTCGGCGGCCGAGATTTTGCCTTGAGCCAGCATCGTACCCCGCAACCACCCGACCAATTCGCCCCAGTAAGAGGAATCAAACAAGATGACTGGGAAGTTTTTGATTTTACCGGTTTGGATGAGGGTCAGGGCTTCAAAGGTTTCATCCATCGTGCCAAAACCGCCAGGGAAAATGACAAGCGCCTGGGCATATTTGACGAGCATCACTTTGCGGGTGAAGAAGTAGTGGAACTCTTTGACGATGTCTACATAGGGATTGATATGTTGTTCAAAGGGCAGTTGGATGTTTAAGCCAACGGAGGTGACGCCGGCTTCACGCGCCCCTTTGTTGCCGGCTTCCATAATACCAGGGCCGCCGCCGGTGATGATGTTGAAACCGGTTTCTCCTAATTTGCGGGCGACGGTGACGGCCGTTTCATACTGCACATCCCCTGGTTTTACCCGCGCAGAGCCAAAGATGGTGACGGCCGTGCCCAATTCAGCCAGCGCGTCTATCCCCTCTACCATTTCACCCATTACCCGCAGCACCCGCCATGTATCTGTTTGATGGAAGGGCATAGGGTCTAGATTCGGCCCGGCCAGGAGGCGTTCATCTTCAGTTGCCCAGTTAGTAGACGTTTGTGTCATCTTATTCATCAAATGCTCCTTGAAGTTCTGAGTTGAAGTGGTTTATATGTGCCCTGAGATTAGCTTTGATTACAGTGTATCGTTTTCATTTTTTCTCCGCTACTTTTGATAGGTTCTGATGTGTTTGTTACCCGTTCTAAACCCGTGTACAATACACGTTTGTAGCCGCTTATGGCGATTGGCGGGGCGGTGGCGAAATGGTATACGCGACGGACTTAAAATCCGTTGGACGCAAGTCCGTGTGGGTTCGAATCCCACCCGCCCTATGATAAAGATGGCCCGCTATGGGCCATTTTTTGTTTTTACAGGTGTGAAAAACCCATCTGAATCCGGCGATATCTTTTGTACACACGGATGGGAAGAACACCAGTTTTTCTTTATTTTTCATCTGTGTTCTCCTTATCCGCGTATACAATTCCTCGACGATTTTCGGTATTGCATTTTTTGTTTTAACGAGTAGCATGGTTCAGTCTGAGAAAAAGTTGGTCCAATAAATCACGAATAGGACGAATGAACAAATACTTAAAAGATGTTTTGTATGAGTACGAAAGTTTTACAGCAGGTTGAAGCCGCTTTACGGCCGTATCTCCCCCCCCCTACTCCCCTTATTGTCGGCTTCTCTGGGGGGGCGGATTCGCTGACCCTGCTGCATGTTTTACGGGAACTGCTGGGGCCAGATCGGCTGGTTGCAGCCCATTTGAATCATGGCCTGCGGCCAGAAGCGGATATAGATATGTATTTTGTAGCGAAAACGGCCGCTTCCTGGCACATTCCCATCGTCCTACAAAAAATTGATGTCACCGCGCTGGCTGTCCAACAAAGTTGGTCTATCGAAGAGGCAGGACGCAAAGCTCGTTACCGCTTTTTGTCAGAAGTGGCTCTGGAGGAGAACTGTCGCTTTGTGGCTGTCGGCCATCATGCAGACGATCAGGCAGAAACCGTTTTGCTGCATCTTTTACGCGGCTCTGGTTTGGCTGGACTGCGAGGAATGCAGCCCGCAGCCCCCCTGCCGGGAATGTCGGATGTGACTTTGTTACGGCCGTTGCTCTCCACCACTCGCGCTGACATTGAAGCGTATTGCACTGGTCACCATCTCACTCCGGTCAAAGATGAATCCAATAAGGACACTACCTTTTTTCGCAACCGTATTCGCCATGAACTACTGCCCATGCTAACCCAATATGATGCCCAGATCAAAACCCATTTGCAGCAGTTAGCTGCGATAACGGCCGCCGACTATGACGTTTTAGAAGCGGGATTTGCCACGGTCTGGACATCTATTTTGGCGGCAGAAGGTGATGGCTGGCTAAAGTTGGCACGAGCAGATTGGGGCAAATTGCCGCTCAGTTACCGGCGGTTGGCGTTGCGGCAGGCGTTGTTGGCAGTACGGCCGTCGCTGACAGATATTGGCTTCCGGCCCATTGAACTGGCGCGGAGGTTAATTGAACGCAACAGCGCTGGAGAGCAAATGGATTTACCCGGCGGCCTTGTTTTACAAGTTGGTTACCAAGAGATTGTTATCGCCGAATCGGAAGTAAATCTGCCATCTCCAACTGTGCCCCAAATGTTAGATGAGACGGTATTACGGCTGCCGATTCCCGGCCGTCTGACTTTAGCAAATGGTTGGGAATTGACAGCGAAGATTGTTGAGAAAGACACGGCCGTCGTCATCCAAAATGACAATCCCTGGCAGGCGTTCGTGGATGTAAAAGAGTGTGACTATCTGCTGGTACGTCCTCGTTTGCCTGGGGAGCGGTTTCAGCCGTTGGGAATGCACGGCCGTTCAACCAAATTAAAAAAGGTGATGGTTAACCGTAAAATGGCACGGGGATTACGGCCGTTGTGGCCCATCGTCGCCACCGAGGATCATCTCGTCTGGCTGGTCGGCCAGCAGCAAGATGAATGTACCTGTGTCACTGCTGTTTCCAAACGAATTGTTCACTTAATCTGTCATCAACCGTCGTTCCCTTTTTCCAGACTTCGCTAGAAAAAGAATAATGAATAGTGACATATGTCACTATTCACAATTCGTTATTTCCTGCGTATCGATAAAATATTATCGATCTTGGCGCTGTGAGCGCCTAAGGCAACAGAATGCTAGGTAAATAAATGGTGTATCCATCCTGAGCGATGGTGATGGTGTGGCTTTTGCTGACGGAACCCAGAGCATTGGTAGCGGTGACGTTAATCGTCTTGACGCCGCTTGTGGCCCAGTTAATGTTTTGCAGGGTCACGGCCGTACTCAAACCACTCTGCGTAATCGGCGGCAAATCCGTTAGGGTGATGGTGTATGTAAACGGTTCCGTCGCCTGTGTGGGGGTCACGGCGATGTCAAAGGCATAGTTTGTGTTTACGCTACCGCTGGCAGGGCCGCTAATTGTCATATCAGAAGGCGGAATTTGCAGCCCGGACAGGCGTGTTGTTGTACCCGCCAAGAAGTTGCCAATCGTACCGAAGAACTGCGTGGTACTGGCAGTGCGTAACGCTTCATCCGCTTGCAGCGGTTGGGGCAGCGTAAAGGCAAAGTCTCCCTGTGCGTCGGCCGTAGCCTGGCCCAGATACGTCAGCGCCTCTTCAACGTCGTCCAGATCATCCAGATATAAATCAACGTAACAATTGGGGCATGGAGAACCAGGAGCGCTTGTGCCGGTTACGGCCGTGCCGTTAATGCTGGTCAACTGTGCCGGATCAAACAACTCTAAGGAATCGTCTGTCGCCCCGGTAAAGTTGATGACTCGGAAATCTTCACCCTGGTTAATGTTAGGGACATCATTGCGGATAATGTTCCCCTTTAACGTAATGCCCCCGGCATCATATTGATCTACAGTCAGGTAAACGGCCGTGTTCGATTCATCTTCCTCAAATCCTTTGCGGCTGTTTACAATGAGATTGTCTAAAATCTGAGCCGGGCCATCGCTGCCAAAAATGCCAATGCCGCACACACCTACCGCATTAGCGGCCGCATCCACACCAATTGAGTTCCCTTGAATCAGATGATTGGGGCCGAAAAACTCGATAGCCATTGGCGGGGTTTCATTGGCCGTTTGCGTACTGTGCAGTCCGGCAATGATGTTGTCAATGACCTGGTTATTACTACCCCCAATCTGCATTCCCCAGCCGCCGTACCAATTGGCCGGATCGTAATTGATGGAACGCAAGCATTGGATAGGACTGGGCACGATGGGCACGGTACCATCCGCCCGCGTACCTATGTAATTGTTTATAATCAGGTTATTATCTCCATCCACATTGATCGCCCGGCCAAACTTGGTTCCAGCCACCACCGTGCCGCTGATAACATTAGAATTAGAACTGCTCAAAATGCTGATACCGCCGCCGCCAGCCAGATCGGCCGGATCGGAACCGGGGTCGCGTAAGAAGATGGATTGGCCGTCATCGTCCAGATTCACCCACACATTGGCGACTGTATTATCGTCATCCTTCAATACGATGGAGCCACCTCCTTTCCAGGAGAGGTTGGCAACAGTGTTGCCGGTGCTTTCCACTTCCAGACTGTGGATGCCTGCCCCGCCTGTACCCCGATTGTTGACGATGATGCTGGGGGCGTCGGCACGGCCGCCAGTATTGTAAAAACCATCTAATCGGACATCCCCATTTGTATCCAGCGTATTTTCCCGGCTTAGAGCAGGCAGGTCATCATCAATAAGGATGGTCCAGGTATCCAGAGTACCGTCATAATTGGGGTCAGAGGTGGGGATGGCAAAGCCGATGAGAATAGGCCGGTCAGCAGTGGGGCGTAGACTGGCTTCGCGGATAGCGCGGCGCAGATTGCAATTGGCAGCCCCCTGTGCGCTGCCACCATTGCCGCTGTACGTACAGGTTTCGTTAATGCTGCCATTGCTGTCCAGGGTGATTTTGACAGCAATACAGGTAGTGAAACCGGGAATAGGACAGGCTTGTGATGGGCCGACACGGCCGTTGGCAATAGCTGCCTGCCAGATTACTTGTTTCTCACTTTGGGGTTGGGGTCGGTTTTGGGCAACGGCCCAATTAAACGAGGCTAGAAGCAGCGCTCCCAGCAGTGAAACAGAAAATAACCAAACTTGACGATTCATGTTTACCTCCTACAGATAAGTTGATTTCTTTTAGTGTAAGAAGTAAACGATCAGGAATCGATCAGAACGACCTGTCTATTTTGAAAATAACCGCTTGGAGATGATCTCTTTCATAATTTCCGTCGTGCCGCCGCCAATGGAAAGGATGCGATTGTCACGGTAAAGACGTTCCACCACATATTCACGCATATAGCCGTAGCCGCCAAAAATCTGTACCGCTTCATAAGTCACAAAATCACTGACCTGGCAGGCGAAGTTTTTAGCCATCGAAATTTCCATGACCTGATCTTCCCCGCCGTCCATACGGGCGGCCACCCGGTACGTAAATTCACGGCTGACCTCAACCTGGGTGGCCATATCTACCAGTTTGTGGCGCAGCACCTGGAATCCAGCCAGAGGTTTACCAAATGCCTCTCGCTCCTGCACATATTGCAAACACTCTTCCAGAGCCAGCTGCGC
>JAAEOP010000951.1 GCA_024223125.1 Chloroflexota bacterium
CACTGTGCTAAATAATGGTCTCTGCAAATGGCTTTGGTTTTTCTTAAACATGCTTTCTGTTTCACCCTGTTTCGCCTATTGAGTTGCTATTTCTTCCTCCCCTATTATACCTCGTTTCCTCTACCTTTTTTCAGTGGACTCCTCTTATGAATCCACCAATAATTTGGTGGATTCAGATTTAACCCTTTCGCCGCCAGATTATGAAATCAATTATTCGGGCGCGGCCGGACAATATTACGTCGTTATTTACACTGAATCAGGGCTTAACAGCAATTCCCAATATGATTTGACGGTGACGTATCCCTACCTAGTGGGTGGCAGTGTTCAGTTTTCAGTGGGCAATGTGGAATCAGTACATGGATTCACGGATGACACAAATTGGGCGGATTCTCACGAATTTTTTCAAGCAAGAGGAATTTCATTTTTTCCTTCATTCGTTGTCGTCTCCAAATGCTACCCGCCAGGGGAAGCGGCCGTTGGGGGAACGGCCGCAGTTGGGGGCGCTGATGTCGGGGGTGGCGCGGAGGTGGGGGGCGCGGAGGTGGGGGGTTGTGGTTGGGATGTTGGTTGGCCGGGGTCGGCTGCGGTTGGATTAGGGGAAGCGACGGTAGGTTGAGATGGAGCAATGGTGGGTTGGGCGGGGGCGATGGTAGGTTGGGCGGCCGCTAAAGTAGGAATGATTTCAGCAATAGGCACATTTTCCATAGCCGAATCATCCAATGTCCGGCCAACAGCGCTAGAAATCCAGCCTTCATCCCCATTTTCCAGAGTCACATTGAACCAACGGCCGCTTTCATCTTGAGCCAAAATCGTGACCACATCTCCCTGGCTGACTGTGTCCACAACAGTGTAGGCTGTGCCGGGGCCAGAGCGGACATTGGCACGATTGCTGGTTATTTCTAGTTGGGCCAGCGGTACGGCCGTTGCTGTTGGCGTTTCCGTTGGTTCTTCTGTGGGCGTAGGTGTGGGTGTGAATGTCGCTGTGACGGTGGGTTCCGAGGTGACAGCGGCGATGGGTTCGGGAGTCAGAGTGGAGGTAGCTGTATCGGTGGGGGCAATGATAATTGGCGCAGCCTCTTCAGTGGGAGCAACAGCGATGGACGTTTCTTCTTCTACTGGTCTGCCGCCAAACGGCCATAGCAACACCAACGCTACAATGAGCAGAAGCAAGATGGCAGCAGCAGCGCCCCCCCACTTCATCCAGGCTGGTATACCGTCCCGTTTCGCTTTGACTATTCCCCCGGCGCCTTTGGTAATTTTGGATGGGGCAGGTTCAGGAGGGGTGACAACGGCCGTTGCTGCGGTTGTGTTTTCTACGGCCGCATCTTCATTATAGACATAGGTGACGGCCGTAACGCCCGCTCCTGGTTCTGAAAAGTCAACTGGCTGCGGGGGGGTGCTGATAGGTTTGACAATGGGCATAGGCGGCGGCAGCACAATCTCATCTGGGTCTTTACCCTGAACGGCGGCATCTACGGCCGTCATGAAGGCGGCCGTGGATTGGTAACGATCATCTTTTTCCTGAGCCATCGCCCGTTGGATGATCCGATTCCAACCGGAAGGTAGATCGGTATTGATTTGGCGCACATTGGGCACCGGTTCCAAAATGCGGGCGGTAGCCTGCTGCAACGGCGTCTCCCCGCCAAATGGCAGTTGTCCAGAGAGCATTTCAAACAAAATAATGCCCAGGGCGTAGATGTCGCTGCGGTAATCTACTTCTTTTGTGCCCCGTACCTGTTCAGGACTCATATAGGCCGGCGTACCCATAACAACATCGGTTGCAGTCATAGTACTTTCGTGCAAACGGGCAATGCCAAAATCAGACAGATACGCCTGACCCCAATCATCAAACAAGATGTTGCCCGGTTTCATATCACGGTGAATGATGCCCCGCCCATGAGCGGCCGAGAGCGCGCCCCCCACTCGTTGAATAAGGGCGTTGACTTCGGGGATGGTGAAACGGCCGTTGTGCATTTGCTGTACCAACGACCCTCCGGCCATATAGCGCATGACCAGGTACATCTCCCCATCTTCTTCGCCAAAATCATACAGGGGCACAATCGCCGGATGTTCTAACGCGGCTACTGTAGCTGCCTCGGCCTGAAAACGGCGTCGTATAGATTCATCATCGGCTGCGTAATGTCTGAGCAGTTTAATCGCCACCTGCCGGTTGTTGATGCGAGTATCATGGGCCAGGTAAACAATGGCCACACCGCCACCAGCGATTTTTGACTGAATTTTGTAACGGCCGATTTGTTGCGGATGCTTCATTATTTATCTCCTAACCAAACTACAAAGACATAAGGCACAGCTATAGAAATATTATGCACATTTGGGGACAAGTTACAAGTTACAAGTTGCAAGTGGCAAGTTATAGCGTCATAGTTGGCTATTGACGGGAGCAAGGCCGCTCATTATGATAATAGATATGGGTTGGTTTTATCTTTTGTTGTATTACTCATTGTAGCCACAACACTTACCAGGTTCCCCCTCATCAAATATGCTTCAAGGCCTGTTATTGTGTATCCATTGCTCCCATTAAACCAATAGAAAGTTCCATCCCTTCTTTAATTGTGCTGTATTTAATGTTTCTACCCATAATACCTTTTAGGAGGATATAAAATGAAAAACAGTTCGTTACAAAGCCTGCTTTTAGTTATAGGCGGCGTCATATTACTGGGTCTTTTTGTTACCGGCGTGATGGGTCAGGCTGGCGCACAGCCATTAAATGAGGGCGCTGAAGTGACCGCATCTGAAAACGAAATAAGTAGTGTGCAAGCAGTCGTCACCAGCACCTTTTCATACCAGGGGCAGCTAAAGGAAAATGGTAATCTCGTCAATGGAAATCGTAACTTTGTATTCAGATTGTACAGCGACACCTCCTGTACAACACAGGTGGGCAGCAATATCAGTATGAATAATGTGGCCGTAAATGATGGTTTGTTTAATGTCAATATACTTGTAGACTACAATGATTTTAATGGCCAGCAATTGTGGTTAGAAACACAGGTGCAAGGCACGGTTATTAGCTGCCAGGAAATTTTAGCCTCCCCGTATGCTCTCAGTTTAAGGCCAGGGGCTATTATCAGTGGCAGCATTCCTTTTTCTGCCGATCCATACGGTGGCGCTGCTGGCAAGTTTATTAACAATAACGGCCGTGGTCTCTACGTTGAAACTCAGCCAAGTTCTGGCGGCTATGGCATTCGGGTAGAGCAAGGTGGCCCGGCAAATGCTATTTCTGTAAATGCACCAAATGGGCCAGGCGTTAACGTTTCTGCCGATGGCACGGCAATTTACGGAAACAGCACAACTGGCTCTGGGGTTATGGGTTTTACGTCGAGCACGTCGGGTTATGGCGTTTATGGTCAAGGCCCGACTTACGCTGGCTACTTTGAAAACGGCGCCCTGGTTGTAGACAACGGTAATTTCCAGATGTTTGACAGCAGTGGGAATGGCATGTTCGAGATTGATCCTACCTTTTCCACAAGCGGGGTAGATATTTTTGGGGATCGTTCAGCTCCTTTAAGAGACATCACTCTCAGAAGTAACGATGATGTGTATATCTATCTAGAGCAAGACGCTGGATCCGTTGGCAATGGTTGGTTTTATGTTCGTAACAATGCAGGTGGAACTGCATGTTCCATTTCTAATAGCGGAAATCTCACTTGCAACGGCACCAAGAGTTCTGTTATGCAATTTTCGGACAACGAAACTCGTGCTTTGTACGCGATAGAAAGTCCTATCGTCGTTTTTGAAGATTTTGGTAAAGCTCAACTTATGCATGGTGTCGCCATCGTTGATATTGAACCACTCTTTGCTGAGTCCGTTAATTTAGAGGAAGATTATCAGGTTTTCCTGACACCAGTTGATGGCTGGGGTGCTTTGTATGTGACCAATAAAACAGCAACATCATTTGAAGTACGGGATGAAAACGGCAGTTCTAATCTCAGTTTTGACTATCGTATTGTAGCCAAACGTGTAGGATATGAAGATGTTCGACTCGAAGCTGTTCCTAAACCAGATCAAGCCCCGGAGAATAATGATCTCACTTCAAATAGTGACACTCCCGAAACAGAGGCGCCAAGTACAAATCAAGGAACAGGCCAATCTTATGAGGAGGGTAACAAATGAACAAGCGGCGATTGATTCCGCTGCTGCTGTTCAGCTTCCTGACATTGATCGTAGCTCAGGTGGTTTCCTCCAATCCTCTCGCCCACACGATAGATTGGGATGTCACCGCAGCCGGTGGCGGACACTTTAACCAGGGGATTTATTCTCTGGACAATACGATTGGACAACCTGTTGTGGGCGTAAGCAGCAGTGGCAGCAGTGAGCTTTCAGAAGGGTATTGGTTTGTAAACCTCTCACCTGTAGCAAATAATAATAGTTATACAACGGATGAAGATGTGACCTTGACTGTGCCTGCGCCGGGTGTATTGGGCAATGATACGGATGCGGATAGCGGCGCTTTAACGGCCGTGTTAAACACAACCACAAGCGACGGCAACCTGACCCTAAACGCCAATGGATCATTTATATACGTGCCCGATCCTGGTTTTAGTGGCAGCGACAGTTTCACGTATCGGGCCAGCGATGGTAACAGCAATTCCAATGTGGCTACCGTTACCATTACAGTAGACCCTTTGGTAAACCTCCCACCCATAGCGAATGATGATAGTTATGCAACCGATGAAGATGTAACATTAACTGTACCGGCTCCAGGTGTGTTGGATAATGATACGGATGCAGATAGCGGCACTTTAACGGCCGTGTTAAACACAACGACAAGCGACGGCAACCTGACCCTAAACGCCAATGGATCATTTACCTATGTGCCCGATCCTGGTTTTAACGGCAGCGACAGTTTCACGTATCGGGCCAGCGATGGCAACAGTAATTCCAATGTGGCCTCTGTTACCATTACCGTCAATCCGGGCACTAGTTATATCTATTTACCGGCCGTTTTGCTCTTAGAAGTGACCTGTATGCCAGGGCCGTTTGAGATTGAGCCTAATAATACCTCGATAGAAGCCGTCAACAATTTACCGCTCTGTTCAGGACAGACATATAACGGCTACCCTAATGACGCTTTCGATATCTTCTATTTGGATGTACCAACAACTGGAGATATCACAATCTCACTCAACAATCACACTGGCAGTAATGTACAGTTACAACTCTATTATCAAAACTTACAGACAGGTTCGCTGGTTCAGTTTGATTTTACGGCTCCGTATGGCTTTGCTTACACAGTACCAGGCGGCAAAATAGGCCCCTATTACGTGGCCATCTTCACCGAGTCAAATTACAACTCAACCACGCCGTATGCGCTCACAGTAACCTATCCGTAAGTTTTCTTGACAAGGTGACAATACGTTAGCAAGCGACGTCATGTCTCATGCCATTCCGAATCCTCAGCGGAGTGAGGAATCTTATTCTCGACACCGTAAAGATTTCTCACTCCACTCGAAATGGCATAGGTTGCCACTTAGACTAATAATTGGTATTAGAGAAATCAGGTTCTCCCTATTAGCCTCTCGGAACTGTGTTTTCCTGAGAGGCTTTTTTATTTGTCTGCTGATATTAACTTTTGTAACATCCTCAAGTTTTCAAAATTACTTGTAAGCCTGTAAACTTACAGATATGGACACAATTAAACAAGAATTATTTAACGAGTTAACTTCATTCGCCCAATCTCTTAACACTGCCATTTCTACTCAAGATGGACAATGGACTATTAAAGGATTTATCGATATTTATAAAAATATTTACACCATATCCTCGGACACAAAAATTGTGTCAAAAATCCTAGAAATCCACCTTTTCCCTCACCTCCTTCGATTTGCAGAACAACATGGTTATGCGATTGTTCTACCCCAATACCAAAATTATTACCCTGACATTTCCTTTGTGAACATGCAAAACGAAGCCATAAAATTCGCTGTTGACTTCAAAACAACTTACAAATCACTAGACTATCCTGGGTTTTGTACTGGTTTTACACTGGGTTCCCATGGCGAATATTTTGTAAACCGCGAAAGTACAAAGAACATTCAGTTTCCTTATAAGGATTATTTGAGCCATTTTTGTCTAGGCATCATTTACACTCGATCTGAAAAACAAATAGACGAAACAAAAACTTATCCTATTTCTCAATTACACTCAATTGCTTCCGTTGTCAACGATTTTCAATTTTTTGTGGCCGAAAAATGGCAAATTGCCAGCGATAAAAGGGGCAGTGGTAATACAGCTAACATCGGCAGCATTTCAAAAATCAATGATATTGTTAACAGCCGAGGTATGTTTAGTCGCCTGGGAGAATCATGGTTCGATGATTACTGGATGAATTATGGGAAAATCTTTCTCAAATCAGAAAGTGGGAAAACCCGAAAAATCACTAATCTGATTGACTTTGTTAAATATCGTGGTGGCGATGTCAATCTAATTGTTCCAAAAGCGCGACGTAGAAAAGCAAAAAGAGGGAAGTAATGGCAAAAGTATTTGTTCCTCCTATCAAATGTCAAGGGATTAAAACAAAATTGGTTTCCTTCATACGCCAAAACCTGACCTGGGATGGTAAAGGTGTTTGGGTTGAACCATTCATAGGTTCCGGCGTTGTTGGTTTCAACATTAGACCCAACCAGGCCATTTTTGCTGATAGCAACCCCCACATAATCAATTTTTATCAGGCCATAAATGAAAACATCATCACACCTGCATCCGTTAGAAAATATTTAGAGCATGAAGACCAATTTCTTAGAAAGCAAGGCTCTGACTACTATTACCAGGTGCGGGAACGGTTCAACAAAAAACAAGAACCCCTTGATTTTTTATTTCTTAACCGCGCTGGATTTAATGGGATGATCCGGTTCAACCAGAAAGGGAAATTCAATGTGCCTTTTAACCACAAACCCAACCGCTTTTCAAAAGCATACATTACTAAGATTGTGAATCAGGTTCAATATGTTCATAATTTGTGCCAACTGCACAACTACACCTTTATCTGTCAGGATTTTAGGCAAACCCTGCACCAGGTAGATGCAAATGATTTTGTCTACTGCGATCCCCCCTACGCCGGCCGACATGCAGACTATTACAATGGCTGGAGCGAGGAAGATGAGCGGGATTTACTGGCGTTGTTAAGTCTGTGCAGCGGCCGTTTTATCCTATCAACCTGGCACAGTAACCAGTACCGCTCAAACCCAACTATCCCCCAATTTCAGAAACAATATCACATCGTAACAAAAGAACATTACTATCATGTTGGCGCCAAAGAATCAAATCGCAATCCAGTTCTGGAAGCGCTCATTATGAATTATCAGCCCACCCAAAACGAATATCCCAAAGAAAGATCGTATCAACAAGCAGCGTTACTGGAATCTGGCTCTCCCTATCTTGAATTCACAGATAATACCTGAGCATGAGACGATCAATCATAATATCTCTAAAATGACAACACACCGCGCCCGAATATTGACCATTTTTTGGCTGCTTATTGCCGTCCTGGCTTTGTTGGGCATCGGAGCGATGAATGCCCGGCAAGCATATCTGACACGGGGTATTCCGCCTGGTTTGCCTGGCCCCATCACCCATGCAGGTGTTACATCTGGCTTGAATGTTTACCTGAACCAGTATGACGACACTCAACTAGCCGATAACCTGAGCCAGATTACCGATATGGGTGTGCAGGTTGTGAAGCAGCCATTTTACTTTGATGAGGCGTTTGATTGGGCTGAGGCCGATCGAATCGTAACGGCCGTAACCAACCACAACCTCCTCCTCATCCCCCTGCTCGATGGTAATCCAGCCGACAATTTTGCCCCGCCCAACCCGGATGATTTCGCGGCCTGGGCTGGCGAATTTGCCACCCGTTATGGCGACACAATACAACATTACATCATCTGGGACGAACCCAACCTCACCACCCATTGGGGTAACCAGCCTATCAATCCTATTGAATATGCTGCTTTACTGACGGCCGCCGCCCACACCATCCGCACGGCCGACTCCCAGGCCATTATTGCCGCCGCGCCACTGGCCCCCACCATCGAAACCGGGCCGCAAAACCTGGCCGATCTGCTCTATTTACAGCAACTATACGAAGAGGGCGCGGCCGATGCCTTTGATATTGTGATGGCTAAACCATACGGCTTTGACAGCGGCCCGGACGACCGGGACGTTAACCTGGACACAACTAACTTCAGCCGCGCCATCTTGCTGCGCGAGGTGATGGAACGCAACGACGACACGGACAAAGCAATCTGGTTGGGGAATTTTGGCTGGAATGCGCTGCCCGAAGATTGGACAGGCAATCCTTCCATCTGGGGCAATGTGACGGAATTAGAGCAGGCTGATTTCACGCTGGAAGCGATTAAACGAGTGCGGCAAGAATGGCCCTGGTTAGGTGTTATGTTCCTGGAAAACTGGCAGCCAGACGCGCCCGCCAATGATCCTCGTTGGGGGTTCAGCATTGCCGGCCGAGAAACGGCCGTCGAGCTATCTCACTTCCTCACCGAACAAGACCCCCGCGTGGCCTGGTCTGGTTTCCACCTGGCCTCCCCGGATGATCCGGCACAAGAGTACGAGGGAGGTTGGCGTTTTTCGCCTGAATTTGGGGCCGACATCAGCCAGCATCCCGATGACCAATTAACCGGCGACCGGGCCACATTTACCTTTTGGGGTACGGATGCCGGGCTGCGAGTCCGCCGCGCCAACTTTCGTGCCCGTCTCTATGTGACGGTGGATGGCGAACCGGCCAATGCCTTGCCTCAGGATGAACATGGGGCGGCGTTGATTCTGACGGCCGCCGATCCCGCCGAAGATTACATCACCTTGGAACCGGTAGCTGCCAATTTGGAACCGCGCCGCCATGTAATGGAAATTGCCGCCTCTCGTGGCTGGGACCAATGGGCGCTCAATGGTTTTAGTGTCGCATACCACTCGCCAAACACGGCCGTCACGCTCACCATTTGGGCGTTGGCTGGCACGGCCGTCTTAGGTTTCATCTTGGCCGTTTACAGCAGCCGTAAAGCAGATTGGGGTGGTTGGCTGCGAAATGCACCCACCCGATACCGGCGACTGGATGATGGCTGGCAATTGGCCTTAACCTGGGGTACGGCCGTCCTCGTCACCATTGGTGGCTGGCTGACATGGAGCGAGCAAGCAGGAAGTGTTTACCGTCGTCTGGGAGATGGCAGTCAACTAGCCCTGACCGCCGCCGCTGCTTCTGTATTTTATGTGTCGCCTTCATTTGTTTTGACGGCCGCAACCCTACTCATCCTCTTCATTCTCATCTACTTTCGCCCCGCCTGGGGCCTGGCATTGGTCGCTGTTTGTTTCCCCTTTTCCGTCCAACCCGTCCTCAAACCCATTTTCCAATATCGCTTTTCACCGGTGGAAATATTTATGTTGGTGACGTTTGCGGCGTTTGTGGTGAGAATGGCGAGTAACAAGTGGCAAGTGGCAAGTGGCAAGTCTGCCAGTTTGCAAGTGGCAAGTGAGCGGTCTACGGATTACAGATTACGGATCACGGATTACGCTGTTCTCGTCTTTTTCCTCATCGCCACCGCCTCCCTCTTTTTTACAGAACGGCTGGATGTGGCTGCTAATGAGTGGCGGCTGGTTATTTTGGAACCGGTCTTGTTTTATGTGATCATGCGTGGAGTACGGCCGTCAGACAAAGAGATGTGGACAATTTTGGATGCGTTTGTTTTGGGTGGGTTCATCGTGGCTCTGGTTGGTCTGTGGCAGTTTGGCTTTGATCGGGATAGTTTGATTACGGCCGAGGGCGGTCTGCTGCGTCTAAAATCATTTTACGGCTCCCCCAACAACGTGGGCTTGTACCTGGGCCGGGTTATCCCCATTTTGGCGGCGATGGCTTTGCTGGGTACGGCCGAAAATGGGCAGCGGCGTTGGTTGTATACGGCCGTACTCCTGCCCATTGGTCTGGCTGCACTGCTCACATTTAGTAAAGGGGCGATCTTCTTAGGTTTGCCGGCCGCTTTCTTATTTGTCTTTTGGCAGTGGCAACGGATACACGGCCGTCGCACCTGGCCCTGGGTTATTGCTTTTGGTGGGCTGGGGTTGGTGGGCTTATTCATCATCCAGCAAATCCCGGCTCTGGCTGGTCGGTTGGGGTTGTTCGGTGAAACGGGTCTTTTCCGGCTAAATCTGTGGCAAGCCAGCCTAAACATGGCCGCCGACCATCCCTGGTTTGGCGT
Source organism: Chloroflexota bacterium (assembly GCA_024223125.1). The sequence continues at coordinate 10,221 of JAAEOP010000951.1, forward strand.
GGGGCTAGACAATTTCTTGTATGCGTATCGCGGCCGTTACATTCTTGACGCCGCCTGGCGCGATCCCAACCTGAACCACCCCCACAACATCATTTTAGATTTTGCCACCCGGCTGGGGCTGTTGGGGCTACTGGCCGGAGTTTGGTTGCTGGCAATGTTGCCAGTCAACTTGTGGCAAAGTCGTCCCACGATCTCTCGCCTTTGGTTGCCTATTTGGGTGGGCATTGGAGCTACCTTCGTAGATATGCTCGTTCACGGGCTGGTAGACCACAGCTTTTTCCTGGTAGATTTATCGTTTGCATTTTTCTTGCTGCTGGGTACGGCCGTGTGGCTGCGGGAAAAAGTGATGTGGGAGTAAGGTGATAAGGCCAATCTCCAATCTCCAAACCGCAACTTCTCACCCCGCTCAGTGTTTTGTTAAACGTTAGCGGCTGGAGCCAACACAGGTTGCTTGACAAATTGGTGGTTACTTCTAAAATTGCCCCGCTATTAAGTTGTAAATTATAAGCTGAAGGAGATACAGGTAGATGAGTGATACACAAGATCGTGTAACAGAAATTATTGTTGATTTACTGGGCGTAGATGAAGAACAGGTTGTACCAGAAGCCCGTTTCCGTAAAGATTTGGAAGCTGACTCTTTAGATTTGGTCGAGTTGATTATGGCTTTTGAAGAAGAGTTCCGCGGTGAAATTTCGGATGATGAAGCTCAAAAAATCACCACGGTGGGCGAGGCAATCAACTACATTGACACCCGAATGTTAGTCTAAATGAACGTATAAACGGCGCAGCGTGTATCAATCATATTTACGCGCTGTGCTTTTTCTGCCCCCACAATTGAAACAGATACCACAGGCTAATCCCTGTGATCATTAAATGCCCCACTCCATTTAGAACTATTCCCCAACCAAATCCCACTTTTATACCCAATAGCTGGCTGATGTTGGGTTGTATTTGCAAATAAACTCGGATTGGTTGAATGGCCCCTACCAATCCCAACCCGGCTAATGATGCCCAACACACCCATTCTCGCACAGGTCGTTTAACTGTCCAACCAAAAATGGAGACGATGACGGCCGCAACCACCACTAGCCCAATCCACTGCACCCGCACCATATAATCTGGCCTCGCCGGACCGATAATATCTTCCCAGGCAGGAAATGCCAGCAAGCTAATAACAACGCCCAACCCGCGCATAAGCCAAGTTTGAACACGGCCGTTATCCCATGGCAACGTCAGCGCTACCAGTATCAAAGCCAAAGAGATGGGCGGCAAATAAAACAGGTTGCGTTCCGGCCCCACGCCGGCAAATTTAATCCATTCCCCCAACTCAAATCCTAGAAAAGAAAGACCTGCTCCTGGTCCCGGCAGCCACACAGAAAGGTAGCCGATGAATACGGCCGTTAAACCCAAAAGCAGCAAATTGTAAGAACGTGATTTTGTCATTCTTGGGGTTTGCTATGTTTCTGGAACACAGCCATCATACGATCATCTTCATCCGCCTGATCTGCAAAAAATTGTATCAGGCCGGGGCTTTGTCGTTGGCGTAAAGCCAGCATGGCTACCGCTTGAATATCATCAGGAGTTACGGCCGTGCGCTCATCGGCCGCTGCATGGGCGCGTGCGGCCTCAAACAAAGTGATCTCCGCCCGATTAGAATCAATCTTCAAAGCGGCAACCAAAGCCAGACCTAATGTTTGCGCTTCCTCCATAATCGTCACAGTGGGCAGCCGGTCTCGTGCTTGTTGAATTTCTTCCCCCAATGCCAACATGCTATGGGCATAACCAGCGACAAACAAATTGGGATGCCGGTTGTACCCGACTGCCCGCTGGTACACCTGATAGCGTAGATCGGAATCATCCAACCCGCGCACAATAGCCCGCAGACCAAAACGATCCATCAACTGCGGCCGTAAACGTCCTTCCTCCGGGTTCATCGAACCAATAAGCATAATACGAGCGTTGTAGGTCATCTTTAGCGGCCCGCGTCGCACCGTAAAATGTCCCTGCGCAGCCGCATCTAAAATCGCGTCCGTAATTTCATCGGCCAGCAAATTCACTTCATCAATGTAGATGATATGCCCGTCGGCGTGGCCTAAAATGCCCCGCTCCAGGCGTACCCGCTGCTGTTCCAACGCCAGCCGTTCATTAATGCCCCCGACCACGTCTTCTAAGCGGGAATTGAGAGGCAGTTCAAAAATACGAACGTTGTCTTCAACCGTCAGCGGCTCATCGTGTCCAAATTTACGGGCACAATCCTGGCAAACGCCATCCATACCATAAATTTCAATATCATCTTCTGTACAGCCGTAAGCACAGAGGCTACGTTTGACGGTGGGGAGTAAATCGGCCAGAGAGCGCACGGCCGTTGTTTTGGCTGTACCCCGCGGCCCAATCAATAAAACACCCCCCACCAATGGATTAATCAAAGCCAGCATTAAAGCCAGTTTCATCTCATACTGTCCCACAATTGCCATAAAGGGAAACGGCTCCATGTCGGCCGCTCCAATGTCCGACGCCGGTATTTGTGTCACCTGTCCCGTCGGGGAGGCCAGTAAAATATCCAGCAGTTTAGATTTAGGTTCGCTCATGTGACTTCCTGGAAACGCTGCTGTAAACGGTATGCTTGCCGCTGCGACCCTCGTTCAAAACGGGCTTTCTCTTTATCAGTGGTACAAATAAGGGGCGGTACGGGGGTGGCACGGCCGTCTTCCCCCAAAGCCACATACACATAAAACGCCGTGTTTGTATGGGTAACAGCGCCCGTGATCACATCTTCGGCGGTAACAACAACCCGTGTTTCCATGGAAGAACGACCTACCCAACTAATTTCGGCCGTGACCGTCATCAAATTGCCAATATGCACCGGAGACAGAAAGTGCATCGAATCTACAGCCACAGTGACTGACGGCCGTCGGGCATGTTTTGCGGCCGCCATCCCTCCCGCTTCGTCACACAACTTCATTATAACGCCGCCATGCACATTGCCCAAAGTATTGGCATTGCCCGACCCCATCACCTGCGTCAGCGTCACCCGCGTTTCCCCTGGCGTTTTTCCATCCATCATATTCAATCACCTGCTATCAGTTTTCAGTATACTGGCCTCTAAATTATTGGTATGCAACTTGCACACTTGCACACTTGCAACTCTACTCCATATCCGGCCGCGTTTCCGAAACATAAATTAGCTTTTCCGGGAACTCTTCAAACATATCAATAATCTGGTGGGGCAGGGCTGGGAATAAGGGAGCCAGGGGCATGGTAGCTGGTATATTCGGCCGTTTTGGGCGCGGCGGTGGGGTTTTATGCGGCCGTTCAATCCCCCTCGTTCGTTTACGCAGCAGCCGCCGATCATCGCTCAAAAAGCCCAGATAAGAGCCACCCGTGTCAAATACTTCCCGGCCAACGACAAAACCAAGCCACTCTCCATCCACATTATAGACAAAACCCTTCATAAAAACGGCTACCCACTCTCCGTCTGAACGATAAATTGGTATCATATCTTCTCTATCCATTTGCATCTAAAAGTCGGCCGGCAGGTTAATTAGTTAAGAATTGTGGAAACCGACTAAATCAGTAACATCATTTACCTTTCAGCATTATAGTAAACGCACAACAGGCAAGCAACAATTTCCAGGTAGAACAAACTAATTGTTTGTTCAGCGCAAACGAGAAGATAACCAGCCCTCAGTATTCAATTGGTTCACAAAATGGGAAGTTTGAATGAAGAAAGAAAAAGCCTGCCAAAACGCTAAACTCTGGCAAGCTTCAAATCACATTAACGAGTTTCACGATAAACCACATGCCGACGTAGTGTGGGATCATACTTCTTCAGTTCCAACCGGCCAGGCGTATTCCTGCGGTTCTTCATTGAATAATAGACATGATGGCTTTCCGTACTGCGTAATTTAATAACGCCGCGTACACCTTTCTTTTTTGCCATGCGTTTTTACTCCTTTGAAGTTCGTAGTAACGACTTTAGTCGTGCGGCACACCGCTAAAGCAGTTACTACAAACCAACAACATCAATTAGGACACAACGTCCTTCAATGACAATCCTTGTTTCTTCAAATATGTCATTAAACCAATTTTATCTACTGTCCGCATAGCCCGAACCGACATCTTAATTTTTACGGAGCGTTCCAATTCTGGGACATAAACTTTCTTCGTTTGAAGATTAGGCAAAAACCGTCGTTTCGTCTTCTTTTGTGAGAAAGAAACGTTGTTGCCCGTCAGCGGGCCTTTTCCAGATAATTTACATTTGCGAGCCATGTTTCAGTTCCTCTTCTATCTAACAAGATCAACGGGACTTACAGGAAACCAACTACATAAAAATCCTATAAATCCCGCCTGTGTTAACTTTTAAGTAATAATACAGATGTTTCTCCACTGTCATACCCGCGAAGGTGAATATCCAGAGGTGTAGATTCCTGCCTTCGCAGGAATAATCTGTATTGTCACACTTTTAATTCGCATCAATAATAGCGACGCATAAGTCTACCGGATTCAGACTAAATTATCAAATTTTTCATTTACCCCTACCTACCATATAATCATGAAGCAATATTTCGTCTTCCAACCAGTAATGGAATCACATGACAAGCATAGCTAATTCGGCCGAATCCAATGGAGAAAAATCTGTTGACCCGCGTAAATTACTGCGGGCGCTCATTGATCTATTCAATGAACAGGATTTACGCGACCTCTGTTTTGAATTACGTCTGGATTACGAAAACCTACCTGGTCTATCTAAAAAAGATAAAGCCCGTGAATTGATCATTTTCTTCGACCGACGACGGCGCATGAATGTATTAGTCACTGTTTTCAGGGAATCTCGTCCCCATATTTCTCTCGATGAAATTAGCGTTGCCGAGACAGACGAAGACCCAACGGCCGATAATATTGCCTCTGCCCCTTCAACCTTAACCTCAACCACAAAAGACCAATCCAACACCATGCTGGTTAGCAAAAGTTTTGTGTCCCTTTTGCGTTTAATGGCTCGGCCGGATATGCGCACGGCCGTCGTCTCCTTTCAGACCGATTTTCAGGCTGCCTCCAAACAAATAGACCTCATGAATGATTACAAACTCATTCACGACCTCTTTCAAGAATTAGAAAATCGCTACTTTCTCATCCACAACGACCAACGCCGCCTGCCCGCCGACGATATGGCCTGGGACAGTATTGCCATCAACGAACCAGAACTACAAGGCAAAATCAGCGACCTCAACGCTGTCATCCAACGGGCTACCTTTGCCCACGAAGAAGCCCGCTGGATGCAGCAGCTAGAAAAAGTAAGCGAACGGGTTCGTATTGGCGCAGAAGATTATGACCTGAGTGAATTAAAGAAAGGAACCGGTCTGCTCTACCGCGTCTTAAACCGGATACCCTCCCGTATCAACGCAAAACTTGTGGCCACGGCCAGCGCCTTACGCCTGGACACATTAGAAAAGGCCATGCAAACTATTTCCACCAACCTGTTAGCAAGCAATCTTGTCCTGGATAATATGCTTGAAGAAATCCAGAACGGTGTCGGCGCGTTGGGCGGTTTGGATGATCGGCTGAGTTCTCTGGTGCGGCAGCACAACTCCTGGCAAGAAATTGACGATGAACTCCGTCGCGTTGAAGCCAGTCTCAATTTGGGCATTGAAGAGTTAGAAGACGCCTGGTTTGATCTGGAACCCATGGCCCGCGACCTAACCGCCCATTCAGATGAAAAGTGGGCTGTTAGTTTGAACAATGTCGTCAGCAAACTGGATGAGGCGCTGCAAGAGCAAGTGGCGGTAACAACGCGCCGCCTGTTTCGCCGTTTCCAGAGCCAGATACGTCGCCGCTTTCGTCAGGTAGATTTGGAATTATTAACCCTTTGCCAGGATTTACAACGCATTGGGGAATCATTAGATTTGTTACTAAGGCAGTTCGACAAATGAGTAAAACAAATACCCCCCCCACAGATGAGCAGGTTGTCCCCTTCATGTCGTTTACCTCTTTCCGAGATACCCATCGGGATTTGCTAAAACGGCGTCGTGAAGAGAAAAAAGAAATGGGCGCTGAATCGGCCGACTTCTGGACGGCCGTCAATGATTTTCTACGTCGTGGCGAAGCGGCTGGCGCCTTTTTAGATGAAGACGAAGACCGCACGGCCGCACAAAATCTACTCGACTATTGGGATACCCAACTTTTCCATACCGGTATCGAAGCGCCGGAAGCTATCTTGGCTGAGTTCAATCCCCTTCTCCAGCCAGAAATCCATGATGATCACTGCCCCTATATTGGTCTGAACGCCTTTGACGACAGTAATCAACATCTGTTTTACGGCCGTAATGATCTCATCAACGATCTGCTCAATCAAGCTCTCGTCAGCCGATTGGTGACGACGATTGGCCCCTCTGGCAGCGGCAAATCCTCCGTTGTTCTGGCTGGGCTGCTGCCTCGCCTGAAAAAAGGGGAACTTCCCGGCAGCGCAATCTGGAATTATTATCCCACCATCGTCCCCGGTTCCGACCCGTTAACTTCTTTAGCCCGGCTCATGCAGCCTGATGACCCTGATACAACCGCTTGGATACCAAAAAACAAAGAAATCCTTCTCACCAACCCCAACCACCTCACCGAACTCATTGAATCCCGCAGCGACAAACCAGCCGTCCTCGTCATTGACCAGTTTGAAGAAACCTTCACCCTCTGCCACAGCGAAGCAGAACGAGACGCCTTTTTGGACAATATTCTCAACCTGGTACGCACCCGCAACATCCGCCACGTTGTCATTCTAACCATGCGTGTAGATTATGAAAGCTACCTGACCAAAGCCCCTCTGTTCCACTCTCTCGTGGAACAAGGGCAAGTACGGATAGCGGCTATGAATGGAGCCGAACTCCATGATGCTATTGAACAACCAGCCACGGCCGTGGGTCTAAAATTTGAAGAAGGTCTGGTAGACGAGCTCGTGCGCCAAATTATTGGCGAACCGGCCGCGCTGCCCCTGCTCCAATTCGCCCTGCTGCAATTATGGGACAATCGTGAACGTAATCGGGTCACCTGGGAAACCTACCGTCGCCTGGGCAGCGTCATGGAGATTTTAGCCAACACCGCCAACAACATCTACACTAGCCTGCTGCCTGAAGAACGGGTAACAGCCCGGCGTATCCTGCTGCATCTTGTCAAGCCCGGCGAAGGTTTAGAATTCACCCGCCGCCGGGTACCGCGCCGCTTGCTTTACCAGACCGGCGAAGCCCATGATCGAATAGACCGCGTACTAGAAAAACTCATCCAATCTCGTCTGGTTCGCAGCAGCAAAGGCCGCACCGAAGAAGATGACCAGATAGAAGTAGCCCATGAAGCGCTGGTACGCAACTGGCCCCGGCTGGTGGAATGGTTAGAAGAAGAACGCTTCCGCCTACGCCATCGCCTGCGCCTGACCGATCAGGCCGAACAGTGGGATTCGTTAGATCGTGATGAAAGCGCTCTTCTGCGCGGCGCCTTGCTAGATGAAGCCCGACGTTACGAAGATTTAAACCCCTTAGAAGAAGATTTTGTACAAGCCAGTCAGGATGCCATGCGCCGTCAAGAAAAAGAGCGTGAAGCCGCCCGCCGCCGCGAGCTGGAACAAGCCCGTGCCCTGGCGGCCGAACAAAGCCGCCTGGCCCGCGCTGAAACTCAACGCGCCGAAGAACAGCGTCAACTGGCTATCGCTCGCGCCGAATCTGCCCAGCGTGCCCGTCATTTTAATATTGCCCTGATCATCATCCTGGCTCTGGTCTTGATTGCGGCCGTCATCATGGTAAATCTGGTGCAAACAGCCGCCAACGCCACCACCGCCCAGGCAGAAGCGGAGCAAAGCAATACATTAGCCACCCAATCCGCTTTAGATGCTCAGGTGGTGGAGTTAACGGCCATCGCCGTCGCCCGTCAAAGTACCCAAGAAGCCGAACAGGTACTTGTTGCTCAGGCCACTATCACCTCCGAATTTGCCACCCAACAAGCCATTGCCGCCGACCGCCAAATAGAACAAAACAAAACCAATGCCACTGCCGCCGCCGCCACCGCCACCGCCGATTACCAGACGGCCGCCGATACGGCCGCCACCGCCACCCAATCCGCCCGCACCACCCCGCCTGCCGAAGAGAATACAACAACCCAGGCCACCCCCTCTCCCGATCCTCAAACCCTAAGCCTGGACGCCCAACTTAAGGCATTCGTGCGTGAGGAAGACAATATGCCTATGCTTTATATGACAGGCGGCGTTTATGAAATGGGCGCCACCGGCGAGCAAAGCAATATAGATGAACAACCGCCGCATGAAATCACTATTCCCGATTTCTACATGGATAAATTTGAGGTTAGCGTTCAGCAATATTCTGATTTCTTAAACCGTATGGGCCAAAATCGGGATGCTTGTTTTGATGAGGATTGCGCCAAAACATTGGTTGATACCCAGTTTACACACCTACTCAACAACTTTGGCGTATTTGAACCCCGGCCCGGCACCAGCAACTTTCCGGTTAACTGGATTACCTGGCCGGGAGCTAAAGCGTATTGCGAATCGGTGGGGGCGCGGCTGCCCACCGAAGCAGAATGGGAATATGCCGCTAAAGGGTACGACGGCCGTCTTTACCCCTGGGGTAACGAAGAGCCCATTCCAGACATCAACGCCATTTTTGGCATCCGTCAAACCCAATTCAATACAGCCTTCAAATCGGTAGACGCTTTGCCCGACGGGATAAGCCCCTTTGGCTTATTCGGTATGGCCGGCAGCGTTTGGGAATGGACTGAAGATTGGTATGATCCTACCTTTTACAATGAGGGTCGAAGCGATCAATCTGCCAACAGCGAAGACACAACTGGCGAAAAAGTAATGCGCGGCGGTTCCTGGACAGACAATGCCAGCGAACTTCGGACCGCGAACCGAGGTCATCTACCGCCAATCATTGATGACCCCAACGATTTGCTCTATATTGGCGTTGGCTTCCGCTGCGCTAGAGATATGAACTAAAGGCTATCAGGAGACCTACGAGGTTTTGAAAACCTCGTAGATTTGCATAACTACCAAAGACATAACTGTGAATAAAATAGACCCCTACCAAACGCTAACCGTATTGCGGACAGAGCACCGTAATTTGTTGCAACAAAAACGGCAAGATGATTCCTCCGAGGCATACCTATCTGCAGTGAAGACTTTCTTACAACGGGGAATGGCCACAGGCTGTTACCTGGAAATGGAAGATGAGCGCTGGGACGCCCAAAGTTTGCTCGATTACTGGGCAAACGAGCTTTACCATGCCGAACAAGAAGACCTCAATGCCACTTTGGAAGAGTTTGACCCTGATCTGGCCCCTGAACTGGATGATACCCTTTGCCCCTATATGGGGCTAGACCCCTTTGACGCCCAAAACAAGAATTTATTTTACGGCCGCGAACCACTCATCAGCTCCTTAATAGACCGGCTGCGAAACGGCCGTTTCCTGGCCCTCTCCGGCCCCTCTGGCAGCGGCAAAACCTCCATTGTGATGGCTGGTCTCATTCCCCAGATGCAAGAAGGGGGCCTTAATGAGAGTGCATCCTGGACCTATCTGCCACGCCTCATATCTGGTTCAGACCCCCTGCTTAATCTGGTTAACCTGCTGCAAACACCTGACAACACACCCGGCTGGGCTGATGAAACCCTGAAAAACCTATACCAGTCTGACAACACCTTACTACGATTAGTGAACCGGCGCAGTGGCGGAGCGCCGGTCGTACTCGTCGTAGACATGTTCGAGGAAATCTTCACCCTTTGTCAGGATCAGGCAAATCGCAGCGCCTTCATGAACAATCTACTTCACTTCACTCAAGATGAAACCAGCGCCCACATCCTCATTCTCATTATGCGCTCCGATCTGGAAAACAACCTGGTGCGGCAGCCTGAATTTCAGGCCGCTTATGCCCAGGCTCAAATGCGCGTCACCACCATGAACGCCAACGAACTGCGTCAGGCCATCCAACAGCCAGCCAACATGGTAGGGTTAAAATTTGAAGAGGGATTGGTGGAGCAGCTTGTCAGTGACGTTTTAGGCGAACCGGTCGCCCTGCCCCTGTTGCAATTTTCCTTGCTCAAATTATGGGAACGACGCAATCGCAACCGGGTTACCTGGGAATCATATCGTCAGCTTGGCGGCGGCCGAGACGCCCTGGCCACAACGGCCGACACCCTCTACGACAACATGAATCCAGCCGAACAAAACACAGCCCGCCGTATTCTTCTCAAAATGGTGCGCCCTACCCAGGGCATAGAAGTGGTACGCATCCGGGTTTTACGTAAGCAGCTTTATGAATCGGGGTTAGCTACCGGCCGTATTGACCACGTTCTCAACCATTTTGTGCGCCAACGCCTCATCCGAATCAATCCTGCCAACACGCCCCAAAACGATCAGTTCGAAATTGCCCACGAAGCGCTGGTACGCAACTGGCCCCGGCTCATTGGCTGGCTAGAAGAAGAGCGCGTCAATCTGCGCCACCGTTTACGCCTGGCAGAAATGACGGGACAATGGGATGCTCTGAAACAAGATGACAGCGCCCTGCTGCGTGGTCTGGTTTTGGAAGAAGCGCAGCAGTACAACGATCTCAATGAATTGGAAACGACATTTGTGGCCGCCAGCGTTGCCGCCAGCCAGCGTAAAGAGCAAGAAAAAGAAGCAGCTCGTCAACGTGAATTGGAGCAAACACGGCGCTTTGCCCGCCGCCTGGCGCTATTAGCCGTCGCTCTGGCCTTCGTCTTTGTCATCGCTTTGGGATTTGCAGTGTTGGCGTGGACGAATGCGGTGGAAGCGAAAAATAATGCAGCCACGGCCGTAGCCAATGAAGCCGCCGCTAGTGATGCTCAGGCCACCGCCGAAACTATTGCCGTAATCGCTAAATTCAATGCAGATGTAGCCGTCACTGCCCAGGCCGAAGCCGAACAAAATGCCAACCTAGCGGCCGCCGCCGAAGCTGACGCCGAAACAGAAAGAGACCTGGCCGCCGCCAACGCCATTGACGCCGAAAATGCCCGCGCTACGGCCGTTGCCAATGAAGCTCGCGCCGCCGAAAATGCCAGCATTGCCGAAACATCTGCTCGTTTGGCAACCGCCCGCGAATTGGCAGTTGCCGCCGTCACTAATCTTATTAACGACCCTCAACTCAGTCTACTTCTGGCTCTGGAAGCCTTTACCCTGCCCGTCATCGCCAATGAATCCCCACCTGCCGAAGCTACCGATGCCCTTTACCGCGCTATTCAAGCCTCACAGCAAGCCTTTACGCTGGCCGGTCACACGGATCGCGTTAACGACACGGCCGTCAGCCCCGACGGTCAATCAATCGCCACCGCCAGCAGCGACAACAGCGTCCGTCTGTGGAACACTGTCACCGGCCAGGCCATCAGTGCCTTTGAAGGGCACACCAGCCCCGTCACCTCGCTTGCCTTCTCTTCCGATGGCGTTCATCTCATCAGTGGTAGCGAAGATAGTCTCATCATTTTGTGGGATGTAGAATCGGGCAACCGTATCCGCGTTTTGCAAGGGGAAGATGACGGCGCTGTCCGCGCGGTTGCCTTTCATCCCGATAATGAGCGCGTCGGTGTGGGGTATGAAGCCGGCACCGCCCGCATCTGGAATACTCGTACCAGTTCAGCCCTGCTGCGGCAATTGGAACACGTTGGCCCCATCAATGACATTATTTTTATAAATGGAGGCCAGCAGTTTGCCACGGCTGGCAGCGATGGCACAGTCGTCATTCAAAACAGCGATACCGGCATCCCCGTTTTCTCTTATGAAGCAGAATTAAATGATAATGACCAGCCAGTGTCCATTAACGCCATCCAGTTTAGCCCCGATGAAACCTTGATGGCGGCGGCCAAAGCCAATGGGTTAACACGTATTTGGGAAGGCGACAA
>JAAEOP010000952.1 GCA_024223125.1 Chloroflexota bacterium
ATAGTCTCGTCCTCTTGGTCATTTAGGGACAGCGTGAGTTTGGTGGGTTTGAACATCAAGCGATGAATTTTGATGCGGCCTTTGGTGCCCATTATGATCGCCTCACTAGGCGAATTGGTTCTGACTGACGAGTACAGAGTGGCGATTTGACCCTGCTCATATCCAAAGATGACGGCAGCATTTTCATCAACACCGGTTTTTCCCAGGCGTGCTGTGCTGGTGATGGTGGCTGGGGACCCCCCAAATATCATTGAGGCCATAGATACCGGGTAAACGCCAACGTCCAGTAGTGAACCGCCACCCAGTTGGGGATTGAACAGCCGCTGTTCGGGCTCAAATTCAGCCCAAAAGCCGAGATCGGCGGCCAACATTTGTATCTCGCCAATAACTCCATCGGCTAACATCTGTCGCACTTCTGCCACAAGAGGAATAAATCTGGTCCACATAGCTTCCATCAAAAACAACTCTTTTTTACGGGCCAAATTAATTACCAGTTCGGCTTCTAAAGCGTTAATGGTGAAGGGTTTCTCGCATAGGACCGCTTTGCC
>JAAEOP010000953.1 GCA_024223125.1 Chloroflexota bacterium
ATCAACGGCATCGTGTGGCGCAGGCGCGCAAGGTTGGGGAGGCGGAGTGGGCGTTTACCTGGAATCACACCGATCACCTCCAAAGCGCGACCCGCCTCACGGACAGCGACGGCGCGGAAGTCCGCCGCCTGGCCTACGCCGCCTTTGGCGAGGAGGCCGAAAACAGCGGCAGCGGCGACGCCCCGACCTACACCTACACCGGCAAAGAGCAGGATGCCAGCGGCCTCATGTACTACGGCACCCGCTACTACGACCCCGCCCTGGCCCGCTTCATCACGGCGGATACCATCTACGACACCGGTCCCCAGGGCTTGAACCGCTACTCCTACGCCCTGAATAATCCGATTATTTTCAATGATCCGACGGGGAATTATGTGAGTGGGGAGGATGATAGTGAAAATCCCACGTGTTATGGCTGTGTGACCGGTTCTCAAGAACAGATGGCTGAAGGCACGGCGACAGTGCATGATGGGCGTGATGGATCACAGAATCAGACGCTGAACGACTATGATGAAGGCGGATACGCATCGTTTCCTGCCAGTCCTCGAATTTACAAGCCTCCATATCTGTCCAGGCAAGTCGATGGCAATAATCTCTTTGGCCCGAAAGGTAATGTTCTTAATCAATTTATGTCTAGTGGATGGTCCTCCAGATTGGCGGATCAATGGGATCACTATGCCGCAGAAACGAGTAACATTCTCTACGACTGGGTTGACCGACACCCTAACGTAGTGACGATTGCCGTAACGACATTTACCCAAACTGCTATGGACCTGGGTTCTGGGTTTGTTGATACGCTCCGATTGGGCGAAGGCGTGGCAGAAGGCGGCGCTTGGGGTTATGGCAAAGATGGGCTCCGAGTAGCAGCCCTTGCTTACTCAGGTACAAAAGCTTTGAGGAAAATTGGTGTGGGTGGTGCTTATGGCTCTGGGAGAGGGTATCAATGGAAAGATCTTGAGAAGGCAATTGAGAGGATGAAGGTAGGTCCTATCAGAAGCGCGATGACTCCTGGGTGGACTAAAGCGTATAACTTTATTCAAAAGCTACCAGGACCATTGAAAAAAGTAGGGATGAAGGTGTTTGAAACAGCAAATTTAGCGCATTATGCCAGAGCCACTAAATTGTATACGTATGGAGATTATGCAGGTGGTTTTGGCAAAAAGGAAAAGAAGATAGTACGATTTGTCGGAGGGATAATAGAGCATATTATTGGAAAGCCGTAGAACGTGTTACAATATTACTGATAATTCTTAACGGTTGAGAGGCATTGTAACGATAGTGATGCTTGGTGAAGTGTGTAGTGGTAAAGTAGTAGGCAGTTGGTTGCCAGAGCAATGGGAGGAAGGAAGATGGGAAGGAAAATAGTCTCCGAAGCATTTGTGACCAACATCACGTCTTCATGGCTATCCGAGTCTTTTACCGTAAGCCCGGACAACAAACGGGTAGCGTACGTGGCCCGATATCGAAAATGGCTATTTCTGCGCAGATGGTTTGCTGTTGTGGATGGACAGGCGGGAAATCAATACTCTCGCATTGGAAAACTTATCTTTAGCCCAGATAGTCGACGGGTAGCTTATCCGGCTGCAACAGCCATAGAGGCTTTTGTCGTGATAGATGGACTAGCAGGGAAATTCTACACTACGATTTGGGAAGGCCTGACGTTTAGCCCTGATAGCCAACGAGTGGCGTATGGGGTTGCAATGGAGGATAAGAGTTTTGTGGTCGTGGATGGACAGGAAGGAAAGCCGTACGATGCTCTCTTATTGAATCCTGTCTTTAGTTCGGATAGCCAACGAGTAGCGTATGGGGCTCAGTTACGCAATAAAAGCTTTGTGGTCGTGAATGAACAGGAGGGAAAATCGTATGATAGTGTTGGTGAATTCATCTTTAGCCCGGACAGCCAACGGATAGCTTACGGAGCCAGAGTTGACCAAAAGTGGGTTATCATTATAGATGGGCAGGAAAAGAAACTATACGATGCTCTCCTTCAACATGCCTTTCGCTTTAGTCCGGATAACCAACGGGTGGCTTATGGTGTCCAGGTGGGTAATAAGAGTCTTGTCATTGTGGATGCGAAAGAAGGGAAGCCATACAATACCCTCTTATTCAACCCTATCTTTAGTCCGGATAGCCAACGGGTGGCTTATGGTGCTCAGGTGGGTAATAAGAGTCTTGTCATTGTGGATGGGCAGGAAGGGAAACCATACGATGGACTTCTAAAAGGCACTTTTGTCTTCAGTCCAGACAGTCAGCGGTTCGCTTATAGAGCTCGGTTGGGCAATAAGAGTCTTGTTATTGTGGATGGGCAGGAACAAAAACCGTATAACAGTGTCGGGGAACTCACATTTAGCCCGGACAGCCAACGCGTGGCTTACGGAGCCAGGGTTGGCAAAAAATTCTTTGTGGTGGATGAACAGGAGGGGAAGCGGTACGACGATCTTGGCCCGCTCACGTTTAGTCCGGACAGCCAGCGAATTGCGTATAGGGCTCGATTAGGCAAGAAGGAGTTTGTGGTTGTGGATGACCATGAGGGGGAATCCTACGATGCTATTGTGTATATGGGGGGAGGAAGGATTGTTTTTGAGACAGCGGATTATTTCTATTACCTTGCCCGAAGAGGTGATGACATCTATTTGGTAGCAGAGAGGATCACCTCCCCTTAGGCCGGTACCTGTACGATGAGCGGATGAAATGTTTTAAACCTTGCAGGATGGACAAAAGTTGCCCACTCTGTGCTGACGTTCTTTTGGCATCGTTGAGGATGGGATGCTCACCTATGCGCTAAAAGAACGACAGGAATTGAGTAGAAGCAGAAATAACGACAATAACGGATTTGGGAATAGAACAAATTGAAGAAAGGACAACAACGGATTTGGGAATAGAACGGATTGAAGAGCGGGCGGACCGGAAGACCATTCGTTGCATTCTTGAATTCGGTGTTTGAAAAACTACAGGAATTAAGAATAAGCAAGAATGGGGAACAGGCACAGGAATTAAGAATAAGCAAGAATGGGGAACATGCACAGGAATTGGGAA
>JAAEOP010000954.1 GCA_024223125.1 Chloroflexota bacterium
CGCTGGAAGCTGCGAAAGGCACCCAAACCACAAGCCAGATTGCGAGCAAGATGGAAGTGCATCCCAACCAAATCAGCGGGTGGAAAAAACAGTTACTGGCCGAAGGGGCCGCGCTTTTCAGCCCAAAGAAGAATGAGAAAGCGCACGCGGTGCGCGAAGCGGAACTGTACGAACAGATTGGGCGGCTCAAAATGGAGCTGGAGTGGCTGAAAAAAAGACGCGGCGCTAAGTTCGGCGGCCAAGCGCAGGCTGATTGAAGAGAACCATCCCACCCTGAGTATTCGGCGGCAATGCGCACTCTCCTGGGGCTCCCGCGCGCCACCTACTATTACAAGGCTACCACAGAAACCCCGCTCAATCTGAAACTGATGCGCTTGCTCGACGAACAGTACCTAAAAACACCCTTTTACGGCTATCCCCGGATGATCGCCCACCTGCGGCGAGCCGGATTGACGGTCAATCCGAAGCGGGTCCGCCGCTTGATGCGCACAATGGGCTTGACGGCCATCTATCCCAAGCCCCGCACCACGCGCCGCCATCCAGAACACCGGATTTACCCCTATCTCTTGCGTGGCGTGGCCATCACCCGGCCCAACCAGGTCTGGTCCGCTGACATCACCTATCTCCCGATGTTACACGGGTTCATGTATCTGGTCGCCGTGATGGACTGGTACAGCCGTTATGTGTTGGCCTGGGAACTCTCCAACACCCTGGATGGCGCTTTTTGTTTGACGGTGTTGCAGCAGGCTTTGCAGTCCGGTACGCCAGAGGTTTTCAACACCGATCAGGGCGTGCAATTCACCGCCCACGCTTTCACGGGGGCAGTAGAAACCGCAGGTATTCAGATGAGCATGGATGGGCGCGGCCGAGCCTTGGACAACATCTTCATCGAGCGGCTCTGGCGTTCGGTAAAGTATGAAGATGTTTACCTGAAAGACTATGCCACCGTACCCCTGCTAGACATCGGATTACACCACTACTTCAGTTTTTGGCTCTCTGAGATTTTGCGTGGAAGTTCCACATATGGGGGTAGCACCTAAGCAAAGATAAGATAGCCTTCAAGGTCAAGATAAAGGCGCTGGAAAAGAGTGCTGATCTGAAGAATTCCATAGCAACGGCGTTTGAGTACTTTAACTTTGTTGTTCAACCCTTCAACGAAACCGCTGCTGAGACGGCCAGAGAAGTAATTGGCGATTTTGTCTAGCCAATTATCAAGAGTGGTAAGGAATTTATCGAAGCAGGTCAGGGTACTGCGGCGGACTTTGTGCCCCCATTTGATGAGCCGATCTTTGCCTTCATCAACGGTCAGATTTAGCTCGAAAATGGAAGTGAGTTCTTCACGAAAAGTATAAGCCAACTTCAATTCAGGGGAATGCTCAAACAAGAGTTTGAGTTTCTCGCGTTCAATATCGGTCAAAGCACGATTATTCTTGCGGACAATCCACATCACACCCTTGAGCTTTTCGTACTCTTCTACGGGCAATTCCGCTTTGAGACGCCGGCATTCTTTCTTGCGAACCTTATCAACACACTCCCGATAATTCTTGGCAACGTGGAACCGGTCCACGATAACTTCAAGAGAAACAGCGGTATGTGCCGCGGCAAACTCTTCGACGGCATTGACGTAGCCATCCCACATATCTGTGCATACCTTTTGCATCGTTGGCCGTAAACGTGCTGGCACGGTTTCCAAAAATGCGCGCACGGTTTCTTTCTTGCGGTCCGCTAAAATACCCAGGATCGCTACCGGTCCATCCTCTTGTTGGGGTGTGATGAGGGCAACATAGTTCTGCCGTCCTTTTCTCAGCGCAATTTCGTCAATCCCAATGATTTTTAGATGGGTGAATTTATCCCAGTTGACCTGGGTACGGATACAACGGGCAAGTGCGCCTTCAACGGCTTTGTAGCCCACATCTTCTTTGTGGCTGACATCTTCAACCGTGCTGTTGATCAAATGCAACATCAGATGACGGTCATAGGCTTTCGTATGAGGACTTTTGCGCTCATACCAATCCAGCTTTTGGGTGGTTGTTTTGCCGCCACAATGCGGACATTCATAGCGTTTTGGACGAATACGAATGTACACTCGCCGCCCTAATATCGGTAAGTGACGTAATTCAATCTCTCGATTATGACCATTGAATTTCGTGAGTTGACTTCCGCACTGTTGACAGACCGCACTATGCCGCGTACTTTCTGCTTTGATGATGTAGTCACCACGTTCGTTGATTTCCGTCCCAATAACTTCTACATCCAGAATATCCAATGGCAGCATGATTGTGTTTCTTGGCTTGATACCCATTTTCGTTTTCACCGCATTCTCTAACTTTTCTGCGCTTGTAACATCCCCCAGATATGGGGGATACCGAGCAAACTCTCAGTGAGCCAACACTGTAAAAGCACTTACCACACCCACGAGGCTCTGAGAAATATTTGGAAAAGCATTAATCATAAGGACAATGCCAATATTTTCCAGATAATCAAATAACCCTCCCAGCACTGGCA
>JAAEOP010000955.1 GCA_024223125.1 Chloroflexota bacterium
CCACCGGTTCCAGCACAAGTTGTAGTAGTTTCAGCCTGTACTTTGATGGCTCTGCCAATGGGTATGGTTCTGAACGGATGGATGGCTTCTTTGTCGAACGATAGGTAAGATGCTTTCTTAGAATATAGTTGCCAACTTTTCAGAAATCTGGCAACTATTATTAGCAAGTCCCCGGCACTTTGGAAGTGCCGGGGACTTCGAGAAAAATGAAAACAGCACAATTTATTCCCCACACTAAGTATCAAGAATATTCACTGGCCGAGATGAAACAACGCTCCGCCAGCTTTTATGCCGACATGCAGCGGCGGCGCACTGTGCGAGATTATTCTGACCGGCCTGTGCCGCGCAGTATCATTGAAGATTGTTTGCTGGCGGCCGGAACAGCCCCCAATGGGGCCAATATGCAGCCGTGGCATTTTGTGGTTGTCTCTGACGCGGCCGTGAAAAAGCAGATACGGGAGGCGGCCGAGGAGGAGGAGCGAGAGTTCTATCAGCGCCGCGCTCCAGAGGAATGGTTGGAGGCGCTGGCCTCTCTGGGTACGGATGCACAGAAACCGTTTCTGGAAACCGCCCCTTACCTTATTGCCATTTTTGCCGAGAGTTATTCACTAGCATCAAATGGGAAGCGGGTGAAAAATTATTATGTGCAGGAGTCGGTGGGTATTGCCACGGGTTTTCTGATCACGGCGCTGCATCGCGCCGGTCTGGCAACCCTAACCCATACGCCCAGCCCGATGAATTTTTTGAATGATATATTGGGACGGCCGTCAAACGAACGGCCGTTTCTTCTTCTCGTTGTTGGTTACCCGACTGACGATGCCCAGGTTCCCGTCATCAGTAAAAAGCCCCTGGAGCAGATTGCTACATTTCTGTAGGACGAAAAGAATAATGAATAGTGACATATGTCACTATTCATTATTCTCCACTTCTTATTGACAATGTTTTGTCGCTGTTCGTGTATAAGCGCCTAATTCCCTTCAGAACTCAATGTTGGTGGTTCCCCACCAATGGTTGTTGTCAGACAATCTTCGCCACGCAAGAATTGAGCACATTCGACAGGGGTCAACGGCCGTGTCAGCCGGTTCCATGCTTGGGCTAACAAATCATTGATCTCAGTTAGCGGGGTAAGTTGAGTCGTACTATCCAGGCTGGCAGTAGCCAACGTACTCTGGTCAGGACTGAAAGTGACGCCAGTTACGGCCGACGTATGCCCTAGAATAGTTCGCAGCGCCTGACCCGTTTCCATATCCCACAACTTGGCTGTTTTATCTACACTGGCCGTTGCCAACTGAGCGCCATCTGACCTAAAGGCAATACGAGAGATAGGGCCGCCATGTCCAGAAAAGGTACGCACCGCTTCCCCTGTTTCCAACTGCCAAAGTTTGACAACCCCATCGGCGCCGGCCGTCGCTAAAAGAGCGTCATCAGGGCTGAAAATAGCGTGGTTGATAATTCCATTGTGGCCGGAAATATTGTGTAAGACATCCCCGGTTTGAGTGTCCCAGACGACGGCCGTTTCCCCACTGGTAGCTACCAATTGAGAGCTGTCTGAATTAAAGGCTACTGTCTTTATGGGATTGTCGTGGGAGAGTTCCAGGATGGTTTCGTGTACGGCCGTGTCCCAAATCCGTACCAGGCCATCCTCCCCGGCCGTAGCCAGCCAGGAACCATCCCCCAAAAAAGCCAGATCGTTGACGGCATTGGGGTGAAAGTAAAAAGGCAGCATCACTTCTCCTGTCGTCAAATCCCACAAGCGGACATTGGTATCTTTACTAGCGGTGGCGACAATGGGTAATGTGGGGTGGAAGACGGCCGTGTGTACAGGTCGGTCATGTCCGGGAAAAGTGTGCTGCAGTTGGCCCGTATTTGTTTCCCATACCCGCGCCGAATTGTCTTCACCGGCAGTCACAACCATAGAGCCATCATTGTTATATTGAATATTGTTGAGTCCGGCGCGATGTCCGGTTAGTGACAGCGGCTCCAGACCGGGTTCCACAATCCAGAGGCGGGCGCTGTTATCTTCGCTAGTGGTGATGAGGCGGTCGCCATTGAGGGTGAAGGCAACGGCCGTCACGCCCCCATTATGCCCGGTTAAAGTGAGAATTGTCTGTTCTTCGGCCACATTCCAAATTTTGGCCGACCCATCGGCGCTGACAGTGGCTAACTGCTGCCCATTGGGAGTGAAAGCCACATCAAAAACAGGGCCACTGTGCCCTGGCAGGGTAGCGATCAGATTGTCGCCTTCCCAAATACGTGTTAACCCATTGGCTTTGGCCGCCGCCATCAAGGTTTCATCGGGGCTAAACTGGATGGCGTTAATGGACACTGGCTGATCATTATCATTTAATTCTGCTTCATAAGAGAAAACGGGGATGCCGGTATCGCTATTTTGAATGACGACTGTGCCATCGCTGCCGGCCGTGGCAAACTGTTGGCCTTCATTTAAGAAAACAACGTCATTGACGGGACCGATATGTTCCAACTGACGCAGCAGGGCTGAACTGGTACGAGTATTCCAGATGCGGGCGGTGCCGGCTTCATACCCCACACCGACGCGCTCATTATCGGGATGAAAGGCAACCGCGCGGACAGCGCCGTCATCTTCCCCTTGCAAAACGCGGATA
>JAAEOP010000956.1 GCA_024223125.1 Chloroflexota bacterium
AATGATAATTCAAAACTAAATGTTGATCTTCCTCCCCAAATCCACCGTATCAATTGTACTGAACCGATGTATCCGGATAGTCTTTATCTCACAAAACGCCATCTGGCCGGCTACATGCCAACCTACCGGAGTGTGCTACCGAGTACCATCATCCCCAACTGGTCTTTTGGGACATATGCCGCCTGTGCTTCTATTGCTACGGACCAACCTGAAGCGCTCCGCGTCATTGGTTTTGCTCACGCTGATGGAGCTGACTACTATGACTGGCTGACTCATTACGAACCCATTATTCACCGCTTTGTGGCTGTCAGTGAGGAGATTGCGGCAAACATTGCCAATTTAATCCCCCATCGCCGGCAAGATATTGAAACACGCCCATATGCGGTTGAGTTACCAAAGAATCTACAGCGAAATCATAGTTGTCATGAACGCCCCCTTCAGTTGATCTATGCGGGCCGCATCTCAGAAAAGCAGAAACGCGTGTCGGACTTAATTCGGTTAATTGAGGCTTTGGATGCCGCGCAAGTAGATTTTCAATTTCGAATTATCGGTGAAGGCAGCGATAAAGGGGTTTTGAATAAAAAAATCGAATTACTTACTCCTTCCTTGCGCCGGCGGGTTGGCTTAGAAGATAGTATTTCACCGGAACAAATGCCAGGTGTCTGGCAATCCGCCGATATTTTTATTTTGGTGTCTGATTATGAAGGCACCTCCATTGCTATGCTCGAAGCGATGGCTTACGGCTGCGTGCCGGTGGTGACCAAAGTTAGTGGAACTGCGGCTGTAATTGACCCCGGCAGGAATGGACATCTTATTTCGGTGGGTGATATTAAGGCGATGGCCCAGGTGATTAAACAGCTTGACAATGATCGACGCCAGCTAGCGATGATGGCCCAGGCAGCACACCAGACGGTTCTAGAACGCTTTACCTATGAGGAGTATCTAGATTGGTTTCTGGAAATGGTTGATGATGTTTGGCAACAGCCGCCCCGCTCATGGCCGGCTAAACGCCCGCTGCTGCCACAGCGATTGCCTCCGGAACTGCCCGAACTCTATCAGGAGATTATCGCCGAGTTGTCCGGTCAGGACATTGCCCGCTATATTTCCTCTCGTAGAATAGTGCAAGCTGTAGGTTTCAAAATTGCGACTCAACCGGGCTTTGGGTGGTTGTCTCGTTTGCGGGGCCTAGGTCGCAGACTTTTAGGTGGATAAGGCTTTTTTAGTTTTTAAATGATCCCAAACTTGTTGGCGAGGATAGCTCTCGAACACAAAAAGGTTCTCAAAAAGTAACCATTCAGCCCCCCCACCTCGTTCCCACGCTCCAGCGTGGGAATGCCTACCCAGAGGCGTTCCCACGCTGGAGCATTGGAACGAGAGGTGGAGGGGGGTGAATAATCACCTCAAAAAAAGAGGAAAAGCTTAAGGAATTCCAGAAATGCCCTCTTTTTGTCAAGATATATGGCCTTGATGAAGTTGATTTTGGGCTCATTATTTTTCTGGAATTCCCTAAATTTGGGAGAATGGCTGTTCTGAACATCGTTCTTTGTACGCATCGTTTTTTGCCCCGTTTTAAGGGGGGGGTAGAAGTTTACACCTTACATTTGGCCCGTGCTTTACAGGGATTTGGACAC
>JAAEOP010000957.1 GCA_024223125.1 Chloroflexota bacterium
CCGGTAATCACGGGTTCCACACGGTAAAAATAGCCGGCGATTACCGCTAATAAGATGTCCGATCAAACCTGTCTCAATATCATGTCGGTGGTGATCTTTACAACGACGGCCGTCTTGAAACTTCAAACAAACCTCCAAACAATTTGCATCTTCATCTACCAAGATTACTTGAAAATTACTCACGTTAATCAAACGCCCAATTTGATCCCGTACTTCTAACAGCAGTCCTTCCAAATCATCCAAAGCAGCCCGATTATTAATAATTCTGCCCAATTCATTAAGTACCGAAAGTTCTTGCTGCTGCCGCGCTTCTCGTTGAAAATAGCGAGCATGGGCCAATGCGGCCGTTGCCTGGCTGCCCAACAATTCCAACATGCGCCTTTCATTTTCATGCAACTGAATCGGCTCATCCACATTGTCCAACACCAACATTCCGCGGCAGAAACCACTGACCCACAAAGGCACACAAACCCATTCGCTGTTGGGCGGGTTAAAGTTTATATTTACGTAACGACTATCCAGATAGCCTGGCCCTTTGGATAGACCATCAAAAATGAGGGGCAGCTGGGAAAATAACGCTTCTCGCAAGTAAGGTGAGTCCGCCACCGGTATTTGTTTTTCGGTGAATGGCTCCAACTCATCAGAACCTGCCTGGGTGACGCCAATGGCTGTACGGCCGTCATTCACTACCAGCCAAAATCTGGCCCGCTCAAAACCAAAACGCTGTCCCACCTCCATCAACTGAGCAGACACCTCCTTAATAGAACCTGCTTTCTGAATCTTGGCCGCTGCTTCTGTTAAGATTTGCAGCCAATCACTCAACATTCTGTTTGAATCCACAGACATCTCTCGCAGCATATGTCACCCCTCTTACCTGAATTCAGGTTTTGTACTCTTCAGGAACTGGAAGCAAACCATATTCCTATTTGCATCTTAACATGGAATGGCTCGTGATTTCTGTCTTGTTTTTGTTTCTTTTCTGTCTATTAACTGGCAGAACTGACTAACGACTCATGAATTTCATCAGCAAACGCACGTGCCCGCAGCACGGCCGTACCCGTATACCCCCTCGCATCCATCAATGCCACAACTTGAGGGGCTGGTACAAGCCGCGTAATCCGCTCATCAGATTGCAGAATTTCCACCAGTGGATTTTCGCGTCCTTCGCGCAGCGCTGCCCACGCTTGCAGGCTGGCTTCCCGAATCCATTCATGCCCTTCCTGGCGGCTGCCCCCGGCCGTCACCAACGCCATCAATACCCGTTCCGTAGCTGCAAACGGGCCATACACAGCCATATTACGGCCGATAGCCCCCTCATCAATCACCATGTCCTGCACAATACGGCCGCTGCGACGCAGCAGTTCATCCGTTGCCAGAAACCCTTCCGCCTGAAAAATACGCCGGTTGGCCGAATCATCCAGGCTGCGTTCCAGAATCGCCTGGCTGGCATTGTCCCAGGCCACGGCCGGCAGCCCGGCCACATATCGCGCCAATGAACAAATATTCTCTGTGTTGATAGGGTTGCGCTTAAAGGGCATAGCCGAGGAACCGACCTGCTTTTTACCGAACGGTTCCGCCCATTCACCAAAAGGAGGCGACTGTAAAATGCGGAAATCCAGGGCGAATTTATGCAGTGAGGCGGCAATGCCGGCCAAAACCTGCTGCACACGCAAATCTTGCTGTCGGGTGTATGTTTGGGTAGCGATGGGGAAAGTGGGTAGGTTGAGGCGCTGCATAGCCACAGTTTCCATTTGTACGGCCGTCATCCCCGTCCCCGCCAACAGTTCATCATAACCCGCCTGTGTGCCCACTGCTCCCTTCAACCCTTTGCCGCGAAGATTGGAGATTAGAGATTGGAGATTGTGGTAATCATCCAGCAAATCCTGGGCATAGACGGCAAAACGGTAGCCCAATGTGGTTGGTTCGGCCGGTTGAATGTGGGTGTGGGCCATGGTGGGTAAGTCGGCCGTGGCTTCAATCTTATCGGCCAGCAGCAGCAGCAGTTCTTTAAGCTGATAGGCCAGCAGTCGCGCCGCCTGTCGCAGCCGCAGTACATCCACATTATCCGTAATGTCGGCGCTGGTGGCGCCCCAGTGGATAATGCCGCCGCCTACCACACATTGTTCGGCAAAAGTACGGATTTCGGCCATCACATCATGGCGGGTCTCTTTTTCAATTTCCAAAGCGCGGGGGATGTTTATATCTTCTTGGTGGGTTTCTAAGTCAGCCAGTTGTGCGGCCGTAACCAGCCCGGCTTGATGTTGCGCGGCCGCTAACGCCACCCAAACACGACGCATCAGGCACCGCTTATTTTCTTCAGACCATATCTGGCGCATCTCCACACTGCCATACCGCCAGGTAAAGGGGGAGATGTACGTCGAATGATTGAAGGCCATCTGTCAGGCGGCCGTACTCGGTTGTTTCTTTTTGCGACGTGACTGTTCTTGTAAAGCTCGCGTTTCCTCGACTAACCGTTCCCGTTCAGCGTCTAATCTAGCCAAAATTTCAGCATTTCTACGTTTTTGCTCTTCCGTCAGTTTAACTTTGCGTTTTGCCATGATTCTTCTCATCTCTATCTAACGTCTAACATGACTATACAGGTCATTCCTGCGAAAGCAGGAATCCACACACCTGGATACCCGCCTTCGCGGGCATGACAGTCGAGAAACACCTGCACAGTTACCGTCTAACTTGATAATTGGGCGCTTCCTTTGTAATGGTAATACCATGAGGATGACTTTCCAACAATCCAGCATTGGTGATACGTACAAACTGTGCTTTTTCATGCAGTTCGGCCAGATTTGCCGCCCCTACATACCCCATGCCAGAACGTAAGCCGCCCATCATCTGATACATAATCGCTTCTAATTTGCCGCGATAAGGCACCTGTCCTTCTACGCCTTCTGGCACTAGCTTATCACGCTCACTATTATTTTTGATAGCGCTGCCATACCGGTCGGCTCCATGCCCCTGCATCGCGCCCATGCTGCCCATGCCGCGGTAGGTTTTATAACGTCGCCCTTCGTACAGAATAATTTCGCCCGGACTTTCTTCTAATCCGGCCAACATGGAACCAAGCATAATGCTGCTGGCCCCGGCCGCCAATGCTTTAACAATATCGCCACTGTATTTGATGCCGCCGTCGGCGATAACGGGCACATCTTGTTTTTGACCTTCGATCGCGCACTCTAACACGGCCGTTAACTGGGGCATTCCCGCGCCAGCCACAATGCGAGTGGTGCAAATTGAACCGGCCCCGATACCAACTTTTACAGCGTCGGCGCCGGTTTGGGCCAGTTGGCGCACACCGGCGGCCGTGGCTGCATTCCCGGCAATAATGGCTACGTGTGGGTAACGAGCTTTGGCTTCGCTCACCGTTTCTAAGACCAGGGCGGTATGTCCGTGAGCGGTATCAATCACAGCCACATCAATCCCTGCTTTCACCAGCGCATCCAGACGGGACAAGCCCTTATTGCCCACACCCACGGCCGCAGCACAGAGCAAACGGCCACCTTCATCTGTAGCCGCCATTGGATAATTCACTTTTTTCTGGATGTCTTTTACGGTGATGAGTCCTTTGAGACGGCCGTCTTCATCAACCAATGGCAATTTTTCAATGCGATGCCGGTGTAAAATTTCTTTTGCTGTCGTCAATGTAGTTCCTACGGTGGCTGTCACCAGGTTTTGACCGGTCATGAATTCGGAAACTGGCTGCGAGCCTGGGGTGACAAAGCGGGTGTCTCGATTGGTGAGGATGCCGACGAGACGGCCGTCTGTCTCCGTAATAGGCACCCCAGAAATATGGTAACGGCTCATAATCGCTTCCGCGTCAGCCAACGTATTGGTAGGGTGCAGCGTTACCGGGTCTACAATCATGCCCGCTTCTGAACGTTTAACCTTATCCACCTCTTCCGCCTGCTCTTCTATGGACAAATTGCGGTGGATGACGCCGATGCCGCCCAGACGAGCCAACCCAATCGCCATACGCGTTTCCGTCACCGTGTCCATTGCCGCCGAAAGAACGGGGATGTTCAGATACAAATCGCCAGCCAGACGGGTGCGCAACGCTACGTCGGCCGGTAAGATGGCAGAATATTGGGGCGCCAGCAGCACATCATCAAACGTCAATGCCAGATCGCCTACTTTTTCCCATAAACTCATCTGTTCCGATCCCTCTATAATCATTTAGGTAATTGAGCTATTATCCAATTACCAATTACCCAACTAACTGCGTTTGGGCTTTGGCTTAACCGGACGCCGCTTTTTAGTTACTTTGTCCGGCAGCTTGTTGTTGCGTTTCAGCACAATATAAACACCTATTAAAGCCAGTCCAATGGACAGTAGCATAGAATAAGTAATGAAGGTATTGCCCAGTGTAGTTTGGTCGGGCCGGAATAGTTCAATCCAGGCTCGGTTGCCGCCCCACCAAATCATAAAGAAGCCAAAGAGTGTGCCCGGCTGCCAGATTTCCCGGTAACGGCCGTTCAAATAAGCCAACAACCCAAACCCAATAAACAACATAATGGATTCGTATAAA
>JAAEOP010000958.1 GCA_024223125.1 Chloroflexota bacterium
GCAATGCGGTTCAACATTGTTTTTATGGAGGCCAAATAGATCATACCCTCACTGTTGCGGGTCAAGCGTTCGTAATCTTTACTCAAACGGCGATAGTTGCCCAACCAAGCAAAAGTGCGCTCAACGACCCAACGTTTGGGCTGGACTTTGAAACCTTTTTGACCTTCCTCCCGTAGCACAATTTCCAACTCGGCATCCAGGGTTTTACGGACCCAACTGACCATGTTGCCGCGATAGCCGCCATCGGCCCAGATTTTCTCAATGGTGGGGAAAGTGTCTACAACTTTCCCAATGAGTAACATACCACCCGCAATATCAGAGATATTGGCGGCAGTGACCACCACATTGAGCATATTGCCTACGGTATCGGTCAGCGAATGGCGTTTATGACCGTTTATCATTTTTCCGCCATCAAAACCCACTTCACTGGCTTCTTTGGCCGTTTTGACGCTCTGGCTATCGATCAAGGCCCCCGTAGGTGTCTCATTGCGGCCTCGTTTGCTGCGATCTGCTTTACATAAGGCTGTGTTGATCACTTCCAGGATGCCAGCTTTAGACCATTTGTTAAAATGGTAAAACACACTTGACCAGTTTGGGTATACGTGTGGTAAAAATCGCCATTGACAACCAGTCTTGTTCACGTAGAATATGGCGTTGAGAATAGCCAACAAGTCCAGGACTTGGTTGCCGTGGGTTGGTGGTAAAAGTGGCAAGATGATTTTCTTTTGCTTTTTGGTCAAGTCACTCGGGTAGCGTTGGGGACGTCGTTTTTTTTCATTTTTGTTTTATTTCCTCCTCGTTAATGAAATAGAAAGTGATTTTGCTATTATAGACCTAAATTATGATTTCAGTAACCGCTTATCTCTGTTTTGCCAGAGATTATCAATTTGTCATAAAGTTTAAAACAACCTCTAAACTGTCCTTACCAACCCGGTTAGCTCAGGCGTTAGGACTAAGGATTAAGTCTTATGCACTGCATAAGCAACTTCCACATTTCTGGGGCTACATGTAAGCCTCCAAATAGGGAACTTATTTAATTCACGATCCTTAGCGGGCTGAAACAGAACCTGTGGAGAATTACATGACATTGAAACCATTAAAATTCGGGATTGGATTGGGCTTGGGAGCCATAGCAGGCTGGATTGAGGCAATATCCTGTGGGAGTTCAGCGGCGTGGTCGGATCGGGTTTATCCGCGCCGCCTCTGCTGAATTCACCCCTACTTATTAAGATGATACTATAGTGTCGATTAAAGAATCGAAGAACGAGTTGGAGTTGATTGATGCAAGATATCTTAACCGACCTGGAAGCTTGGCAAGCCCTTGACAAGGCTATTGCGGTAGCGACTGTGGTTAAAACCTGGGGTTCCTCTCCCCGCGCTCCCGGGGCGAAAATGGCCGTTAGCCAAAAGGGGGAAATGATCGGCTCGGTGAGTGGCGGTTGCGTGGAAGGGGCCGTAGTTGAAGAAGCTTTGGGGGTACTTAA
>JAAEOP010000959.1 GCA_024223125.1 Chloroflexota bacterium
ATGTAGCTTTTCAACTTGCCACTTGCAACTCGCCCGCCTCACTCATACACTACTTCACCCTGCAAAACCATGCCATCAGGAATCTCTACTGGATTTGAGGTTTTGTTTACCAGCGAAACATCCCCTTGACAGACCACCTGCCAGCCAAAGGTAAAATCGCCAGCTATTTCCAACTTAGTACACTTCAGCAGTGATGGCGGTCCAAAAGGAAATCGTTTATCCAGATCAGACACAAACTTATAGTAGGTGGGGTCTAAGGCAATCGTAAAACGGTGTTTTTTTCGGTCAGCACTGGGAACCACTCGAAAATCATCAGTTAGCACAAAAGCATCTGAACGCACAGCCAACAAATCGTTACTGGTTTTAACAGGGGCAAATCGGCTGCGAGGCACGCGCACCGCCTGTGCCCCAGCAAAAACGGCGATAGCCGATCCCAAGGCTGTTTCCAATTGGTAAACGGCCGGTGAAGCAGGGTCCCGCGGGTCTACTGTTTTGCTATTGCGAATCATGGGTAGACCCAAACGATTATCCTGGGCATCCATTTGCCGTTGTAATGTGGGCAGATGGAACCAAAGGTTATTGGTATTGAAATATTTGTGGCGGGTAATGTCTTGAAACGGGATCATATCCTCTTCAGGACATTGCGCCGATTCCCGTAAAATAGGCTGACCATCAGGTCGCTGTGCCAGATGCCCTCCTTTTTTATCCATCGCCGTGCGGTCGGCCGCTTCCATTAAAAACGGAATCTCATTCTGTACCAGATACCCCAAAATTGAAGTGTCAATAACCGCTCCCAGATTGTCGGCGTTGGAAGCAAACGCATATTCGTACCCTTGAGCCAGCAACGCCTTTAAGGTTCCGCTGGTAACCAAAGCTGTGTAAATGTCTCCATGCCCTGGCGGACACCATTCCAGCGCTGGGTTAGATGACCACACGGCCGGGGACAAATCAGCCTGGTTAATTTTTGGCTCTTTGTGTTGCAAAAAGCGCTGCGGTACTGTTTTGTCCAGATCGGGATATTGTTGTAAGACGGCCGTAGAATCCGCATCCGTACTGAAGCTGTTCATCAAAATGAGGGGGATGTTCGCTATTTGGGACTGCCGGGCAATGATGTCCAAAAAAGAAAGATTTTGCTTCACTTGGAGTAATGATTTGGCTTTTTTCAATCCCATGCTGGTTCCCAAACCACCATTAAGTTTGATGACGGCCGTTTTACCCAAATTCACTTCTCCTACCCACACCAAATCCTCAGAGAATTGTTCCACATCCGGCAAATTTTCTACGGGCACAATGTCCGACTCCGGTATCATGCCTGTATCCCCAGCTACTAATTGGGCAAAATAAAGGGCAAATGTTTCAATAAATATGTCCGGTAAATTCGCTGCCCGCATCTTTTCCACAAATGGGTAAAACTGTGATGTATATCTCAATGTTTGACTCCTTGTAGATAGTAGCTGGTAGGTAGTATAAGTTACCAACCACTAACCACTAGCTACATTTTCAATTTGACTGAGTCTCCAATTTCTTGACAAGTTTTCGCGCATCCTGATCGTGTGGGTTGGACTGGATGGCTCGTCTAAACCAGGATATTGCTTTCTCATTTTCGCGGCGATCACGATAAATCAAGCCAATGTTATAAGCCACATTTGGCGCTACAGGGTTGATTTGCAAAGCATGTTCAAAAGCGGCAATAGCTTGCACCTGCTCCTCATCTCGTGCCAGTATGGGGTTCCCTAAATAAGCCGCACCCAAGTTTGTCCAAATCATAGAATTTTGGGGATACTGCTGGCCTAATTTCTCCAAAATAGGAACTGCTTTCTTAAATTTCTTGGCTAAAATGTAAGCGCCGCTCAGGTTAAGAGCCACATCCGCATGGTCAGGCTCCAATTCATGGGCCTGTTCCAATAAAGGTAACGCTTGCAAATGTTTGCCTTCATGCAAAAGGGTTGTGCCTTGTTGAAAGGATACATCAAATTGGCTCTTATTTTGTGGTGGCGCTGGTTCTATCTTTTTCGTCATAATTTATAGTATAAAGCTAATTTTGTCGGATTTTCTTTAATAGTTCTCTGTGGCTTTTTTTAGTGGATTCATAAATCAGTCAAATCTACCGGCTCCAGGTCTGAATTGTGGCAGGCTTGCCGTCCCACTTTGGCCATATCGTACCATGTTCCCTCTATCTTCACACGCACCACGTCGGCCGTAAAATCAGTATTTGTAACTTTGTCATTGGCTAATAAGGAGGATCCAACTCCATAAATATCCACGGGCACATTCAATTTTTCAAAACGCCGAATCTTCTCTGGTCTGAACCCGCCGGTCACTACAATTTGCACACTCTGGCAATAATCTTTAGCCAAGTTTTGCTGATTGGTTGGCAGCTCCCAATCTTCCCAGGCAAAATCTAACGCTTGCCGCATCAAAAATACCAATCGTGGATTAACGCCCAGATCCAAAACAGGGTCGCCTAATGGGGGTACGCTTTCATCCCGCTGGCTACCACTGGTGTCTAATCGGACGCCGTATAACACATATTTTTGTGCTTCGGCTTCATTACCGGTTTCCATGCACATCTGGTATTTTTGAAACATTGCTTTCATGGTCCGTAATCCGTCGGTAAGGCTGTCATTATTAAAATCTACCAGAGCAATACGTAACACCTCTGGCGGTACGTATTCAGAAAAGGCCAGCATAGCAGCGGCCGTGTCACTAAGAAAACAGGCAATGACCGCATGAGCTACTGTGCCCCCGCCGGCCCCGCCCCACCAATCACCCTGGGCATCGGTGGAAACAAAGGAAGCCAGACGACCGTCAAAATCTTTATTAAAGCGTGCTACCCCAATATCATAAGCATAGCCGTCGGCCGCCTGCACTTCATGTAGATCAAACCGGGCTGGGAAGAAGAGAACCGGTTTTCCTCGGGCTGCCCGCAGCACATTGTAAACATTGGTGGCAATGCGGCTGCCCCGGCTGAGAATGCCCAACATGGGGGTTTCTAACAGGGCAAAATCACGATAACGGCCGTGAATTTTAATGACTGGCTGCACACGCAAAGGGTTACCATGATATTCAGTAATAGAACCATCGTGTACGGCCGTGACCTCCAAGTCCGACCACGTTTCTACCCATTCACCCGACTCATCAACATAACCTGTGCAATGTCGCAGCATAGACAACGCTTTGTCTACCCCCACAATTACCGCTTTGCCGGAACGGCGGGTAAAAAATTGTACTTCAACTTCAAGATCACCCACATTCACCCCCACAAGGTCTTGGCCAATATCACGCGCATATTTTCCCTGGTAGCCACTGTTTTTGCTTACTCCGGCTAACATCAACAAGATATTGGCAAAGTATTTATCGGAATACCAGCCACGCCTCATACGTTCGACATCTAACTTAAAGCGTCCATTTGTTAATCTTCTCATATTAAAAACGGTCATCAAAAATCTCCTAATCTCATTCACTTACTCGCTACACGCAATATCGTATACTAACATCTACCGCAGGGTAAATTTACAAATCGCCAGCGATTTAAAAAATCGCTTTACCCACTCAAAGATAACGGGATAAATGACATAAGTAAACGTTAAAATTCGTATAGTATGATTCTTATCATTTTATGTCGAATTAGATTTGATCTTATGCAAAGTAATTGCTATAATGCTTCTGAATTTAACTAACATAATCTTGAATTATGGTCGGCTGAACAGTCTGATCCACGACTTGGAAGCCCCTGCATCGGCGTTATCATAATTCGTAGATTTGTTACCTCAAGCAAGTAAAATTTATTGAAGACTATAGGGTCAATCAGCCCACCATGATTGCTACACGAATTATTGCTCGAACGGTGTGCAGTTTTGTATTGGCATATATGTAAGGAGTTGTAGGTGATGGATAATCAACTGCTCACCTTTCTTAAATTTCTCCAACAGGAATATAACTATTCCAATAATACAACGGCCGCTTATAAAAATGATTTGAATCAGTTTGTCAAATTTTTGCATAATGGCACGTACAATGGCGTAGAAAAATGGGAAGATGTTACTCCCGAAATTGTAAACGGCTATGTCACTTATATGAAGAACCAACCTTATGCCTCCTCATCTGTAGCCCGAAAAGTTGCCGCTGTCAAATCTTTTTTCAATTATCTGCACGAACGAAATCTGATTGATGATAACCCAACGACAAATGTTGATTCGCCTAAAGTAAAAAAACGACTGCCACAAACTTTATCATCTCAAGAAGTAGAACGGTTGCTAGAAGCCCCTACCCTGAAAAAATCACCCAAAAATTTACGAGACGCAGCTTTGTTAAATATGCTGTATTCTACTGGAATGCGTGTAACAGAGGTGGTCTCGCTGCAATTAGAAGATGTAAACCTGGAGAATTCGCTGCTGTACTGCCCTGGTAAAGAAGATTCTTTACGTAAGCTTCCTTTTGATGAAGAAACGAAAGAAGTTTTAACTACTTATCTGGAAGAAGGACGGCCGTATCTTGTTAAAGACAAAGAAGAAACAGCCATGTTCCTCAATCATCGGGGACAACAATTAACACGGCAGGGTTTATGGCTCATTATCAAAGCATATGCAAAACAAGCAGATCTGAACACGGCCGTAACCCCACATACCCTACGCCACAGTTTTGCCGCCCACAAACTCAACAGCGGCTCCGATTTACAAGAAGTGCAAAGATTATTGGGACACGCCAATATCTCTACTACCCAAATCTATACCCAGTTGCCTGAGGACGAAATCAATGGCAACGGCCACATGAATTAAAGATGTTGAGAAAGACATTTTGTAATTAGATAATTCTCGATTACCCATATCATTGACAAGAAAGCCCCAAGCGCTTGAGATCCTAAAGCAGTTGGGGCTTATCACTTTTAAGGGAAAGGAACATGACCCAAGTAGCATTAAACAAGCAAATTGAGGCCGCAGTCACGGCCGTGCAACAGCACACACCTGACCAACCCACCATTGGTCTGGTTCTAGGCTCTGGACTCAGCGCCCTGGCCGACAATATCGAAAACAGCCACATTATCCCTTATGAGCAAATCCCTCACTGGCCTGTTTCTACAGTAGTAGGACACTCTGGACGTTTAATCAGCGGCCAGTTAGAAGGCAAAACAGTTCTGGTACAGCAAGGACGCGCTCATTATTATGAAGGGTACAACATGACCCAAATCACTTTCCCGGTGCGAGTGATGCGGGCATTAGGCGTTAACACCCTCATCGTAACCAATGCCGCCGGAGGCATCAACGCCAACTTTTCACCCGGCGACCTCATGCTCATCAGCGATCACATCAACTTCTTGGGAATGGCCGGTCTCAATCCACTGTGCGGCCCTAATGATGACGCCATTGGACCCCGCTTTCCCGATATGATTGGGGCCTATGATCCCGAATTACGCCGCATTGCAGAAGAAACGGCCGCCGCCCGCAACTTTATGCTGCAAAAAGGAGTGTACGCTTATTTAGCTGGACCTAGTTTTGAAACCCCGGCCGAATTACGCTTCCTACGCACGGTTGGCGCAGATGCAGTGGGCATGTCTACTGTACCCACTGTCGTCGTTGCCCGCCATGTCGGCATTCGCGTCCTAGGTATTTCCTCCATCACCAACAAAGCCGATCCTGACCCTCAACCAGGTACAGTTGTCACTCATGAAGAAGTATTGGAAACGGGCAAGCAGATCATCCCTAACCTGACAGCTTTAATTCGTGGCGTGTTACAAAAACTGGTAACATCTTAGACCTGCGAGATACTACGTTAGCAATTACTGATTGAACGTTAACAAGAGAATAAAGAACAATTTGATTCAACCAGTGTAAGCAGGGTCAAAAGGGATTTTGCTTTTCAAGACACCGAATGCCAAATGCATCAGTTTACGCATAACGGCAACGCGAATGACTGCTTTCTCTTTTCCTTTAGCGGCTAAACGTTGTGCCAACCTTTTTATCACAGGGTTATGTTGGATGGCGCTAATCGCCGC
>JAAEOP010000960.1 GCA_024223125.1 Chloroflexota bacterium
GACAACGCGGGAAATTTTTTAACTAATCTGTTTAGAAGACGAAGATAGGAAGAAATACGATGAAAAAGAAAGTGAATTCTTATTTGAAGCAGTGGCAAATCTACTGGCTGGCTCAACTGGCCAGGTTCGTTAGATATTTGCAGGAGGATGGCCGGTTGGCCGGGCGACTGCAAAAACTGATGACCGAAAAACAATACCACGTTCTCTATGGCAATCCCGGGCGGATAGCCATATTTCTGATCGGGTGTGGCGGCTCAGGGTCGTTTGCAGCCCATATCCTGGCCCAGTTATCCGTTTGGGCCGAAACCGTGGGGCTTGATATGCGGCTCTACTTTGTCGATCACGACACGATAGAAGAAAAGAACCTGGTCCGGCAAAACTTCTGCCGGGCCGAAGTGGGCTACCCCAAGGCATTTGCCCTGGCCTGGCGCTACGCGGTGGCCTTCGGCATCACCATTGTGCCGTTAGTGGAAAGATTTTCAGCCGGGTTGCTGCGGGAACATAAACCAAAAAGTTGCCCGGAGGGGACCTTGACCATCGTTATCGGCGCGGTGGATAATGTGGCCGCCCGGCAACAGATAGCCGAGGCCATCACC
>JAAEOP010000961.1 GCA_024223125.1 Chloroflexota bacterium
AATGTGCGCGATCAATATAGTCGCATTCTTTATGGCGCCCGAATTTCGTTACGGGTTGGTTTTATGGTGGTGACGTTTGCCCTGCTCGTGGGCACAACCTTGGGAGCAATTGCTGGATATGCTGGGGGCACGATTGATAATCTCATCATGCGGGTCATGGATATTATTTTGGCATTTCCTTTTTTCCTGCTGGCCATTGCGCTTGTATTTGTGTTAGGGGCCAGTTTGGAAAATGCTATGTTGGCGATTGCGATTGTGAGTGTTCCAGCCTATGCTCGAATTGTGCGCTCGTCTGTTTTATCTATGCGGGAAGCTGAATACGTAGAAGCATCTCGCGCGTTAGGGGCCAGCAGTTGGCACATTTTGTTCCGCCGCATTTTACCCAATGCGCTGCCGCCATTGATTGTGTTGGCTACGTTGGGCATTGCGACGGCTATTTTGGACACGGCCGCTCTCTCCTTCCTCGGTTTAGGGGCACAAGAACCAACGGCCGAATGGGGAACCATGTTAGGCCGGGAACGCAACCAGATTTTCAGCGCCCCCCATCTCGTCTTTATTCCCGGCATTGCC
>JAAEOP010000962.1 GCA_024223125.1 Chloroflexota bacterium
CAGCGCCCGCTCCCGCGCTGTCCGGTCGGCGCCGTAGCAGCTTAAGGCTTGCTCGTACCCTACCGCCAGCAGGTCTTCTCGCCCCACCCGCGCGCCGTAGGCTCCCAGCCGCTCCCACAATCGGCCCGCCGTCAGGGTAGGCTCGTCCATCAAGCCCCGCAGCAATGCCCGCGCCGCCCGGAAATGCTCGCTGGCTTTTTCTTCATACGGACGCCGCTCGCTGTTGAAATGCTGTTCGGCGGCTATTTGATGCAGCGCCTCCGCCGCCCCCAGATGGCCCTCTATTTGGCCGGGCAGGTCGCCGGGGTCGCCGCCCGCCAGCAGGGCTTCATATTGCTCCAGGGCGGCCGCGCTCTGGCCCCCGGCCAGCAGGTAGCCGGCCCTCAGGCTGACATCGCCCAGCCGTTTGGCGCACTCGGCGGCCCGGCCATACTCTTCCAGCCAGGCCCAGCACTCGGCTGCTTCGTCCCAGACCTGCTCTCCTTCAAAGAGCGTGGCCGCTTTGCGCATTAGCTCCCGCCGCAGCCAGGCGTCCTCTGCGGCGCTTAAGTTTAACTGTTCCAGTACCGTTGGCATTGTAGCTCCCTTTTTACCCTCCCCCAACCTCTCCCTTGAGGGAGAGGGGTGAATGAGTATTCCAAAAAGCGGTAATATCGCCGCTGAGTTCAAATAATTGCAGGGTATTATCAACCTGTACCGCCAGTACCTCGCCGGGCGGAACGCCTAACGCCGCCAGCGGAGAGCCGGCGTAAGGGCTGTCGGCGGTTAATTGGGTTAAGATTTCGGCGTGGCGGCGGCGACCGCAGCGAGGGCAAGCGGCGTTGGCTTCATCGACTTTACTCAAGTGGGTATGAACCGGTTCGGTTGCATCGCAGTGGCGGCAATAAAAATGGTGCAAAAAGTCGCGTCCCAACAACAACCAGGGGGGATCATCGCTGCCCGGTTGTATTTGCTGCAAAATTTGGCGGGGCGTAGTCTTGGCGGCGGTAGTGGGCAGGGATTGCACGGCCTGATAAGGTTGGTGGTAAGGGCAATCGGGGTTTCGGTTAAGCGTGGTGCGATGCATACGCCACAGCAAGCCGTTATAAACCAGAGCCTCGCCGGCGGCAATTTCCCAACCGCACAAATATCGGACGGTTTCCTGAGCCAGCAAGCCGCCGATAATTGCCGCGGAGCTAATGGTGGTGGGGACTTGCCGCTCAAAGGGATCGCCGGCTATATCCTGAAAGCCGGTGCAAGAGCGGCGGTCAAAGGCGCGACGGCGGTCATCGGCGGTCATGGTGCAGTCAAAGCAGGGGTACTCGCCGCCAACCAACCAACGAACTTCGCCTCCCAGCGCCCACATTCCCCCATCCAGAAAAGGGATGCCGGCCATAGCGCAGCTAACGCCCGCCCGCGAGCGGGCTGCCAGATTATCCAATCCGCTGACAGCCAAATCACAATGACGATAAAAGCCCAGGCCAACATCATAAAAGAGATCGCCGGTAATGTAACGCAGGTCAACCGCGGGATTTAATTGCCGCGCCCTTTCTGCGGCAACCTGCGCTTTGGGACGCCCCACATCGTCATCGCTAAAGAGGACGGCGCGGCTAAGGTTGCTGGCTTCGATATAGTCAAAATCAACCGCTAAAATACGACCCACCCCTAACAACACCAGGTTTTTGAGCAACTCGTTGCCAATGGCGCCGGTTCCGGCAACCATCACACAGGCATTGGCCAACGCTTGCTGGTTCCAGCCGCTAATGCGGCGTTGGCGGTCGTAGCGGTCGTCAGCCTGCATTATGGCCCTCCTTGAGGCGTTGCAAAATAGCTGGATCTATTTTGGCGCCGCTAGTGGGGCAGTAATTCTTCTCCTTGCTGGCATTCCATTTATCCCAACAAATCAGGTGTCGAAAAATATCATCGTGAAAATAGGTGTTGCACTGGCCGCAAGGACACTTCACCACCCGGTCCCCGGTGCGAATTTGGAAACGACACCAGGGGCAGTTCTGACCGACAGTATCATCGTCCTCGGCTACAATGATCACGCTTTGATCGCCAAAGGCAGTCCAGGTGTTTTGCAGCCCATTAAAAAATTGATCGCTAATCTCCCGGATTCGGGGCGCGTCACTCTCTTCCGTTGTCAGGCGTTGATCTTCATCGGGCAAAGAACCTGAGCAGACATAATTGCAACCTCGCTTAAATTTACCGCTGAAAATATCGCGTGGGGGGAGGGTGCAGATGGCGCCCTCGGCAAAATGGGCGTGCCAGCAGCATAAATTGTAACGTTCATCATCGTGGTAAGCCCGGTGGCAATCAGGGCACAGGCGCACCCGATCCTCTTCGCGGAAAGAAAGTCCACATTCCGGACAGGTACGGGTGTACCAATCTGAGTTCATTGTTGTGGTGCGGGCATACAAATTGGGTAGCGCGGCATTTTTGGGATCACGGGAAAAGGTTTCACCTTTATCAAATTCCTGACGAAGCTTTTGGTGAAGCAAGCTTTCTTCAGGTTGATGTTGGGTGGATTTAACTGGTTTCATGGGATTTTTTCTCACGTAGATGAGGAACATAGGTCGCTTTGAAAACGTTCAAGTCTTTGCGGGCAATTAACCATGAATTGCCTACTTTTATGCCGGGAAGCTGCTTTTGACGCAACAAGCGACGAACTGTTTCAGGATGAACCGTTAGAATTTTAGCAGCCTGAGCAACTTCTACATAGTTACTTAGATCTAACATTTTACCTCCTTAAAAGTGGTGTTGTTGTATACAACAGTACTCTATTGTAAAGGCTTTTTTTACCCTTGTAAAATAAAAAGGATCAACACTGTCAGGTTGACAGTGTTGATTGATTTTTGTAATTGATTTGTTCTGTTTTAAGGAGATTGGGTCAAAAAATCCCTTGACCCATCGTTTTTTAGCGGTTATGATAGGGGTAGAGTTGAATAGCGCAAACCCAAGGCGCCACCGGCGAGTGCTGATAACACTCACCGGCGGCTAATCCCACCAACTGGAGTTAGCAGTTGACAGGACTGGTGTCATTCTACCATAGTTTCTATGGCAGCTCAAAGATATCCGGACGGTCACTCTTGCTTGCATGGCGAGGGTGGCCGTTTTTTGTTTTGTTGCTATTCAGCCAGGGTGGGGCGCTAACGCGCCCTGCCCATTTTTAAGTAGAGTATGCGATTTTTTTGCACTCAAATCCCCCAACTAATTAGTGAGTTGGCAAATTGCACCAAACCAACAAAAATAAACGGCATATTGAGATTGTGAGTTATGGTATTAGAATTTGGTAGCCAAAACCTCCAAGATTATAGGGGTACACTCAAGTACCAATATCAAAAATTCATTTATATTTAGGAGGTTTTTTAATGCAAGCACAACTTACTTACCATCAACTTGTTGACGAATTTGTGGCCGAGCAGCCTGAGTGGTGTGAACGCACCTGTGATTGGGGTCGAGCTCGTCTCAAACCATTTGTCGAATTTTTGTCCAAAGAGGGCATCACCGACCCAAAGGCTATTGAAGCCAGGCATATTAACCGTTTTTTAGGTATTCTACACAAGGCAAAATTAAGTTGGTCTACTCGCAATGGCACCTATACAGTCATACGACAATTTTGCCGGTGGATGCGTCGTCGCCGTATTATTGACGATAATCCCTTCTCAGACCCCGATAATGGGTTGAAACGTCCCCGCAAGGTTCGCAAGGAAATCAAACCACTCCCAGTTCGATATATGCGGCAAATGATCGCCGCTACCCGGGAGGATGACTCGCCCATTGCTCGGCGTGACGAGGCTATTATGTATGTGCTGGCTACAACCGGAGTGCGCCGTGAGGAGATTGTTGAATTGACATTTGACAAAATTGATCTGGAATGCAGAACTATCCAGGTTCGGGGAAAAGGAGGGCACGAAAGGCCCGCTTTTCTTCGAGATGATACATTGGTTGCTCTACAGGAGTGGTTGGATATCCGACCGGCGACAAAGGCCGCAACGGTTTTTGTATCTATGCACCCAAACAAAAAAGGAATGTATCAGCCTCTTGAACCCGATGCGATTAATGGTCTGCTAATCAGATGGCGAAATGTGGCCGGGTTGCCCAACATGAGCGTGTCTCCGCATAAATGGCGACATACTTTTGCTACCTATGCTTCAAGAGCTGGTAATCCGTTTGCCCTTCAGATTTTGATGGGACACAGTGATATGAAAACTACCAAGATTTATGTTCATCCTGATGATGATGAACTGCGTCGAGTAGCGTTGGATTTTGGTCCAGAACTGTAAATTTTGCCAGCGCTTTACATTTAGGGCTAAGGATTTTATAACTTCCCTATTTTGTGGCTAAATCACCTGGAATTTCCACCTCGATTGGGGAAGTTAATTAATTCTCAATCCTTAGTAGGAGTACACAATAGTGTACTCCTACCTTGGGATTAATTCTTGCTTTTTTGGCAGGCAATGATACAATAATTTTTAGAACCAACCAAAAAACAGTAAACGATTAGGCTACCGTGGCCTGAAAAAAGAAAATTTTAAAAATCTGTAGTACACATTTGATTGGGGAGTGTCTCAATTGGCAGACGAGCATGATTTAGGATCATGTGCCGCGAGGCGTGCGGGTTCAAGTCCCGCCTTCCCCATTTTAAGTGTGTAACTAGAGATACCTCATCACAGGTTTTAGGGTTCAGTGGATGAATGTTATTATTCTGCTGTAATCCTAAAACTCCCAGAGCTGTTCAATGCCGCTGCCCCAACCTTATTTTTGGTCTCCTCGCTGCTCACCCGCCGTACTATCAAGGGCACTAACCATGGGGTCGCTCCCTCTTGTTTCTCCAGCAAATAGACCAGAACCGAATATTCGTGCCCGATGTTGACCGGCTTGTTCCCTTTCAACGTGTTGGGTTCATAGACGTAGGTTCGGTCCTCTCAACCAATATCCGCC
>JAAEOP010000963.1 GCA_024223125.1 Chloroflexota bacterium
TCAGAATCGTTTTTTGAGCCGTTACCTGAATAGGTGAGAGATTGGAGATTAAACCCATCTCCAATCTCTAATGGTAACCAGTCAGGTGCCCGGCACTTCATTACCAAGTCTACTGGAGTAGCACACTCGTTTATAAGTGCCAGGCACCTTGGGGGAGTGAATGGTTACCTCTAATGAGTGCATACAGAATTTGTCTCCCAAGTTTTGCTCCTGTACGCCCATATGGAATGATGGGTGACGGCCGTTTTTCAGGTACAATGGACGGTATGGTGCTGATGTTGATGGAAGTGAGGGAATTTATATGCCGGTCAAAGCCAACCAACAAGATGACATAGACAGAGCAATTGCAGAAAAGGCGGAATGGTTGTGGGAGGGTTACGGCCGTTCATTCCTACAAACCCACAACATTCCTGATTGGGATGAAGTCCGGTGGCAAGCGGCCGCAGTTGATGACCTGACTTACCTCTACAACCGCGTACAGGCGCTGCATGTGTTGGGGCAGGGACAGGCTACGCTGGAGAAATTGTATACCCAGGTATATTTGCTGAAAGAAAGAGATGCGTTTGTCCGTTTTGGCGAAGACGTCGTGCGACCTGGCACCTGGGTAGGGCGTTTCTCCTCTCACAAAGGGGACAAGCAGGATGGGGCACAATTGGCTGCGGCCGTAGACAGACTTTACATTTTGGGGCAGCCGGGTGCAGGCAAGACTACTTTTCTCAAACAAATTGCACGGGAAGCAACGCTGGGCAAGATAGTTGGCTGGCCGATGTTTGTACCTTTGGTGGAAGTGGCCCAAGCGAAACAGACGATTGCCGAGTTTATCACGGCGCAGTTTGCGGCGGCGGAACTACCTGAGGCTGAATCATTGACCCGGTTCTTGTTAAAACAAAGGGGATTACTGCTCTTGTTGGATGGCTTGGATGAAGTGCCCCAGGAGCATAACCAACGGCGGCAAATCATTCGGGATATTGAAGGATTATCTTTGCGCCATACCCAATGCAAGCTGTTGCTGACTTGCCGTAATGCAGCGGCTGATTATCGCTTTACCCGCTTTCAGTATGCAGAAATTGCTGAATTTAATGAATCCCAAATTCAGATTTTTATCCAAAACTGGTTTGGCAAAGAACAAGCGGAGACGGCAGTTGCTTGTTTCCAGACTTTAACAGAGACAGACACGCTTAAAGAAATGGCGCGGGTTCCCCTGCTGTTGACATTGTTGTGTTTGTCTTATGATCTGGATAAAGGGTTTCCACCAGGACGGGCAAACATTTACCGGCAAGCTGTGGATGGCTTGCTGCAAAGATGGGATAAGATGCGTGGTATTGACCGTGATCCAATTGCCGGTTTAGCGGTTAGTCAGAATGCAGAACTGTTGGCTTATCTGGCTCACGAGACTTTTTTGGATGGGCACCAATTGATTGCCGGGCATGATTTAGTGTGGCGCATTGAGAACCGCTGCCAGGCGGAATATGATAAACAGGTAGATGGCAAAGAATGGCTGCGCCAGGTAGAAGCGAATACTGGTTTGCTGCTAGAAAGAACGGCGGATGTATATGCCTTCGCCCACCTAACATTACATGAATATTTGACAGCTTGGTGGACTATCTTTAAAGAAAGTTGGGATAAGTTTCAACCACATATAGCTGATGGCCGTTGGCGGGAAGTGCTGCTGTTAATGGCCGTACTGCCCCCAGATGCGACTCTTTATTTGCAATTATTCCTGGATGAAATGCAGCGGATGGCGGCCGATGAAAAGATAGCTGCGCTTTTGAATTGGGGAGCCGTAAAAAGTACGCAAAGCGGCGGACTTCGCCCTGCCGCTTTGCGTACTTTTTACCTCGACCGCGACCTCGACCGCGTCCTCGACCGCGACCTCGCCCGCGTCCTCGCCCTCGACCTCGGCCACGACCACGACCACGACCGCGATCTCGCCCTCGCCCTCGACCTCGCCCTCGCCGTCGACCGCGACCTCGACCTCGACCGCGAC
Source organism: Chloroflexota bacterium (assembly GCA_024223125.1). The sequence goes on from JAAEOP010000963.1 coordinate 1,988, forward strand.
CTCGCCCGCGATCTCGACCTCGACCTCGACCTCGACCTCGACCTCGCCCTCGACCGCCGCGACCTCGCCCTCGACCTCGACCGCGCCATCGCCCGCGCCCGCGCCCGCGACCGCGATCACGACCTCGCCCTCGACCTCGACTTCGACCGCGACCGTACCCTCGACCGCGCCCTCGCCTTCGCCCGCGCCCTCGCCCTCGCCCACACCTACGGCCCACTGCTCGCCCTCGATTATTTGTTAACCATAGGGGTATTGGTTATGCAGGCGGTGCTGCGTTATGGACAGGAGGTTGTCAATGAGGCTGTGGTGATGGAGTTGAATCGTTTACGCAGCACGTTACAGGAGTTGAGTGTGGCGGCCGATTTACCGGAACTAACGGCCGCTTGCCAACAATTGACTGTGCCCTCAGCCATTGCCTCGGATGCAACATGGAAAACGTTTGCCCAGCAGTTTATCCATCTGGCCCAAACCCAACGGGATATGGGCCGGGAATGGCATTTGAACCAGGAACAGGTGGATTTGCTGGTGAAATACCTGGAAGCCAACCTGCTGTTTGTGGAATGTCTCAATCTGGCCTATGTGCCCAACCGGGAAGCAATCGAAAACCAGATTTTGCTGCCGCCGGGTTGGCCTGAATGAGTACAACAGATTCAGGAAAAAACAGATGATGGTTGTCAAAAAAATCTGTTTATTCCTTCATCTGTTGTAGTCTCCAAAAAGAGTGACCCTCCTCCCGGAGGTTCCGTCTAAAATGGTAGATTTCAGCTTAAACCTCCAGGAGGATTATCGCACCCCGCCCCCGGTGCGAACATCTGTTTTATGGTACAATCACCCCCATTCACAGCCCCCAACCGGCGCCACAACCATAATCGCGGGCCAAACCAGGGCGAGACAGGCGGGTGAAAAGGTAAGACATTTGGCGAAGATAATAACCGCCTGTCCCGTCCCTACTATATTTGTAGAAGTCCCCGGCACTTTGGAAGTGCCGGGGACTTGAGAGATAGGTAATTTATGTCTGAAAATAAACTGGTTTTAATAGACGGCCATGCCCTGGCTTACCGCATGTTTTATGCGCTGCCGTTGCAGGCGTTCAGCACCAAAGCAGGCGAACCAACCAACGCCACCTATGGCTTTATCCGCACCGTGTTAGAGCGTCTTCTGGCCGACAACCCGCCCCATTATTTCGCCATCAGCTTTGATTTGGGCAAAACATTCCGGGATGAGATGTTTGCCGACTACAAAGGGACGCGGGAAAAGATGCCCGACGAACTGCGGTCCCAAATTGAGCGCATTAAGGAAGTGGTGGCCGCACTCAACATCCCCATTTTGGAGTTGGAAGGGTATGAGGCGGATGATGTGTTGGGAACCATCGCCGCCCAGGCCAAGCCGCACCATGTGCCGGTGCAAATCATCACCGGCGACCGGGATTTGCTGCAATTGGTGGACGAGAATACGTTGGTGGAACTGCCGCCGCGCCGGGGGAATGACCAGCCAGATTTATACGACGCGGCTAAGGTGGAAGCGTATTTTGGGGTACGGCCGAATCAAGTCGTAGATTGGAAGGCGATGGTTGGCGACAGCAGCGACAACATCCCCGGTGTAAAAGGGGTGGGCCAGAAAACGGCCACCAAACTGCTGCTTGAGTACGGCACATTGGATGGCGTCTATGAAAACATTGAAGCCATTAAAGGGGCGCTGAAAAAGAAATTGGAAGCGGGTCGGGAAAACGCTTACCTGAGCCAGAAACTGGCCCGCATCGTCACCGACGCGCCGATTGCGTTGGATTTGGCTGCGTGTGTGGCTCATGATTTTGATGCGGCCGTTGTCCTGGAGCTGTTCCGCGAATTAGAATTCCGTTCCTTGACTAATTTGCTGCTGGAACGGGTACAGGCGGCCGCTGATCTGGCCGAACCGCAGTCAGCCCAGCCGGGCACAGAATTGACCATCGTGCAAACAGAAGCGCAGTTGGCCGACCTGGCAGAGAAGTTGAACACGGCCGATTTGATTGCCTTCGATGTGGAAACGACCAGCCTGAACAAGATGACGGCCGAGGTTGTGGGCATTTGTCTGGCCGTAGAGCCGCCGGGAGGATATTACATTCCGGTGGGACATCTGGCTAACCAGGAGCAGGCACAGACGGGACAGATGGGCTTGTTTGCCGGGCAGCCAGAACTGGCGGCCGACCAACTGCCGTGGGAGATGGTGCGGGCGGCGATTAAACCGGCATTGACCAATCCAGCCATTGGCAAAGTGGCCCATAATGCTAAGTATGATTTCATCATTTTGCAGCGGCATGGGTTGACAGTGACGCCCATCATTTTTGACACGATGATTGCCGAATGGTTGACCGACCCGGCCACCAGGCATAAGGGGTTGAAGGATTTGACCTTTCACCGGCTGGGCATCCAGATGACAGAGATTTCGTCGTTGATTGGCAAGGGGAAGAAGCAGCGGCCGTTTAGCGAAGTGCCTATTGAAGACGCCGCTCCCTATGGCGCGGCCGACGCCGATATGACATTGCGATTGGTGAAACCATTACAAAAAGAGATCGCCGAGAAAAATCTGGAACGTATGTTGGAGTTGGAACTACCTTTGATTCCGGTGCTGTCGGCCATGGAGCAGGCCGGGATTGGGGTAGATGTGCCCTTTTTGCGCCACATGTCGCAGGATATGGCCGCCCGGCTGACCCAGTTGGCACAAGAGATTCATGAGATTGCCGGCGAGCCGTTTAACATCAACTCCACGCAGCAGTTGAGCGATGTGCTGTTTGTGACATTGGATTTCCCCAAAGAGGGATTGAAGAAGACGAAGAGCGGTTATTTCAGTACGGCCGCGGCGGTGTTACAAGGCTTAAAACAAACAGAGCAGGAAAAGAAGACGGGCATCATTAACCACATTTTGGAATTCCGAGAGTTAGGCAAGCTAAAAAGCACGTATGTGGATGCGCTGCCGGAGATGGTGAATAAGGAAGACGGCCGTATTCATACTAGCTTCAACCAGACCGGGGCCATCACCGGGCGGCTGGCCAGCAGTAATCCCAATTTGCAAAATATTCCCATTCGCAGCCAGGTGGGGCAGCAGATTCGGCGCGGCTTTGTCGCCAATCCAGGGCATCATTTTTTGGCTTGTGATTATTCGCAGGTGGAACTGCGGGTGCTGGCGCACATCAGCCAGGATGCGGCTTTGTTGGAAGCGTTTCGGGAGGATCAGGATATTCATCGGGCAACGGCCGCGGCCGTGTATAGCATTGAGCCGGAAGAGGTAACATATAATCAGCGACGTTTTGCCAAAGCGGTGAACTTTGGCCTGATTTACGGCATGGGCGCTTTCCGGCTGGCGCGGGATTCTGACCTGACGCTGGCGGAGGCGGAAAATTACATCGCCGAATATTTTGCCCGTTTTCCCGGCATTCAAACCTATCTGGATGAGACGAAAGAGAAGGCCAAGAAAGAAGGCTACGTAGAAACGTTGCTGGGAAGGCGGCGTTACTTCCCCGTTTTTGGCGGTTCGATGACGGGCGCCAACCGGCAGGCGTGGCTGCGGGCCGAACGGGAAGCGGTCAATCATCCCATTCAAGGCACGGCGGCCGATATTGTGAAGCTGGCGATGATTGATTTGCATGAGAAGCTGGCCTCGTATGAAGCCCAGATGTTGCTGCAAGTGCATGATGAACTGCTTTTGGAACTGCCAGATAAGGAATTAGAAGTCGTTCAATCATTGGTGGTGGACACAATGTCAGGCGCGTATCAACTGGATGTCCCTTTGAAGGTGGATGCCAGTGTGGGGCGCACCTGGCTGGCGTTGAAAGATTAGGCGCTTACCTGCCAAGTTTGAGATTGGTTCACTCTGCCAGAGTGAACCAATCTACGACTGTTAATAACTCGACGTTCGCTTAAATTTTGACATAAAAAGCAAATTTGGTACACCTATGAATTATGATGAGTGTACCAGATAAACGAATCAACTGGAAGATAATAATACA
>JAAEOP010000964.1 GCA_024223125.1 Chloroflexota bacterium
AAGATATGCCATTCAGCAATTTAGTTGAGCAACTCAATGCGCTCTTTGCCAATCAGATGAATACCATTGTAGGTGTGATGGGTCCCGCTATGCTGGCCCAGACACGGCTGAGTCGCCTGTTTAAGAATGACGATGTTGAAGATTTGTTGGTCGCCCTAAATATCGATCTCAATGGCAATCCCACCTCAGAAATGGGACACCTGATGTTTGAGTTGGCAAAACAGGCCGAAGTGCAAGATACAGCAACGGGTGAAGAATTTGTCCAAAAACTGGCTAACAAACAAGTTTCACCTGAATTCCAGACCGCATTTGACCACTATATGGATCGCTTCGGTTGTCGCGGCATTCGTGAGATCGACATTGCCACAGAACGCGCCCATGAAAATGTGCCCGCATTCTTCAATCAACTCAAAGCGATGGACATCCACAATGATGTGCTGGCTAAAAGTACCCAACGCCGTCAAGATGCCTATGATCAACTGCTGGCACTCGCCACCCAAAAGGGCAAGGCCAAGCATTTCAAGAAACAAGCGGCATTACACTATAATCTGGGCTATCGTGAAATGCCCAAATATTTCTTTATTGTGACGCTCGACCTGATGCGCCAACGTGCCTTGCAATTGGGCGAACAATTCGTTGCCCAAGGTCGCTTGGATGACAAAACACAGGTATTTGACTTAAACGTGAGTCGACTGACACAAGCCCAACAAAATAGCACATTGGATATTCGGGCCATCATCGCCAAGAATCTTGCCCCCCGCCAGAAACAAGCGCAAGTAAACAATTGGCCACGCATCATGAATTCTCGTGGCCGGATTATTCGTGCCCCACAGAAACCTGCAAAAGAAGGTGAGTTGGTGGGTCAGCCGATTGCCCCGGGCACTATTCGTGGCATTGCCAACGTCTTGGAATCCCCCTATGAAAAACCACTCAACAAAGGGGAAATTCTGGTCACCCGTGCCACTGATCCCGGTTGGACACCGCTCTTTATGAATGCAAGTGGTGTTGTGCTAGAAGTTGGCGGTGCATTGCAACATGGGGCCGTCATCGCCCGTGAGTATGGCTTGCCCTGTGTTTCGGGTGTCGAAAACGCGATAGAGAACATCCCTGATGGCGCAATGATTGAGGTAGATGGCAGCAATGGCATTGTGCGCCTCGTCGAACCCATGTAGAGACGCCGCCGCTGGCGCGTCTCCTTATTGACACAAAAACAAAGACGCCCCAGCGGGGCGTCTCTACAAGAGATTACGGAGATTTACAAATGACAACACCAAAACGCATTATGATCGCAGCCTGGGGCAGCCGAGGCGATTTACAACCTGTCGCATCACTGGCACTGCGCCTCAAGGAGGAAGGCCGGGATGTCCTTGTTTTTGCCACACCACCCGCAACCACACTGTTCGAGGCCAATGGCATTGAGTGTGTCGTTGCCCAAGAAAATATTGAGGCGTTCGTGGAAAATATGTTTGGACAAGCCAACCCTTCCGACCGCTCTATTCGTGGTACGATGAAGCTGGCTAAATTTGGGAAAGAGTACCTCAACAGTCCAGATTATGTGGCGATGCAAAAAGAAGACATGATGAGCGCAGTAGCCGCAGCGCAGGAATTCAAACCTGACATGCTTATTGTGCCCAATCTACTTTACGGTCCCTACATGTGCTTGGCCGAAGCGCTGCAAATTCCGGTGGTCACCTTTGATTTGCAGGTCAACCACCCCACCTCGGAGTATCCACTCTTCACAATGGAAGTGGGACAGATGCCCAGCTTCCTCAACCGCACCCTCTACAAAATTAAGGGGATGGTTTACCCGAAGACAATCAAACCCAAGTTTGAGATGATGCGTGAGATTCTCGAGCTTCCACGCGACACCTACACCGATGGGTCACGCTTCAAAATATGGCCCCACAATCTGCCGCAAATCTGTGCCGTCTCTCCCAACTTGTGCCCACAACCCGATGATTGGCCTGAGCAGAAGTTTATGAGTGGCTGGTGGTTTTTAGCAAGCGGCAACGACTATACGCCCCCACCAGAACTCGTCGAGTTCCTCAAGCAGAAGCCAGTCTACATTGGCTTCGGCAGCATGAAGGCCAATTCGGAGTTTAGCAAAACGCTCTCGACCTTAGCGATTAAGAGCCTGCATCTCGCTGGCGTCAAGGGCGTGCTTTTGGGCGGTTGGGCTGGCCTGACGCGCGAAGCTCTCGATACATCAACAGAAGAAGGCAAACAGCTTTACGCCTGGGCAGAAGAGAATGTCTTCGAAATCGAATCCTGTCCCCACGATTGGCTATTTCCGCAATGTGCAGCAGTTGTCCACCATGGTGGAGCCGGCACCCTCGCTGCTGGTATTCGTGCTGGCCGCCCGACCATCGTTTGCGCCACACAAGGTGACCAACCGTTTCATGGGTCACTTGTGCAGACACAAGGCATTGGGAAGTACCTGGGAATGATAGGCTCATCGAAGGTGAC
>JAAEOP010000965.1 GCA_024223125.1 Chloroflexota bacterium
CAGTTACAACCCTATTTCCAGTACCGTTGTGGGCAATCCGTATCTCTTTACCGGCCGTCGCTATGACCCGGAAAGCGGCAACTACTACTACCGCGCCCGTATCTACAGCCCGGCACTCGGCCGTTTCTTGAGCACAGACCCGATGGGGTATGCGGCCGGGGACGCCAATTTATACCGCTACACCTTCAACAACCCAACTAACCTGACCGACCCCACCGGCGAGATTGTGTTTGTGCCCATTGTCGTGGCCGCACTTCTGGCCCTCAAAGTGATTGATTATGGTCTGACTGCTTATGACATCTGGCAATCTACAGAGGTCATTGCCAATCCCTGTTCCGCACCGGAGGACATCCTCTTTGCCAGCCTCAATCTGGCTCTAGCGGTGGTCTTCGAACTCATTGAGCCGGATGACCTGCTGCCGATTGGCGTTCCGGCCGATGATGCCGCCCGCCGGCTTGTCATGCGCGAAGCCCGCCGTGCCTTTGACGATGAAGGCATTGAAGGTATGGTGCGCGTCATCAGGAACAAGCTGGGTGATGACGCCGACAATGTACTGCGCGAGATGGGGCTAGAGCGGTATATTGATGATGCTGCAGATAACCTATTAAATCCTAGAAGCTGGCAAGAAGCCGAG
>JAAEOP010000966.1 GCA_024223125.1 Chloroflexota bacterium
AATGTCTGAGCTTTTGTCCGTCAGTATTGTGTTAGATTCGTACCTCTAATTGTACGGTAGAGAAATACGTTTTAGCTTATCCGGATCGAAGACTTGACGCGCCCCAGCTCCAATATCGTCCGCCTTGTTAAGCAGCTGAGTGACATCACCTATGTTATCTGCCTTTGCTGCTGCACGTACAGCTAGACCGCCACCTGTCACGAAAGGAACAAGAGCGCCTCCTACATCCAGACCTAGAGCAAGCAAGTCTTCGCCAATGTTACCACAACCAGTTATTAGATGATCGGTCAGGACGTAGACGTCATAAATAATGAAACCAATGTCCAGCACTGTGTCAAAAATCTGACCGCTAGGATCGGTGAAGTTGGTGGGGTTGTTGAAGGTGTAACGGTATAAATTGGCGTCGCCGGCCGCGTAACCCATCGGGTCTGTACTCAAGAAACGGCCGAGTGCCGGGCTGTAGATACGGGCGCGGTAGTAGTAGTTGCCGCTTTCCGGGTCATAGCGACGGCCGGTAAAGAGATACGGATTGCCCACAACGGTACTGGAAATCGGGTTGTAACTGCCATCGTAGAATTCAGTACCTTCACATAGATGTAAGCTGCTGTGAAAGGCTATCGTCTTGCTTCTGCGAAGAAAGCGATGAGGAAGGCTTATTTAACTGTTAATGTGCTGACTTAAGAATCGAAATAGTGGTGCGTTGACAGTAAATGACTATAACAAACTGTGTTGCTCTGAAATTAGACTATCTACAGCTGAGTACACGGCATCACGCTAATGATGATCACTTCTTCACGTAGGGCCATAATCGTAGCCAAACGATAAAGTCGGAACAAGTTGGATGTTGGTTAAATTTTCGCTTTCTGTCATTTGTTTGAATTTTTCTGATACAAGAACCAAACCATATAAACCTCGAGCTATAAAAATATCCTGTCCAAGCCAAGTACTTTCATCAACTACAATTTTTGAGATAGTTAGAATATCACCACGACAGTATTGGCATGAATGAGGTCTACGAATAGTGTTTGATTTAATATCATCAATATTGGCCCCAAATAACTCAACAAATACAGGATAATAAGTAGGCAGATTGCGAAAATCCTCCACCTTCTTATGCCCAATCTTGACGATTTCAGCTGGAGGTAGAAACTTTGTTATTCCTGTCAGTCCATATTTGGAAAAAGCACGCTCAAACCTACCCGATACGAGAAATTGAAAACCACCTCCCCATACAAGATCACCCCACTTTGCAGGATTTGATGATGATAAACTCAGTTTTCTAGGTTCTAACCATTTCCTTTGACTCACCGGACGGTCACATTCAGGGCACATGAGTGGTTTGCCAAAATTCACAGGAGGCATGATTTGTCCATGGTCCCAAGTTGCACCAAATCGTTCACCATCTGGTTGTATTACATAAAAACTCACTCTTAGCCTCCATTTAAAGCGGTTCTTAGTTTGGTAACAGCGTCTGGAAAACGCCATGCTATATCTTCTTCTGAATATATCGTGATCAGGTAGTTTAAGAAATCGTCTCTCGTTGCACTCGGGTTTCGTTCAATCCAATCAACTACTTGTCTGTCGTATTGTCGGTGCCAAGTCTGGTAACCTCGATGAGCTTCTTCACTAGAAGCGGTAAACTTAAATAAATCAACTTCCCTATCAAAGACCCCGTTCAGCTTTGGATGGCTGTTTAATGCATTATCAATCTTGTTAGATAATGCGTGGTGAATTTGGCAGATATTATGTACTAACCACTGCCCATCGCCGACGAAGAAGGTATGGGCGGTGGCAACGGTGAGATTGTACATAGGCTGGAGTTGGTACACAAACTTCACTGCTTCTACTATGCCGTAGCTGCTGTCGGCTTTTTGTACCTGGTCACCAGCTTGTAAACTACCGGCCGCCACCCAGCCACCACCAGCCGTGCGGAAAGGATGTTCTGGCGTGGTTTCAATTATTTCCCCACCAATCGTTAGCAAAACGATGACCGGGTCATTATGTACCCAGATAGCCAGGATGGGATAGTAGCCAATAGTACCTGTGGCCTCGTCATAGGCTAACACCCAATCCCCTTCATCCAGGGCGCTTATCGCTTCTAAACCATTTATCGTTGAAACCAGCGTATCGCCGCTAAAGCTACAGATGACATCCACAACCTCATCAACATATCGATCCAGCCCCATCTCACGCAGTACATTGTCGGCATCATCACCCAGCTTGTTCCTGATGACCCGCACCATACCTTCAATGCCTTCATCGTCAAAGGCGCGGCGGGCTTCGCGCATGACAAGCCGGCGGGCGGCGTCATCGGCCGGAACGCCAATCGGCAGCAGGTCATCCGGCTCAATAAATTCAAAGACCACAGCCAGGGCCAGGTTAAGCGTGGCAAAAAGGATGTCCTCCGGCGTGGAACAGGGGTCATTGATAACCTTGGTAGCTTGTATGACATCATAAGCGGTCAGACCATAATCAATAACCTTGGTCGCTATTAATAAGGCTGCAATCAGGGGCACAAACTCGCCGGTGGGATCCGTCAGGTTAGCCGGGTTGTTGAAGGTGTAGCGGTATAAATTGGCGTCGCCGGCGGCGTAACCCAGGGGGTCTGTGCTCAAGAAACGGCCGAGTGCCGGGCTGTAGATACGGGCGCGGTAGTAGTAGTTGCCGCTTTCCGGGTCATAGCGACGGCCGGTAAAGAGATACGGATTGCCCACAACGGTACTGGAAATAGGGTTGTAACTG
>JAAEOP010000967.1 GCA_024223125.1 Chloroflexota bacterium
AAATATTCCAACACGCTCAAAAAGAATCTCAAAATGCAATACGCTCCGCCGTTGTTATACGTCAAAGGCAACACCCAACTCCTGAACGAGCTCTCTGTCGCTATCGTTGGCTCACGGAAGGCTTCGGAAACAGCCCTCAGGTTTACCCAAAACATCGCCCGGCAATGTTCAAAAAACTACGAAGTCATTGTCAGCGGTTTTGCCAAAGGCGTAGACAAAACAGCCCTGGATGCTGCGTTAGAAGTGCATGGGCAGAGCATCATCGTCTTGCCCCAGGGCGTGTTGACCTTTGCCAGCGGATTTCGGAAATACTACACACACATCGTAGAAGGCAATCTCCTGGTGCTCAGCGCCTATCATCCGAAAGCCCCCTGGAGCATTGGGTTAGCGATGGGGAGGAACGTCTACATTTACGGATTGGCAGAGAAAATTTATGTCGCTGAATCAGACTCCAAAGGCGGCACCTGGGCGGGTGTTGTGGATGGTTTGCGCAAACAGCGTAAGATTTACGTCCGCCAGGCGGAACCGGATGAAAAGAATGCCAATGTCCTGTTGATTGAGCAAGGCGCAATTCCCGTCAATATGGACGGTGATCCGGTAGAAATAGAGAGGAAAGCGCCGAAGGAGCAGGAACAGTCCGGAGAGTTTGACCGGCAACTCAAACAACTGCTTGCCGGGAAAACGCTTTCCGCAAAACAGATTAAAGAGCAGTTATCGTTAGAAATAGATACCAGACAGCTTTCACGCCTGCTCTCCCAGAAAGATTTCATTACAACCC
>JAAEOP010000968.1 GCA_024223125.1 Chloroflexota bacterium
ACCTAAGGTCACGGAAAATGGACACTCGGAACGGAGTAACTCCCCGGACGCTCTCAGGCAACCAACCTGAGAAGGCAGCCAAGCCGCAAGCCAAGGGGAGCAGGATGACCCAAGAAGCAAACGCCTCTGGTAACGCGGAGGATAGGCTGACGTGGGTCCGGTAAATTGGAAGATAGAGACACTGGCGAAGGTCAGAGCTTATGACACCGGCATTGCGACCAAGTGAAGTTTGGAAAACTATTCCCTGGAAGAAAATCCAACGGAATGTATTCCGCCTGCAAAAGCGTATCTATCAAGCCAAACAACGGGGCGATGTCAGGACTGTCCACAACTTACAGCGGTTGTTGCTTCGCTCCTGGTCAGCCCGGCTTTTAGCCGTGCGCCGGGTTTCACAAGATAACCGAGGTAAACGAACCGCCGGGGTAGACGGGGTGGCTTCATTAACCCCCAAACAACGGTGGCTCTACGCTCTACGCTTACGAACCCTTGACCAGGCGGCAGACCCGGTACGCCGGACGTATCTGACCAAACCTGATGGCGGTCAAAGGCCATTAGGTATCCCCACGATGTTGATTAGGGCCTATCAGGCCCTGGTCAAACTGGTCCTGGAACCCGAATGGGAGGCGGTTTTCGAGCCGAATTCCTACGGGTTCAGGCCCGGTCGCAGTCCCCACGATGCTATCGAAGCGGTCTTTAACTTCATTCGTCTTAAGCCCAAGTTTGTGCTTAAAGCGGATATAGAAAAGTGTTTCGATAAAATCAACCATCAAGCTTTATTAGACAAACTGGACACCATCCGACCTATTGCCAAATTGGTAGAAGGTTGGCTTAAAGCCGGAATTGTTGACCAAGGTCAAACCCTCTTTCCCGAAGAAGGCGTCCCTCAAGGCGGGGTGATTTCACCGCTGCTAATGAATATCGCTTTGCACGGGCTGGAAGAGGAGTTGGTGGCTGCCTTTCCCCAACGGCACAAACTGGCCGTTATCCGATTTGCTGATGATGTGGTGATACTACATCAAGACCTTGAGATGTTATTTGAGGCTAAAGAGCAAGCGGAAGCGTGGTTAGGCAAAATAGGGCTGCAACTCAACCCCAACAAAACCCATATCGCCCACACTCTCAATGAACACGAGGGTCAGGCCGGGTTTGATTTTCTGGGGTTCAACATCAGGCAGTATGGGGTGGGCCAATACAAAACCCGGACATACCAAGGGTATGTTGATTTCAAGACCTTGATTAGACCCGCTAAGAAAGCCATCAAACGCCATTTGGCTCACCTGAAACAAGTTATCCGTGACTATCGCGGTAGTTCTCAGGCCGGACTGATTGGCAAGCTCAACCCCATCATTCGGGGCTGGGCCAATTACTACAAAAGATGTAGTGCCAAAGCGATTTTCAATAAAATGTCGGCCCAACTGTACTATAAGTTGAGACGTTGGGCCGCCTTCCGTCACCCCCGTAAATGGTCCAAGTGGTGTTACCGTCGCTACTGGAAACGGTTGGATGGTCTCATCCGTTTCACGGACGGAGAATACTATTTGTTCCAATACGAACAGACCAAAATCGAACGGCACATCAAAGTAATGGGCTCTAAAAGTCCTTTTGATGGAGATTGGCTCTATTGGGGGCAACGACTTAAGCGACATCCGCTTAAACCGTTGCGGGTTATCAAACTCTTGAAATGGCAAGGTGGCAAATGTGAAAGTTGTGGCTTGTTCTTTATGACTGAGGACGTGTTAGAGGTTCATCATATTAATGGTAATCATTCCGATAACCGTTATGTGAACTTGAGCTTACTGCACGGTCACTGTCACGACACCGCCCACGCGACAAGGTGCTGATGACAACAGCCAATTTGCTGAGGAGCCTCGTGCTTCGAAAGGCGCACGCTGGGTTTTGAAGAGGCAGTGGGCGAGGCGACTCGCCCACTGACCTCCTATGATCTCGTTCTTGTCAAATTCTCATTGTATAGACGCACGGGCAGGATCGGCCCTTGCGGGTCGTTTTTGGCTAACCCAATGAGGGTGACAATATACGAGAAGTCCCTACCTGATGGCAAATCACTCTTTTCCTGGCAAATCTCTTGGCGGCTCCGTAGACGTTGGGCCTAACAGGCTCCTAACCGCCTCCTATCCGTGCTGGCTCAAGGTTGGCCAGACACCCGATACTCTGTTCGCCCAGGGATGGTCTCAAACTCCCTGATGAGCGGTTCCTTCTTAACTACGGTTCCTATCGGACACCCAGGGCAGATAACGACACGCTCATACCAAGCCAGTCATCGACTGATAGCTTCTGGTGGAATACTCTTGTTTTGACAGGTTAAGCCTTTAGCTGGGCTCCGGCCGGGATTTCACCCGTTTCCAGATAGCGCCACAAGGCTATCAGCAACTTGCGAGCCAAGGCCACGATGCCTATTTTGCGCAGCCGTTTCCCGCCGTGGCCGAACCTTTCCTGATACCATTGGCTCAACGCACTCTCGGGCTGATAGCGAAGCCAGGCCCAAGCAATCTCAACGGCCATTGTACGGACTAAACTATTGCCCGCTTTGTCAATACCCTGTTCGCGTGATTCATCCCCACTTTGATAGGGTGTCGGCGCCAAGCCGGCCAAACGTCCCACTTCGCGTCGGTTATGGAACTCGCGCCAGCTAAAGAATTCCATCACAAACAACCAGGCACTCTTAACCCCGATACCTCGCAATCGCAGCAATTGCTGAACCTGTTTCACACTGGGTTCCTGTGACGTTCGCAAGAGCTCCACGCGCTCTGTTTCCAACTCTTTTAGTTGCTGTTGGACAAACTCCAGACAAGCATACTCCCGCTCTAACCGGATTCGTAACCCGGCCGGTATCTTCGTCCCATCCCACAAACGTACCTGGTCCAGCTTTTTCAGAAAGTCGGCCCCGACTGACAGCCGCTCCCCTTGTCCCACCAATAGGCCCTTGAGCCGATTGATATGCCGGTTCCGTTCCCCTTTCAAGGCTAACAGTTGCCGGTGCAAGTGCCGCTTGTCTTCTGCTTGGACACTGGGCACTCGCACAATGCTCCAGACCTTCTGCTCCCCACTGTCATACCGGATCAGCATCCGCAGCAATTTGCCAACATCGATCCGATCCGTCTTGGCTCGCTTGGCTCGCCGATTCACCTCGATACTGGCCGAATCAACCACCAAGTTTTCTAACCCGACCGACAGCAGATAGCGATGCAGCCAGAACCCATCTCGGCCCGCCTCGTAGCAACTCAGCACCGGGGCGCTCTCAGCTAAGCCAAATCGCTTCTTGGCCCGCCGAATTTCCTCTTGCAGTCCCGCCCGATCTCCGGCTCCGATTGTCCGGCGGCGGGGGCTCTGGCCCAACCCAATGCTGAAGCCCAGCTTCCATTCCTGGTTGCCCAGTTCAAAGGCCAGGTAAAGTTTAGCTTCAGTTGCTCTATGCTCTGTCCTGTAGATTGTTTGCTTCACGATAAGCTCCTTTCTGTATTATGCTGTTCTTTCTTAAGGAGCTTACCTGCGACGACTTCAACCTTCAAGTCTTTACATAGTATCTTAACTTAGCTGGACATAATGCGGTCTAAATCATAGTTGCCGCTATTCCACTCAACCAATCCATCTTTTTTTTTTTTTTTTGTATCATTGCAAAAATTATCAATGACTTGTTTGGTGAATATGTTGACTACTCTGCTCTTCTCTTCTTAAAAAGCCTCATTATGCTGTTTGGCTCGGTAGCCAATCGGTTCAATTATGTCCGTGTATAAATCTTTGTTCTCGCTAATCAGATACCAAAAGTTTTGTCCAACTACTTTAAGATAACCGCGTAGATAGCTGGTTCG
>JAAEOP010000969.1 GCA_024223125.1 Chloroflexota bacterium
AAGAAGGCTATCGGCGACAACGGCTCTTGCACCACCGGGTCCGAGTAGTTTGGCAATTGTAGTCAACAGATGTACGAGCAATAGCAGCATGTCCTTCATGGCAGGGAATCGTAGACGCGATTATCGTCAAAAACAAGATTGTCTAAATGATGGCTAACAAGTAACAGTTACGAATTCGCCACGCACAGGCGGCAACCGGCAGTGCCTGTGCGGATACACTTATCTGGCAGTCAAGGCTGTCTGCTATAACATTCACCGCATTTGAATCGACCGGGCTATGCGCATCATCCTTGCGCCGCTATGTTGAAAGAACAATTTATTCCCTTCACACAAATAACTAAGCCGGTACTTCTCCTGCTTAACCTTGCTTATCCGTAGCGCCGGGCAATCGCCGTGGCAAAATTTAAGAAAGGAGCATTCTTTACAGCTATTGCAAAGATTATCTTTTTTCGCTTGACCGAATTCGACTTGACGATTGCTATCAACAATTTTAACAAGCGGGGTGTCTTGCAGTTGACCCAGCTTGAATTCAGGATAAACGAAATGGTCGCAGCTAAAAATTGTTCCGTCGTGTTCTATTGCCAGGTTTTGACCGCATGTTGACGCCTGGGTACAGACTGTGGAAGCAGCACCCATTATAGTACCCAGTACCCTTTCGAAATTCTGTACGAAGACTTTCCCCATATCATTTTTATGCCAGACATCAAATACAGCATTAAAAAAATTTCCATATTGTGTAGCCTGTACGCTAAGCTCGGATACTCTGACCCCATGACTGGATCGACGATGATTTTTCCCCGACTTAAAAAGATCATGCACGACAATGGGAATAAACTGGATATGCTCGGCACCCAGGCCTTTTAAGGCTTTGTACACCTTTTGTGGATGGTCGACGTTGTAACTATTAATTGTACAGAGAAAATTGTGTTCAACCCCATGTCGACGCAAAACCTCAATACCCTGTTTAACAAGGTTAAAACTACCTTCTCCGGATTTGGTTCTGCGCAACCGGTCGTGAAGTTTCATCGGACCATCTACGCTAATACCGACCAAAAACTTGTGTTCTTTCAGAAATACCCCCCAATTATCATCCAGCAATGTGCCGTTGGTTTGTAGAGAGTTACTAATGTTTAACTCGGGGCGGGAAAATTGCTCCTGGTATCGTATTGCCTGGCGAAAGAATTCTATGCCCATCAATGTCGGCTCACCCCCTTGCCAGGCAAAGTTTACATCAATGGTACCCGGAGGTTGCGATTCTATATATTGTTTGGTGAGGGATTTCAGCGTCTCATTGGTCATCCGGAAAGAATGCCGATTGGGGTAAAGCTTTTCTTTTTCCAGATAATAACAGTAGTCACAGCGCAGATTGCATTTTGCCCCAATCGGTTTGATCAATAAGTGAAACGGGGCCCGGGCAGTAGAGGATCGAAAACCGTTACTCATCGCTTACCTGAGGGAACCGGGCTCGTTTTTCCAAATCATCCAGGTCGATGGTATTTCTCATATACATCTGGCTGGCATCAAATATAGGTTGATGATCCCAGACAGGTGCTTTGCCTAGTTTATGGGCTTCTGCTACGAGGCGACGGCGCTTTTGGCTGGCAATCACATCGCGAGTGATCGCATCTGAATCCCACCGAGATGCAGCCTCTCTACGAAAGTTTGCGGTCAGTTCGTGATATTTTTCATCTTCTGTCAAATTGATGCGCTCTTCTGGATCTTCCTTTAAGTTAAATAGCTGATCCGGATCTGGTTTGCTGCAGATATACTTGTAGTCCCCACGGCGAATCATAAACATCGGTGCTACAACACCTTCTCCCATGTACTCTCCAATGACCTCGTCGTGTGCAGCCTCATCTGTTGACCCGGCTCCTTTCAGGTGTGGCATCAAACTACGACCGTCGATGGGCACGGCATACTCATGCGGCTTTCCATCATTTGCCAGTTCGACAAAAGTCGGTAGCAAATCCATAATCGAAACTGACTGACTGACGCGATGAGGCTCAAAGTATCCGGGGGCGTAAACTATCATTGGCACGCGAGCCGACCACTCAAAATAGCTCATTTTGTACCACAGGCCCCGCTCACCCAGCATGTCGCCGTGGTCAGCGGTGAATACTACGATCGTATTGTTTGCAAAACCGGTTTCTTTCAAGGTCTGCATAAGCTTGCCAACCTGGTCGTCAACATAGCTAACCGCACCGTAATATGCCCGACGAGCATCACGAATCTGTTGATTTGTCATTTGATCACGATCTTTTTGATAGACATGCAGCAGCCGCCGGGAGTGTGGATCTTGCTCATCGTCAGCTAGTTCAAAGCTGGGCATATCAATATCGATACCCTCATAACGATCCCAGTATTCGCCACTAATGGCGTAAGGATCATGGGGATGCGTCATGGAGACTGTGAGGCAGAAAGGTCGG
>JAAEOP010000970.1 GCA_024223125.1 Chloroflexota bacterium
TCAGGAAGCAGTGGCGCAGGCCCAGACGAATCAACCATGCCTTATTCTTATGGATTTGGTAATGCCCAATATGAATGGTCTGGAAGCAACGCGCACTTTGCGCCAACTGCCAGACCTACAAACTGTACCCATTATTGCGGTGTCGGCTAGCGCTTTTGCGGCCGACAGACAAGAGGCAACGGCCGTTGGTTGCAATGCCTTCCTGGCTAAACCAATCGATGTCCATGAGCTGTTTGCCCTGTTACAAACGCATCTAATGCTCGAATGGACCTATGCCGAAGTTGACGCTGTCGATGCCCCGCTTCCGGACGCCCCCCTGGTCATCCCGCCCCAAGAAATGCTAACCAGCCTGTATGACCTGGCGTTGCAGGGTAACCTGCGCGCTATTGAAAAGAAGGCCTTAGAATTGCAGCAAACAGATGCTCGCTATGAACCATTTACGTACCAGTTGCTGCAGTTGACAGAGATGTTTGAAACTGAGAAAATCAAAGAACTTATCGCCCAATATTTATTGGGTTAGTGTCACGAAGTATTCGCCACGACCATTTGCTACTCGACTGCGAAATTTCGGGTGGCGAATAACTAAAGACACTAACGAGAAAGCATAATATGAGTAACATACTCCCAAACTATCAAATAGAAGAAGAACTATTTCAATCCAACCGCACCATTATCTATCGCGCCCGGCGTGGCAGCGATCAAACGAGGGTGATCATCAAAACTCTCAACAATGAATACCCCTCAAACGCTGACCTCACCCGCCTTAAGCACGAATTCCACGTTATCCAAAAAATGGCGGGAGCGGGGGTGGTGCAGGCCTATGAGCAGGTGAAGTATGGCAATAATCTGGCCCTGGCGCTAGAGGATTTTCAGGGCGTCTCGCTGCACGATTACTTGAGCAAAGTCGGAAAAATTGACTGGGGGCAATGTTTACGGTTAGCGATTGAAATTGGCCGGGGGGTGGGCCATATTCATCAGCAAAATGTGATCCATAAAGA
>JAAEOP010000971.1 GCA_024223125.1 Chloroflexota bacterium
GTAGACGGCCGTGCCCCGTCAGCATTATCAAATCTCCCATCTTATGCGACTCGCCAGACGCCAATGCTTGAAGGATGGCATAATTCGCCGGGTCTGCTACCGTGCCAAACGCGCGTAATGTCATCATCTGGGACGCTTCGGGTAACTCTTGCTCCTTAAATCCGGTCAACCATGCCCCACTGCCAGATTCCAACCGATCCAACCGATCCAACACGATAGCTAATGACCATAAACGGCCAGCCAATCCGGCGGCAATTTCAGATTTTGGATTTCGGCTTACGGAGAGCTTGACACTCATTTTTTATCCGTCTATTTCTTCATCCGCCGTGGTCACACCCACAGCTTCCTCAACGAGTTCAATTATATCCTTAACTGCAATATTATCTTCATTGCCGGTGGTTTTAACGGCGTCAGTATACATCACCACATCCTTAGGGCAGGCGACCACAAATATCATCGGCTTGTCTGCGGCGCCATTAGCCGCTGAGCCAAGCGCTGCCACTGCTTCGTGGATGCGATTTTCAGACGGCCGTTCTCCATCCGGCGTCGTTCCCAACCAAACCTGACCGCCGCCAGCGCCGCAGCAATAGGAATTTTCCCGGTTACGTGGCATCTCCGTCACTTGTACACCCATCAATTCCAGCAGCTTACGCGGGGCGGCAAAACCGCCATTGTAACGGCCGAGATAACAAGGATCATGATAAGTAGCTCGATAATGAGGCAATCTATGATTGACTTGCAACTTACCAGATTCAAATAGCTGCAAAAGGATATTACTGTAATGATGCACCGGCCATTGGCCGCCATACTGCGGATACTCGTTCCGCAACGTATTCAGCGAGTGGGGATCGGTGGTTACGATTTGTTTGAATTGCGCTTTGCCGAAGGCGGCCATGTTGTTTTCCACCAGTTGCTCAAACAAACCTTCTTCACCAACACGGCGCACATCATTACCAGAATTTTGTTCCAAACGGCCGAGCGTCCCATAATCCACCCCTGCCCGCTGCATGATGGTAGCTACTTTTTGGGTCAGGGGAATAACGCGGGCATCGAAAGCGGCCGTATCCCCCATAAACCAGAGATATTCACTCTCTTCTTTCGTCACATCTTTGATTTTGAAGTCTAGTCCTTTTGTCCAACGGGCACGGCCGCGTGACCCTTTACCAAACGCATTGCCATTTTTAGCCAATGACTCCAATGTTGTTTGAATACCGCTATCAATCTCATCCCCTTCCATAATCAGCCGTCGCCGGATGTCAATAATATCAGCCATCGGCTCATTCCCTACCGGGCAAACGCGCACACAAGCGTAACAAGTAGTGCAAGACCAAACCGCTTCTGGGCTAATCATGTGGTCTGTCATCACTTTTGACGA
>JAAEOP010000972.1 GCA_024223125.1 Chloroflexota bacterium
ACACTCAAGGGCTGGTATTTCCCGTGATATGAGGATGTGGTGTAGGTAGCGCCGTCCTACGCGGCGGCCTGGTTGGGTCAATCGCCTCTCTGCCGCCACGTAGGACGGCGCTACCAGATATATTTCACGGAAATTACCAAAGAGCCGATTATTTCTAAAACATATGAGTTCTCAACCATCAACATCTCAAAAACTTTTGGGCCAAAAGACGCGAGAAGAACGATTGATGAAACGCGTCTTTATTTCTCCGGCCGTTATCATGATTTTGCTGTTGTCCATTTTCCCGCTCATCTGGTCATTGGGAATCAGCTTCACAAACATGCAAAGGGGACGGACAACAACATCCCAAAACGGCGGAGAGGAAAGTGGTTTACACCCGACGTTCCGAAACTATACCCGTATGCCCGAGGATCAACGCTTGCACTATGCCGCCCGCAATACCTTGTTTTACGTGCTGGCTGGCGTGAGTGTGCAGTATGTGGTCGGTTTCGGGCTGGCGCTGGTGTTAAACCAGAAGTTTGTCGGGCGCAATATTGCGCGCGTGATTTTTCTGATGCCGATGATGATGACGCCCGTTGCGGCAGCCTATACCGGACGGATGATGTTTGATTCCAAACTTTCGCCAATCGCTCACCTGTTACGCATATTTTCCAAATTGCTTGGAGCCGAAAAGCTGATCGTTGCCCCGTGGTTGACAAAGGCTTCCTGGGCGCCGTTTACGATCTTGCTGATTGACAGTTGGCAGTGGGTCCCCTTTATGACGCTATTGCTCCTGGCGGGTATGCAATCGATCCCGGAAGACATTTATGAAGCGGCACGGGTTGATGGGGCCTCAGCGTTCATAATTCTTCGTAAAATCACGTTCCCGATCTTACTTCCTATTTCAGCCACAGCGATTTTAATACGGGGGTTGGAGATCTTTAAAATCATTGATGTCATTGTGGTGACCACAGGCGGCGGACCGGGATCAGCAACTGAATCATTAACGATGTACATTTTCAAAACCGCCCTGACATTTGGGAACCTGGGGTATGCGGCGGCTATTTCGTATGTATTATTAGTGCTGGTAGTTATCTTTGCCCTGTTATTCCTTTTTATAGTGCGACGTTTTACGTCAAAAGTAAGTACTTGAGCAAAATTAATGGTTCTTTGGTAATTCCCGTGAAATATCAGACTAGCACCAGACTTTAGTCTGGTGAAGAGAAGAACCCCGTGTCCCCAATTCCCTCTGGCCGCCTGCTAAAGCAGGCGGCCAGAGGGAGGGATGTGCGGTGTGTTCCCAGTCACCAGACTGAAGTCTGGTG
>JAAEOP010000973.1 GCA_024223125.1 Chloroflexota bacterium
GACGGTGAGCTTTACCGTGTTGGATTTTACGGGGCAGATTGGCACGGCCGATATTGCTGCACTGCAAGAGGAACTGAGTACGGCCGTTGAGCGATCTGTGGTCGTACAGGCAGTTATAACCCGGTCTGAGCTGGAAGTGGTGGATGAGAATTTTGATCCCCTTGTGCTGACGCCGACGGTTAGCCCCACATTAACAGTGTCACCGACTATAATCCCTACTTTGACGCCACAGCCCATTTTGCCCATTATAGCGACGTTGACGGCGACGGCCGTTTTACCTCTGCCCATACCCCCCTTACTCACGCTCACACCTGGCCCAACGATGACGGCGACGGCCGTTATCACACCCTCGGCTACACCTGCCTTGACACCCACGATACCGACAGCGACGTTGACGGCGACGGCCGAATTACCAACCCCTACACCAACGATTACAGCTACGACCGTTATCACACCCACAGCCACACCCATCATAACGCCCACACTCCCATTGTCCACAGCCACAATAAGTGTGACAATGACAGCGACGGCCGTATTATCTGTCACCCTTACGCCAACACCATAAATGAAAATGAAGCGTAGACGGTTGATTTTTATTCCGCATTCCACATTCTGAAATCCGCATTCATAGAGGAGAGAACCCATGTCCAGATTACACATCGCTATGTTCACCAACACCTATTTACCTTTTACCAACGGCATCACCCGTTCTGTCAACAGCTTTCGTCAGGCGATGGTAGAAGAGCTAGACCACAATGTTTTCATATTTGCTCAGGGCGTATCTGAGCACGATTATGAAGATAAAGAACCCTTTATTTATCGTTACCCCTCGTTGGACATACCCTTTGAAAAATATCCGTTGACGATTCCTGTTTCCCGCTTTGTCAAAAAATTGATGCCCTCATTGAAACTGGATGTCATTCATGCCCATCATCCCGCCCCGATGGGCATAGAGGCGGCCAATTATGCCAAAGATTTAGACCTGCCTTTGGTATTTACCCATCACACACGTTACCAGGAATATAATCATTATTTGGGGCTGCCGGAGGATGTGTCGGTGCGGATCATTGAAAGCTGGATTGCCGATTATATGCAGCAATGCCAGCATATCATTGTGCCCAGCAAAAGCATTCGCCAGATGATTGAACAGACGTATGGTCTACGCCAGCGGATGACGGTCATTCCGACAGGGATTGAGACGAAACCATACAAAGAGGCTGACCGTTCCCTGCGCCAAAAATTTAATTGGGGTGATGATACGGTTCTCATTTCTGTGGGGCGTATGGCCGAGGAGAAAAACTGGCCCACATTGCTGGACGCGGCCAAAATTGTCTTTGCCCAACGGCCGCAAGCCAGACTGCTGTTGTTGGGTGATGGCCCGGCCCGCCATGATCTGGAAAAGTACGCTGCCAAATTGGGTATTGGCAATCGGGTTACTTTTACCGGCAATGTGCCTTTTAACGATGTGCCCAAATATTTGAAAGCGGCCGACCTCTTCTGCTTTGCCTCGGTGACGGAAACACAGGGCTTGGTCACGCTGGAAGCGATGGCCGCCGGACTGCCTGTTGTGTGTGTAGACGCCACCGGAACCTCAGACGCGGTGGATGATGGCGTACAGGGATTGTTGACCCCGAATGACAGTCAGGCTTTGGCAGCGGGCATTGAGCGTATGTTGGCCGATAAAGCGTTGTATGGACAGTTTCAGGAAGCGGCCGTTATCCAGGCGGCTAAATTTGATATTGTGACTCTGGCTCAACAGATGACTGATGTCTATGCCCAGGCCAAAGAGGACAAACAGGCCGGACTATCTGTGCAAATGGATGAGAAGAAGAAAATCTTCAAAGTAGATTGGAAAAAACCCTTTGCCAAGATTGAGTCCGAAATCGCCAAACTAGAACGCAAAATTGTCAAAATAGGCAGTTCATAACGATCCCGCTTGTAGTGCGGGACTTTAGCCCGCTGAAGCGGACACTACGAACCGGCTGATATGATCACTGAAATCAACGATTTGCTGCCCACCATATTACGCCTCCAGGCGCAGATTCGGGAGGCGGTTGTGGCTGCCTGTGAAACGGCCTCGCTGGAAACAATGTCCACCATTGCTCAAGAAGAAGCGGGGGACACTATTTACACTATTGACCGGGTGAGCGAAGAGCGGCTGGTTCACTTTTTTAGCCACGAGATTGCTACTCACACACCCATCATCCTTGTTGCTGAAGGCTTACCGGGCGGTAAGCTAATCTTGCCAGAAGGAACTGATGAGGCGAAAGCTCGGTGGCGCATTATTGTAGACCCGATTGATGGTACACGCGGCTTGATGTACCAAAAACGGAGCGGCTGGATTTTAACTGGCGTGGCCGCCAATAAAGGACCAACCACCAACCTGGCCGACATTGAATTGGCCGTGCAAACGGAAATTCCATTACTGAAGCAGCATTTGTCTGATGTGGTGTGGGCGACCGTGGGACAAGGCGTACGGGCAGAACGATATAACCGGCTGACGGGAGAATCATGGCCGTTACCCCTCCATCCTTCTCGCGCCCTCACCATCGCCCACGGTTTTGCGATGGTGGCCCGTTTCTTCCCTGGGGCGCGGGAGGAATTGGCAGCCATTGATGAGGAAATTGTGCGCGGCGCGTTAGGGCCGATTCAGCCAGGTAAAGCCCACTGTTTTGAAGACCAGTATATTTGCAGCGGCGGTCAGCTCTATGAATTGATGGCCGGGCATGATCGTTTTGTAGCTGATTTACGGCCGCTGCTGGAAAAACATCTGTCTCGGCAAGGACTGGCTTTGGGCATCTGCTGCCACCCATATGATTTGTGTACGGAACTGATTGCCCGTGAGATGGGGGTGGCGGTGACAGATGAAAGGGGACGGCCGTTAAACGCCCCCCTGGATACAGAATCAGATGTTACCTGGATTGGTTATGCCAATGAAGCCATCCGCCAACAAATGGAACCGTTGTTGCAAGAAGCTTTGGCGCGGCGGGGGTTGTTGGAGAGTGGGTAATTTGCCCAAAGTCCCCGGCACTTCCCAAGTGCCGGGACTTGAAATGTCACTCACTTGTGCCAGGGATTGGGGGCGTAGACGCGCAGATAACGGCCGTGTTCATTGGGTTCCTGCCGTGTTTTCTTGCCATTGGGGGAGCGTATGATCAACGCATCATCTTCAATATCTAATTGAGCATCCTCAGCGACGAAATCGTTGACCACACCCAACGGCGCGCCCAGTTCACGATCATATTCCAGCAGCATGTTGCGGTGAATGGTAAATATGCTGCGGCCGTGTGTGAGACGGTTGTTGCTATTAGGAAACGGTGGCGGAGGGAAAAAGCGGTCCATTTTGTGGCTGGCAAAGGCGCGTTGGCGAATGGTTTGGTTGGTGGCGTATTCCACCGTGTAATCTGCAATTGTCTGACCTGTTTGGTGGTCTACGGTGTGGATGTCGAATCCGGCCGTGTCATAGGTTAGAAAGCGGGTGTGTCGGTCGCCGTCGCGGGTATGGTTGCCAATGACGCCGCCGTGGACAAAGGTGCAGCGTCCCACCTGGTTGATGGTGTCGTTGTAATGATGGCCGACATGGATGTGGCCGGAGACCCACAACTTTACTTGTGGGTTGGCAGCTATCAATTTCATAAATCGCTCTGGTTGGGTGTAATGGTTCAGAAAGGCATTGGGGCCTTTCAGGTGTAAATCCTGCAAAATACGGATGCCTGATCCTAAAATGGGGGCGTGACTAAAAACGAAGATGGGTCGGTCCCGGTTGGCGGCTAATGTTTCGGCGAACCAGTCTAATTGAACCTCGTCAATGTGTACTTCTTGGTGTGACCCTTCATTTTGGCGGAAACTGGTTTGGGAAAGAGTAATGCCGACGGCCGTGCCCAGGTCGAAAATGGTATACGGTCGTTGGCGCTCAAACACCTCACACCAGGCCGCCACAGCTTCCTTATCTGTCTTAAATTCCCGGCTCTCCATATCATGGTTGCCAATGAGGGGATAAAAGGGGACACCAAAACCGCTAAAATAATCGCGCCCCTCTTCAAATGAGAGTCGTGTGCCGCAGTGTGAATAACCGCCCTGATCTCCCAGACTGACAATAATCTCTGGTTGTAAATCTATTAGATGCTTTTGCGCCCGCAAGAGCAATGGTTCCTGGTCTGTTTCAAAATGCAAATCGCCTACAATAGCCAGGCGATGTTGGCGTGATGTTAACATGAATGATACTCCTCGTATAAATATGGATGAAAATCTGTCGTGCGACCTAGAAAATCGCGTATCGAACTAGAAGTTCGATTGACGAGGAGTGTACACAGCATGAATTTTAAGAACAAGGTTTTTTTGGTAATGGGCGCTTCGCAGGGAATTGGGTGAGAGATTGCGCGGCAGTTTTCGGAAAGGGAGGCACGGGTGATTGTGTATTACGGCCGTTCCTTAAACATCGTTTGATCATAGGTGTCACAGCTGGTTGAGCGCGGTACAATCAGCCGCCTATGACCGAGAAACGCTGGCTCGCCCTTATCCTCAGCCTATTTATTGTGTTGGGTTTTCTCTACGCCATCAATACCCCTGTTTTTGAAGCTTCAGACGAGTTATGGCATTACCCGATGATACGTCATCTGGCGGATGGAAATGAGCTGCCGGTGCAGGTGTTTGACCCTGCTTTGGCGGGGCCGTGGAAGCAGGAGGCTAGTCAGCCGCCACTGTATTATTATGTGGCGGCCGCTCTCACCTTTTGGATTGATACGGCCGATATGGAAACCATCCGCTGGGAAAATCCGCATGTGGATAATGGCGTCATTACGGCCGATGGCAACATCAACTTGACCATTCACAACCCCGATTGGAACCCGTGGCAGGGTACGCTGCTGGCTGTTCGCATTGTGCGATTTTTCTCTGTGCTGCTGGGGGCGGTGACAGTTTTGCTCACTTATCTGATTGCCAAAGAAGCAGTACCGGATCGGCCGGAAATATGGTTGGGGGCTGCGGCCGTGAATGCCTTCCTGCCCATGTTCCTCTTCATCAGCGCCTCTGTAAACAACGACAACCTGGCAATTATGCTGGCCTCGTTAGCAATTTGGCTGATGATCCGCACTGTAACTCGACGGACGATGGATGACGGACGACAGTCAATGGTCAATGGTCAACGGTCAACGGTCAACATGTTGTTAATCGGCGTCGTCATCGGGTTGGGGCTGTTGACGAAGGAGGGAACTTTTGGTTTGCTGCCGATTGCTTTGGGAACGGCGTTTGTGTCGCAGTGGCAAGTGGCAAGTGGCAAGTGGCAAGTGGCAAACGGGAAGTCGTTTTGGCGGTTGTTGACGGGGGTTTTGGGAAAGGCTTTGCTGTTGTTTGGGGTGATGCTGCTGCCGGCGCTGTTGATTGCGGGTTGGTGGTATGGGCGCAATGTGGTGTTGTATGGGGATTGGCTGGGTTGGAGCGCGTTTATTGCCGTGCTGGGGCAACGGGCGCATCCGGCGTCGTTGGCGCAGTTATGGAGTGAACGGCACGGTTTTATGATGGCTTATTGGGGTCTTTTTGGTGGGGTCAATGTGCCTATGCCCGGCTGGATTTATACTGTGTTGAATGGGGTGTTGGTTGTTAGTGTGGTGGGGTTTGTCGTTTATGTTGTTAGAGAGATTAGAGATTGGGGATTGGGGATTGGGGTTGTACACTGGAATCTCCAATCTCTAATCTCCAATCTCCTGGCTTTAGTGATTCGTTATTTTGGGTTGGTCGTTTGTTTGTTGTTTTCTACGGCCGTCATCGTCGGTCTCGTTCAATGGGCTACCACCACCTGGTCATCCCAGGGGCGGCTTGTGTTTACGGCGTTGTCGGCGTTGTCGGTACTGTTGGCAGTGGGGTTGGTAGGCTGGCTGCCGCGTAAGACGGCCGTTTGGGTGGTGGCGGCGTTGGGCAGTTTTATGTTGACGGTAGCAGCGCTGGTTCCGTTTTTGTGGATACGGCCGTCGTACCAACCCAATCGCATCACTGCCCCCAGACTCAATCAAGAAGATGCCAATCTGTCTTTTGGGGAAACAGTACGGCTGGCGGGCGTTGAAGTCGCTCCAAACCAAACGGCCGTTCAACCAGGCGATATGATTGATTTGCTATTAGAATGGGAAATGTTGGCGGACACAGATCGGGATTGGAGTGTTTTTGTCCATTTGAATGATCCGGTGTTGGGTGTGCCCATTGCCCAACGGGACATGTTTTTGGATCATGGTTTGCGCCCTACATCATTGGCAGCAGCGGGGGAGCGCATCTTCAACCAGTACCAGCTTCGTGTGCCAGATACGGCCGTGGCCCCCGCCGATTTAGAGCTAACTGTAGGCTTGTACGATTTTTATATGGGCGAACGACTGTCGCTGCCTTCTGGTGAGGATACGGCCGTGCTAGACACCCTCCATTTAGAAACCAGCCCCGGCGAAACACCCAATCCCATCTCCATCAGCTTTGAAGAAGGGTTTGAACTGGTCGGGTACGAATTGAACCCGCGCCGGGTGGGAGTCGGGGGCACGATAGAAGCGACTTTGTATTGGCGGCTCAACCAAGCCATCGAAACAGATTACACTTTTTTTGCCCAGGTTGTCGGTGAAGATACAACCCGCTGGGCGGCGCAGGATTTGCCGGTACCCACGTCGCAATGGAAACCGGGCACAGTGCAGCCTGTGCCCATTATGCTAACATTGCGGGATGATGTCCCAGCGGATGTCTACCCGCTCATCGTTGGCCTGTACACCATTTCTGAAACGAGTGAATTTGAACGATTGCAGCGTATTACAGCCGACGGCCGTCCCACAGATGATTTTCTGGAATTAACATTGATTAAGGTGGATTGATGAGGGATTTACGGAATACGAACCACGATTTACGACTAACAGCCAACCCCACCCGCTCGCCACTGGCTTTGGGGCTGCTGTTGGGGGGTACGGCTGTTGTTGCCGGTATCATTCTGGCGTATGGCGGGCCATTGGCGGGTGTGGCTTTGCTGTTGGCGGGGGCGGCCGTTTTCATTGTGTTGCGAGATATTGAAATTGGGTTTTGGGGAGTGACGGCCGTTATCTGCCTGCTCCCCTTCGCCACTTTGCCCATAGACATCGGTCTGACGCCCACATTTTTAGATTTGGCGTTGGGAGCGGTGGTTGGTGTGTGGGCTTTAGGATTGGTGACGGGCAAACAGCGAGATGTGGTTACATCGCCCATTACCCTGCCACTGGGTTTGTTTATCATCGTCGCCCTCTTCGCCTTCATTTTTGGTCTGGCAAACGGCCCCCTGACGCCTACATTGTTACGCAAATTTGCAGAGTTGATTCTCAGCCTGCTGTTTGTGTTTGTCATTGTAGATTATGGCCGTCGTTGGGAGCAGTTAGAGCGGCTGGTAAAGGCGCTGCTGTTGGCCGGAGCCGGAGCGGCGCTGCTGGGCATTGGCCTGTGGCTGCTGCCTGATGATACAGCCAATACACTGTTGAATTATCTGGTGCGGTTGGGCTATCCGGGTGGCTGGGTTATTCGTTATATTGAAGAAAATCCAGAATTGTCAGAACGAGCTATCAGCACTTCGGTGGATCCCAATGTATTTGGCGGATTGCTGCTGATGTTGGGAGCGGTGGCAGGACCGCAGTTGGTGGCAAAACGGCCGTTGTTCCCCCGCTGGCTCACGTTTGGCATTGTGGGCGTCATCTTCGTCGGCCTGGTGCTAACATTTTCACGCGGGGCAATGGCTGGTCTGGCGGCCGGATTGGGGTTTGTGGCTCTGGCACGGTATCGTCGCCTCATTCCTTACATGGCTGCGGTGGGACTGCTCTTTATGCTGATGCCGGTGACGCAAGGGTATATCGGCCGTTTTAGCGAGGGAATATTAGGCCAAGATTTAGCCACCCAGATGCGCTTTGGCGAATATAAAGACGCCCTGATTTTGGTACAGCGTTATCCATTGTTTGGCGTTGGTTTTGCTGGAACGCCAGACATTGACATTTATCTTGGGGTCGCCAATGTGTATCTAACCATTGCTCAAGTGATGGGGCTGGTAGGCTTACTGGCCTTTTTTGCCGTCCTGGGTACGCTGTTTGGCTATGCTTTTTTGAACCGACACATTTTTAAGGGGGATGACCGGAGGGATGCCGTCTGGTTGGGTTTACATGCAGCCTTGGTGGGGGGATTGGTGGCCGGATTGTTTGACCATTATCTATTTAACCTGGAATTCCATCATGCGGTGACGGCATTCTGGCTGTTTGTAGGGTTGGCTGTAGCCGCGACGCGGTTGGGGGTGGAGGAAAGTCGGCCGTAGGGAGTGGGGCATCAAAATCATCGGGAGCAACCCACCAGCCTGACAGAGGCTGCTGGTCGTCAGGCTGATGATGTAGCTGGATGGTAGTCCGACTGTCACTGTAACACCTCTATGTCATAGGGCAAAACAGGTATAATCTCTTGATTACTACGGTATATTTGCACCCTTCCTGTTACACGCACTTTTGTACCTGGAATGCCTAAGGATGTGTTATCAGGCACTCTGTCTAGAATATTTTGCCAGACAAAAATCAATACTTCGCCTGTTTCATCACCAATGAATAGTTTTGCTCCTGCACTCGTTCCCTCCACCCGAATGATAGAACCTGTGATTGTAACCTGTTCGTCAATATGAGCGCCCAAATCACCAATATTGCGTTGCGGCGCCGAGGCGACGCCTGGGGTTATTACTTTTACATCGCCGCCAAAATCGGGCGCAATTTGTAATTCGCCTTCATATTCGCCTATTTCTCCGGTCACCTGTACAGTCGCACCAACATTTAGCTGGGGTGCATCCCAGCAATTGTCGTACACATCGGACCACATGAGTAAGGTTACACGGCCGTTACCATCATCTACCGTAAATTTAAAGCCGCTGGAGAAGCTGGATGCAGCTGTTACTCGCCCGAATATGGCAATTTCTTCACCCATGTGGGCGGCGATTTCATTGAGGGGGATGTTGGTTGTGGAGGGTATATCTGTTTGTGTAGGAGATGGAGGAGCCGTTGGCAAGGGTGTATCTTCGGGTGGGGGTGTCGCGGTCGGTGACAGAATGGGTGTTGCAGTTAACAACGGGGTTGGTGATAGTGTTGCGGTTGGCGGTTGGGTTGGTGTTGCGGTTGGGTGATGGGTAGCGGTTGGCAACAGGGTTGCGGTGGGAATTGGCGTTTCAGTAGGAAGCGGTGTGTTGGTGATGGGAAGTGGGGATGGAGGAACGGCCGTTGACGA
>JAAEOP010000974.1 GCA_024223125.1 Chloroflexota bacterium
AGCTTATCGAGGCCATACGCCAATTACCGATCCCAGAAAAAAACAATCGCGCCTTTGCCGCTGCTGATTTTGCCCTACGCCAGAAACAGCTCATTCTAGCGGAAGAACATCCAGATTGGACAACAGCCGAAGTGGACCAAGAAGCCCGACGATTGGTTTATGGTGTTGATCAGGAAGCGCTGCTATGACAAATTATGAACAACGACAGGCTTTTGGCGGCGTCATTGATATACTGGAAGCTATCGGCGCGAACTATGCTATTTGGGGTGGTATCGCTGTGGTGGTCTATGGGGAACCGCGATTTACTCAGGACATGGATATCCTGCTAAGTCCAAGACAGTTTGCTGTGTCTCTTTTTGTACGCCGCTTGCACGAGATGCAGTATCATGTAGATGAAATCTCAGTCAATCGGGCCTTGGTCGGCGGTTTTTTCAACGTCATCCACCTGGGTTATCATATCAAGACGGATTTTTACGTGCCTGTGGAGCCAGAACTGAAAACAATGATTGCTGACCGAATCTATTTACCTTTTGACGAAATGCGCCGCGCTGCTTACATTACACCGACTGCGGTGGTTATCGCTAAGATACGCGCTTATCAAGATAGTCATTCGACCCGCCACCTGGATGACATTGCCTCTATTGTACGGTTACAAGGCAATAAGCTGAACCGAGAGAAAATTGATATTGTTGCCGCTCGCTTAGGAATGCTTGGTGAATGGCGAGCTATGTGGGAACAAAATCAACTGGAATAAGTCAAGCAAGGAAAGAGCTTTAGTAAAATGGCCGCATCACACTTAAATCTGGAATATGGCGTACAAGCATAACAAGACCCTCCCCTGCTCCGAGCGAGACATCCCGGCAGCCCTGCCCTTTACCGGCATGGAGATGTTTCTGCGGGAGGCGGGCATTAACAGCGAACGCACCGAACGGGCTTACCGTGCCGG
>JAAEOP010000975.1 GCA_024223125.1 Chloroflexota bacterium
AATATATTCGTGCAGCGTCACGCCTGCCTGATTGCCAACTGAGATAAGGTACGCAAGTGGCAGGGAACGCTGCTGCATGGTCAGGTTCAAACCGATATTGCCACTCTGGGTGATAATTGCCGCGCCCTGCTCTACGCGACGACCGCCATGTTGATCAGGCCAGAGGGCAACGCCATCCAGGTAATTGAGCAATCCATAGCAGTTGGGGCCAATAATAGGCATCTTACCCATCGCTCCCACCAGCTTTTCCTGGAGGGCGATCCCTTCTCCTCCCTCCTCGGCAAAGCCAGAAGCATAACAGACGGCGCCACCGGCTCCCTTTTGCGCCAGTGCGGCCACTACGTCAATGGTTCCGCTGCGCGGCACGGCGATAAATGCAGCATCGGGACTTTGCGGCAGAGCGGCCACATCAGGGTAGCAGGACAGCCCTGCCATCTGCTCTCGACGGGGATTGACCGGCCAGATTTCACCTTGAAAGCCAATACGTTGGCATTGCTGAATAACCTCGGCTGCTTCTTTGCCACCGACGACAGCGATGTGAGACGGCCGTAACAGCCGCCGCAGTGATTCCAAGCGAGTATTCATGGGTTACACTTACCGTTCACTGATTACCCTTCAAACGACCGTAACAAAGCCCTTGAAATAATATGCCGCTGAATTTCACTAGCGCCGTCCCAAATGTGTTCCACCCGTGCATCCCGCCAGAACCGTTTAATGGGATTTTCATTCACCAGCCCCATGCCGCCAAATATCTGGATGGCGTTGAGTCGTGCCAACATTTCAGTTGCATACAGTTTGGCAATGGCGAAATCTTCGTCACGGGCAAGACTCTGATCCTCCTAGAATTCATTCTATTCTCTCCTGAAAATTTGAGGACTGGCAGGTTTTTGACACTTGTCAGGTCTGCGTCCCAAAAATTGGATAGCTGCCGTTAATTGATTTAATGGCCACATCCTGCAAGGTGAAGATGAAAACGCCACTCACAAGATATAGAATTCCCTGCGAGGATAGTTCGAGATGAGGATTTTGTAATCTGCTTTGGTTCATAATACAGTCATTCCAGATATTGCTTATTTGCAGCAGCTCAAGGATGCTAATTAGCAGTTCGTCCCGCTCTTGTTCGAGGCTTTTGATACTGTTATCGGCCGTTAATGTCGCACAACCTTCAATGATGATATGACAGCTCAATTCCTCCGTCAATTCAGGTTCCAATTATCTTATCCCCGCGATTTCTTGCTATACTATGGGCACACGGAAATATTGTGTACTTTTCAGAGGAACAATGATGAAAATAGGTCTTATTGGCATTGGTGAGCTTGGAATTGCCATCGCTAAAAATATGTTGAAGGCAGGTCATACCCTTTGCGTCTACGATCTTAATCGGGAGGCAATGGAAAGAGCTGTTGAGTTGGGGGCAGAAACGGCCGTTTCTGCAGCCCAACTTGCGCGCTCAGTTGAAGTCGTCTTAACTGTTCTGCCAACCCCACCTATTATAGAAGATGTTTTGCTGGGGAATGATGGTGTACTGGCTGCCATGAATACAGGAAGCTGTTGGATCGATCACAGCACCAACGACCGCAATCTTCTCAAGTGCATCGCCAACCAGGCCGCTGCCAAAGGAGTTTACGTCATTGAAGCGCCGGTCACAGGTGGTATCCCCTTGGCTCATGCTGGCAAAATCACCGTTCTGGCTGGCACAGATAAAGCAACCTTTGCTCAATACCGCCATTTGCTGGATGTTGTAGGGGAGCCCGTCATCCATCTTGGCCCTGTAGGAAGCGCGTCCATTGTCAAAGTCATGACCAATATGCTGGCCTTCATTCATCTTTGGGCATTGGGTGAGGGTTTGATGATGGGAACGGCCGCTGGGCTGGACACAGGTGCAGTGTATGAAGCCATCAAAGCAAGCTGTGGCAATAGCTTTGTTGCCGAAACAGAAGGACCACCGATTCTTAACGGCAACTATGATTATGGCTTTACACAAGAACTGGCCGCCAAAGATATGCGGCTGGTCATGCAACTGGCGCAGGAATATGGCGTCCCCTTGCAAATGGGTGGGCTAGTGCAACAATTATTGGCACGCAGCATGACAAAATATGGTCCTAAATTTTGGTCTACCGGCATTGTCAAGCTGTTGGAAGATGATATGGGTATTGATTTACGTGCATCTGGTTATGAGCCGGAAAAACGTTGGAATATGCACAAGGATGAAAAATAACAAAAAGCCCAGCATTTTATTCATCACATTGCCTAGTTGAGCATTGAACACTTAATCAAATGGAGATATTAAAGTGTCAGAGAAAATTCCCAAACCCAGGCGAAAAAGACGGCGATCCCGTGCTCCTCGGCATACGCCACGACTGCCACCTGCTCATCCTCCTGTCTGGCCTGGAATGGTTGGCGGCCGTTATCAGCCCCTTAGTCAAAATGATATGGAGCGTATTCACCGGACTGCACTGGCTCTATTGGAAAATGTGGGGATGGCGGATGCAACATCGTCTATGATTGAGATTGTTTCGGAGGCTGGTGGTTGGCTGAGTGAAAACGGCCGTTTACATTTCCCACGCTCTCTGATAGAGGACATCTTGGCTCGCGCACCACGCCGTTTTGTCATGCCGGGGCAGGAGCCAAAGCATGATATGGAAGTTGGGGGGCAGCGGGTGCATATGGGAACTGGCGGCGCCGCGCCCCTGATTTTGGATTTCAAGTCACAACATTATCGGCCAACCACAACGGCCGATTTGTACGACATCGCTCGGCTGGTGGATACCTTAGACAATATCCATTTTTATTGGCGTTCAATTGTTGCCCGCGACATGCCCACTTCGCATGATTTAGATCTGAATACAGCTTACGCCTGTATGCAGGGAACCACCAAGCATATTGTGGTTAGCTTTGTGGATGGGAAAAGTTTGCAAACGGCCGTTTCCATGTTTGATATGCGTCTGGGAGGTGAGGGAGAATTTCGGAAACGGCCGTTTTGTTCCAACACTTGCACCCATGTAGTGCCCCCGCTACGCTTTGCAAAAGAGTCTTGTGATGCCCTGGAAGCAGCAACCCGCGCCGGTATGCCAATTTTCATCCTCTCAGCCGCACAAGCTGGAGCGACCAGCCCAGCAGCGCTAGCTGGAACAATTGTGCAAACCATTGCCGAAACAATAGCTGGACTCGTATTTGCCTTTCTAATTGATCCCAACTGCCGTGTAACTCTAGGTACCTGGCCTTTTGTATCTGATTTACGCACAGGAGCTATGTGCAGTGGCAGCGCCGAACAGGCTCTGCTTGCAGCTGGCTGTGCCCAAATGGTCAATTTTTATGACTTGCCCTGTAGTGTACCCGCAGGCATGTCTGACTCTAAGCTGCCTGACGCACAGGCAGGGGCAGAAAAAGGGTTTACGTTGGCTTTAGCAGCTCAGGCGGGGGCGACAATGATTTCGGAAAGCGCCGGTATGCACGCCAGCCTAATGGGAACTGCTTTTGAAAGTTACGTCATCGACAACGACACCCTGGGTGCAGTACAGCGAACCGTGCGTGGTATCGAAGTCAACGACGAAACGCTCTCATACGATGTTATTCGGGAAGTGGTACACGGTGACGGCCAT
>JAAEOP010000976.1 GCA_024223125.1 Chloroflexota bacterium
ACCAATTTTCACCGAATCCGAATTCTTAGTAGCATTAGGCTAAAGCCGGTCGTCCACCTGCGTGGACGGGCTATCTTTTGTCCGCGTAGGCGGACATTACGGCTGAAAGCCCTGCAAAAGCGACTTCAGTCGCGTCCAGGCTGAGTAGTTACGGGCCAACATTTAGCAAAAATCTACTATTGCACCTATTAATCCAATGCAAAAGTGTCTCTTGAAACCCTAAAGGTCTGGTAGTTGGGTAATTACGCATAATCGGTTCTTACTCCGGCAAATCCAACGTCCAGCTTTGAAAATCTTGTAATGGCAGACCTTCCTCTTGAGAGATAATCTGTTTGATGGTCTCGGGCAGTTGCTCACGGATGTGGTCTACCTGGGCCACTAACCAGTTGAATAAAACCTCGGCTTGAACTGCCGCTTCAACTTTAATTTGTTTTGCTGCCTTGGGCACTTTTAGCAGCATGACAAACTGCATATTGTCGCCGCTCCTAAAGAGGCGCTTGCTGTCGATGCGCCAAACAGCGGTAGCGGCGCTAAAGGTGGCTTCTACTTCCATCCGGCCCAGGCTGTAGACAAAGGGATCGAGTTTGATAAAACTGTTTAACCGGTTTTGGTTATTGACCCGGCCGGCCAATTCACCGCCTACTTTGGCAATTTTGGCTTCCACCTGATCCACCTCTGCGCCCCACTCCAGATTACTGTCCAGAGCCAGGGTCAGAGCACCACCCCAGGCCAGGACGGGTTTCCAGATGGGCTTGGGGAAGATATTTTGAATGGCCGGCGCTCGCCGG
>JAAEOP010000977.1 GCA_024223125.1 Chloroflexota bacterium
TACTCTTCAAAAATGGCCCCGGTCAATTCAGGAGATACCAGATCGGCCGGCCAGATAGTGTTGTGGTTGTAGCGAGCATGGCGTAAATCTGTTCCCGATAGATTTGCCTGGCTCAAATCTGTGTCTCGAATATCGGTGTAATGCAGATGGGCCTTGCTTAGATTGCAATCGTCTAAATTGGCGGCCCGCAAATCTGCCTTGCCTAGATAAGCTTCTGTCAGATCTGCTTTTTCTAAGTTGGCTTCAACCATTTGGGCCATGAAGAATTTGGTTTTTTTGAAGCTGCCGGCCTGCATTAAGGCTCCTCGTAAATTGGCTTTTTCAAAGGAAGCGCCATCAAAGTTGCTTTGTTTGAGATTGGTTTCTCTTAGCGAAGTATCCCTCATATTGACCCCATGTAGATCAATATTTGAGAGATCCAAACCATCTAAATTTTCACCTTCTAATGAAATCTGACTAGGGCCGACGACGCTGGCTGTTTTTTCTATTTCTTCCCGTGTACGCATTTATTTTCTCTTTGCAACTATATAACTTTTCGACAA
Organism: Chloroflexota bacterium; assembly: GCA_024223125.1. Next base: position 543 of record JAAEOP010000977.1, read on the forward strand.
GGCATCCGATTTCTTGTTTGCAATTATGCTTGTGTACTCGACAGCGAGAAATCGGATGTCTGAATAGTTTTTACTCTTTTATGTTGTCTTCTGTAAGGCAATTTGGTTACAACAATAGGCGGTAATTTTTGTTTGTCAAGCATTCTGCTGGCTGTTATAATCCGCTCAGATTGGCCAGCTTAGCTCAGATGGCAGAGCGACGCATTCGTAATGCGTAGGTCAAGGGTTCGATTCCCTTAGCTGGCTTGGAAGAAGGTCAGCATTTGCTGACCTTTTTGTTTACCGATTGTCGGTATCAGGTAGAGAATATCTATGAGTACACAAAAACCAATTGTATTTGGCGTTGCCGGCGGTACGGCTTCGGGTAAGACGACTGTGGCGCGGGCTATCTTGGCGGCCGTGGGGGCTTCTCAAATTGCTTATTTACCCCATGATGCTTATTACAAAGACCGTCCCGATCTGACCTTAGAGGAACGGGCGGCGTTGAATTATGATCATCCCAATTCGTTGGAAACAAAACTGCTCATCGAGCACATTAAACGGTTGGTAAAGGGACAGGCAGCGCTTGTGCCAGTTTATGATTTTACCGGTCACCGGCGCACGGAGGAAACGGTTTTGGTGGAGCCAGCGCCCATTATTTTGGTTGATGGGATTTTGATTTTTACGAAGCGTCGCCTGCGGGAGTTGATGGATATTAAAATTTTTGTGGATACAGATGCGGATGTGCGCTTTATTCGTCGTTTGCAGCGGGATATGGAGGAACGAGGCCGGTCGTTGCCCTCGGTGGTGACGCAGTATATGGATACAGTACGGCCGATGCACCTTAAATTTGTGGAGCCAAGCAAGCGGTTTGCGGATGTGATTATCCCCAATGGGGGGCTGAATGAGGTGGCGATTCAAATGGTGGTGTCGCAGTTGCAGATGTTGTTGAGGGGCGGTGATTCGTGAGTCGTAATCCGTGTCCCGTAATCCGAATGCCGTGACTGAACAGTGGCTACTGAAAACTGGACACTGTCAGCGAACGGTATAGTTGTAGGGTGGAAAGGGCCGTTACCTCCCACGAAAATTTCTTTGCCTGTTTGAGCGCCTTTTTTTCATATTCTGCCTGTAACGCCCTGCCAGCTAACAATTGGTTGATTTTCAGGGTTATGTCGGCCGTATCGTGCGGGTCAAAGTAAAGAGCGGCGTTTCCGGCAACTTCAGGCAAACTGGAACTATTAGCGCAGATAACGGCCGTGCCACAGGCCATCGCTTCCATCACCGGTAAACCAAACCCCTCGTACAGGCTGGGAAAAACAAACAACATCGCTCCGGCATACAATCCGGGTAGATCCGCCTCATCCACTGGCCCCAGGAAAATAACCCGATCCCCCAAACCCAAATCTGTGGCTTGGTTTTTGATCTGCGGATACCGCTCATCCCAAGCGCCGGCGACGACGAGCGGCATCTTTGTGTTAACGTTTGTCCAGGCGTCCAGTAGTCGAGCCAGATTTTTGTGGGGTTTATTGATGCCCAGATAAAGTGTGTAACTGTCTGGCAAGTTGTATTTTTGTCGGATGCGCTCCATTTCGGCGTCTGGTTGCGATTGGAAGTGGGGGTCAGGGGCGAGGGGAACGGCCGTGACCCGAACAGGAGACAAAGCAAAGCTACGCAGCAAATCTCGCCGCGATGCTTCGGAGATGACGATGATGTGTTGGGCAGTATGCAGCGCCAGCCGCGTACTTAGGTGGAAGAATAGTCTGGCTTTGACGGATACGTATTGGGGGAAGAATTTGGGAATCAAATCATAAATTGTGACCACTGTCGGTAGACCGGGCGCATAGGGCATCAGGTAGTAAGGACTGTGGTATACGTCTGCATTTTGTTGCTTGAGGAGACGCGGAATTCGGTATTGTTGGCTGAGAGAAAAGGGAGATACGGCCGTTTCCACCCATCGTATTTGCTCTGATTGGGCCGGAAGCTGCCAGCGAGACGGCCGTGTGGGGTCAGTCAGCAAAATCAACCGCTCGTGAGCGGCAAGCTGCAGCGCCATTGCCTGCGCCAGATTACTGACATAACGGCCGATGCCGGGAAAA
>JAAEOP010000978.1 GCA_024223125.1 Chloroflexota bacterium
GAAAGATGGTAAAAACGCTTTCTATGATCCCGACAGCGAAGATGGTTTGTCTGATTTGGCGTACGCCTGTATCGCTGGTCAGATTGATAAACATAAGTCCATGTCTGTTATCTGCGCTCCGACCGTCAATGCCTATAAACGCCTCCAACCGGGACAATTGTCTGGCTATTGGGCGAACTGGGGCTATGACCATCGCGGCGTCACCATCCGCGTACCCCATCATAGAGGAAAAGCGACCCGTCTGGAAAATCGTATGTCAGATGGAGCCGCGAATCCTTATTTAGCAACGGCCGCTGTTTTGCAAGCCGCTCGTTTAGGTTATCTCCATAAAACAGAGTTGCCAGCGGCCGAAGATCGGGATTGTTTTGAAAGCCAAAGCACAGAGATTTGTACACCGGCGAATCTACATGAAGCCTGCGCTGCTCTGGCTGCTGATCAAGAATTTTCAAATGCCCTGGGCGCTGAGTGCGTGGAGGGATTCTTGACCGTTAAAGAAATGGAGTGGGAAAAATATGTAGAAGCTGTACCCAACTGGGAACAGCTTGACCCCACAGATGTATCACAGTGGGAACTTGATTTTTATACGCCGTATTTGTAGAAGGTAATTCTGTAGTGCAAGATGCTAATGAAGAGTAGTGAATGGTTGATCATCTATTAAGAAGGAGGTGCTTAATATCCAGAAAAAGCTAAAGTTTTGATGCAGTACAAGGCAATTTTTTGCTTGTTCATGGTGTGTAATTTAAGAGGAGATTGAGGATGAATAACAGATTTTATAAGTTTTTGGTTTTTCTATTATTGTTTTCACTGGTATTCGTCGCCTGCCAATCAGGCGCTGACGATAGCAGTGAAGAACCTACAGAAGTCCCCGCCGCAGAACCCACTACAGTCCCTGAAGAAGCTCAACCTACCAATACCCCGTTACCGGCCGAAGAGGTGGGCGAACCGTACAAAATTGGCGTATTCTTTTCCGTGACTGGCCCGGCGTCTTCGTTGGGTGTGCCGGAACGGGATACAGCCCTGATGGTTGCCGAACAGGTAAATGCGGCCGGCGGCATCGAAGGGCCAGACGGTTTAATGCACCCTCTGGAAATCATCGTCGAAGATGACCAGACAAGCGCCGATGAAGCTTTGCTCATTACCAAACGCTTCATCGAACAGGAAAATGTGCCCGTGATTGTAGGTGGCACAGCCAGTGGTATCAGCCTGGCAGTAATTGATACCATGAGTGAGGCTCACGTACCCTTTATTTCAAATGCCTCGTCCAGCGCCATCATCCAGCCGGTGGCAGAACGTGAGTGGATATTCAAAACGCCGCAGACCAACCTGCCCGTGGCGCAGGTACAAGGGGATTGGATGACGGCTAAAGGCATCACGCAAATCGCCTCATTTGGTGTGAACAATGGCTTTGGTGTGGATTCGATGGGCGCTTTGCAAACAGTTGCGGCCGACTTGGGTATTGATATCGTTTGGGAAGGCACATTTGAACCAGGCGACACCGACTTTTCGGCCCAGTTGACCCAAATTGCCGGGTCGGGCGCGGAGGCGTTGATTGTTCACGCTACGCCGGGCGAAGGCGCGCCGTTGACCGTGCAGTTCCGCGATTTGGGGTTGAATATCCCCATCGTGCAGAATCACGGTATTGGCAATCAGGCATTTATTGATCTGGCCGGCGATGCGGCCGAAGGCGTCATGTTCCCCATCGGCAAGCTGCTGGTAGCCGACGACCTGCCGGCCACAGACCCACAGAAAGGCGTTTTGACCCAATACATTGCCGACTACACTGACTTCACCAATGGCGCTACCCCTAGCACGTTTGGCGGCCACGCCTGGGACTCGATGCAAATGGCAATTATGGCCCTGAGTGCAGTTGGCCCGGACTCGGCGGCCATCCGTGATTACCTGGAGGGTATTCAGAATTTTGCCGGCATCTCTGGCGTTTTCAACATTTCCGATCAGGACCACAACGGTATCGGCAAAGAGACGCTGGTGATGGTAGAAATCAAAGACGGCTCTTGGCAATATGTGCCGCCAGCTACTTATGAGCAAGCGCCAACAGTTGGCTTGCGCGAAACTGGCGAACCGTACAAGGTGGGCGTGTTCTTCTCTGTTACCGGCCCGGCCTCCTCGTTGGGCGTACCGGAACGGGATACAGCTTTGATGCTGGTGGAACAGGTGAACGCCAAAGGCGGATTACTTGGCCCGGACGGCAAGCTGCATCTCATTGAAGCCATCGTCGAAGACGATCAAACCAGCGCGGATGAGGCACTGTTGATTGTTAAGAAGTTTATCGAACAAGAAAACGTACCCATCATCGTCGGCGGCACGGCCAGCGGCATCAGTCTGGCAGTCATTGATACGATGACCGAGGCGGAAGTCCCCTTTATCTCCAACGCTTCATCGTCGGCTATTATCCAGCCGGTGGAAGAACGGCATTGGATTTTCAAGACGCCACAAACAAATTTGCCGGTAGCCCAGGTACAGGGTGACTGGATGGCTGCCAATGACATTACCAAAATCGCCTCGTTTGGCGTGAATAATGGTTTTGGCGTGGATTCGATGGGCGCGTTGCAAACGGTTGCGGCCGACCAGGGTATTGAGATTGTCTGGGAAGGGACGTTTGAACCGGGCGACACTGACTTCACAGCCCAGTTGACTCAGATTGCCGGGTCAGGTGCGGAGGCGTTGATTGTTCATGCCACGCCGGGCGAAGGCGCGCCGCTTACAGTTCAGTTCAGCGACCTTGCTTTGGAAATTCCAATCTTACACAATCACGGCATCGGCAATCAGGCATTTATTGACCTGGCCGGCGAGGCGGCGGAAGGGGTGATGTTCCCCATCGGTAAGCTGCTGGTAGCTGATGGTTTGCCGGACACGGACCCGCAGAAGGCGACGCTGACGCAGTACGTTACCGATTTCCAGGAATTCACAGGCAACACGCCCAGCACCTTTGGCGGCCACGCCTGGGACTCGATGCAGATGGCGTTTTCGGCATTGCAGGCGGTTGGGGACGATCCGGCGGCGATCCGCGATTATCTGGAAGGTATCCAGAATTTTGCGGGAATTTCCGGTATCTTCAATCTGTCGGACCAGGATCATAATGGCATTGGCAAAGATTCGCTGGTACTGGTAAAGATTCAGGATGGTACGTGGGTTTATGTGGCGCCGGAGATGTATGGTAGTGGAGATTAGGAGATTGGGAGATTGGAGATTGTAATCTCCAATCTCTAGCCCTAAATTCTCTTTTTAGGAGGCGAGTGTGAGTTTGGAAGACCAACTGCTCCAGTTTTTACTGTCGGGCATTACAGTGGGCAGTATTTATGCGCTGATTGCGCTGGGGTTTGTGACAATTTATAACGTCACTGGCATTATTAATTTTGCTCAGGGTGAGTTTGCTGTTTACGGCGCTTTTATAGCGATTACGGTGTTTCAGGAAAGCCGGTTGTTGAGTGGCAATGTTGTCCTTGACTTGGGTTGGTCTTTGCCGCTTGCCGCTTTGTTTGGCATTGGCGTCACGACTTTATTGGGATTGGCGCTCTATCGTTTTGGTATTCAACCGGCCCGTAATGCGTCTACGCTTAGTATGATCATCATTACAATTGGGGCGGCTCTGGTAATGCGGGGGACGGCGCTTCTGATTTGGGGGACGGACCCTTTCCGTTTGCCTGTCTTTACAAAAGGAGCGCCCTTTAAGATATCTGGAGCGATTTTGACGCGGCAGAGTGTGTGGGTGATAACGGTTACGGCCGTACTTCTCATCCTCCTCTATCTTTTTTTCAACTATACCCTGACCGGCAAGGCATTGCGTGCCTGTTCTGTTAACCCCGGCGCGGCGCGATTGATGGGCATCAACCCACAGCGGATGGCTTTATTTGCTTTTGGATTGAGCGCGGCGGTCACGGCCGTAGCCGGCATCGTCATTGTCCCCTCCACCTTTATGACCTATGACCGGGGATTGACACTTTCGCTCAAGGGTTTTGTGGCGGCCGCCATTGGCGGCATGTCCAGCCCAGTTGGCGCTGTGGCGGGCGGATTGTTGCTGGGCATCCTGGAAGCGTTTAGCGCCGGGTTGATCTCCTCCGGTTACAAAGATGCCATTTCATTCATTGTTCTCTTTATTGTATTAGCGGTGCGGATGGGCGGATTGTGGCGCGGCCGTACTGTTGCCACCGAGCAAGCCGGGTTGTAGGAGAGCGAAAACAATGTTGAATTTGATTCGTCGCTATCCAAATTTATTGGCAATGATTGTTGTGGGACTGGTATTGGCGATCATTCCCCTAATCATCCAAAATAACTACATTCTCACCATCCTGATCCTGGTGGGGCAGTTCACCATGCTTACCGTCGGTCTATCGCTGCTGATGGGCTATGCTGGGCAAATTTCATTGGGACAGGCCACTTTTTTTGGTATTGGCGCCTATACAACAGCTATTCTGAGTACGCGCTTTGCCTTGTCACCCTGGTTGTCTCTGGTTGCCGGTGTGTTACTGGCGGCTGGAATCGCTTATCTGGTTGGTATGCTCATTTTCCGGTTGAGCGGCCATTACCTGGCTATGGCTACCTTGGGCATGAATGTCATCCTGTTTTTGATATTAACCCAAGAAGTGGAATGGACCGGCGGGCCGTCCGGCTTTCGTGGCATCCCGGATTTGAGTTTGGGGTCGTTCACATTTTCTACTGACGTTCATTATTACTATCTGATGTGGTTCTTTACGCTTATTGTCATAGGGTTGTCGCTCAATATCGTCAACTCGCGGGTGGGGCGTGCTCTGCGGGCGCTGCATACCAGCGAAGTGGCGGCCGGAGCTGTGGGCATTGATACCAACTCGTTCAAAATTAAAGTGTTTGCTCTTAGCGCAGCCTATGGCGGGCTGGCCGGGGGAATTCACGTTGCCTATCTTGGCTTCATAAGTCCGGGGTCTGTTAGTGTTGGCGCTTCTATTGAACTGGTGGTGATGGCAGTGGTGGGCGGACTGGCCAGCATTTGGGGGGCGATGTTTGGCGCGGCCGCGATATTAGCTATCGAACAATATTTGGGGACGATTATCAAAAGTGTGATTCCTAACGCTTCGGGAGAATACGAAACTATTGCTTTTGGGCTTATCTTGATGCTGATTATGATCTTTATGCCACAAGGGTTGTTTGCCGGATTGGTAACGGCCGTGCGCCAACGATTGGCTGCTCGTCGTAAACCACAAAGGAGCGGGGTGTAGGGAAGATGGCCGCTGAACCATTGCTTGAAGCCAGGGGCTTACTGAAATATTTTGGTGGTGTAACGGCCGTCAATAATGTAGATTTTGAAATTTGGCCGGGTGAAATTCTGGCGCTGATAGGGCCCAACGGCGCCGGTAAAACGACCATTTTTAACCTGATTTCCGGTACGCATCGCCTGGATCAGGGCAAAGTTGTTTTCAAAGGGCAAGATATTACAAATTTGCGTCCCAGTGAAGTGGTCGCGCAGGGGGTTGTACGCACTTTCCAGAACCTGCAAATTTTTGACAATATGACTGTTTTGGAGAATGTGTTGGTGGGCTGTCATTTGCAGGGTAAGGCTGGCTTTCTGGCAACTGCTTTACGTCTTCCGGGCACGGCCGTTGAGGAGAAACATTTGCGTGTGCGGGGACGGGAGTTTCTGGACCTGGTAGGGCTGGTGGGCCTGGCCGATTTGCCGGCATCCTCCCTTACCTTTGGCCAACAACGTCTGGTTGAATTTGCCCGCACATTAGCCGTCGGTCCCCAATTGCTTTTGTTGGACGAACCGGCCGCCGGTCTTACCCGTGTTGAAGCTGAGGAACTGGATCGGTTAATTTGCCGTATCCGCGACCAGGGAATTACCGTGTTTCTGGTTGAACATGATATGAATTTGGTGATGGGAATTGCGGATCGGGTGATTGTGTTGCAATACGGTGTCAAAATTGCGTCGGGCACTCCGGCAGAAGTACAGGCAAACCCGGTTGTTATTCAGGCATATCTGGGTGCAGATTGGCACAATGAGCGTCAGCCGGAGCAGGCTATTGAGGTGGAGAATGCTTGAAGTTAAAAACGTTTCCACTTACTATGGCCATATTCAGGCGCTTGAGGAGGTGTCGTTGGTCATCAATAAAGGGGAGATTGTTTCGTTGATCGGGGCGAATGGAGCTGGTAAGACGACACTGCTTAACACCATTTCTGGTGTGGTATCCTCGCAACAAGGTCAAATTTTTCTGGACGGGCAAGAAATGACAGGCTTACCGGCTGAAGCGATTGTTGGGCGAGGAATCAGCCAGGTGCCAGAACGGCGGCAGGTGTTTGGCGAGTTGTCGGTGCGCGATAATCTTACATTGGGTGCGTATTTGCGGTTGAGACGAGGGGAACGCACGGCCGTTGCCCAAGACATCGAGCGCATTTACCAGCGATTCCCCATTCTCAAAGAACGCCACACACAGCAGGCAGGCACACTGTCCGGTGGCGAACAACAAATGTTAGCCATTGGTCGGGGTTTGATGGCCCAGCCCAAACTATTGTTACTGGACGAGCCATCGCTGGGATTAGCGCCGTTGATCGTGCAGGAAATTCTGGCCGTGCTGCAAAATTTGCGCGAGACAGGCACAACCATCTTGTTGGTTGAACAAAATGCTCGTGCTGCATTGGAAATTTCTGATCGAGCCTACGTGCTAGAAACGGGAAGCGTTGTGTTAAGCGGCGAAGCCCAAGAGTTGATTGCCAATGAAGCGGTGCAAAAAGCGTACTTGGGACGGAGTAATATTTGAAATGAAGGAAAATGTTGCTGGTTGCTGGCACAAGCCACTAACCACCAGCCACTATTTATAAAGGAGCAGCAAAATGTGCGGTATTGGCGGGGTAAAACTAAAAGAACCGGGACCGATTGGTGACCATCTTACAAACATGATGGTGGCCTTACGGCATCGGGGGGCAGATTCTACCGGATTTGCTCTTTACGGCCCTTACCAGGAAGATCGGCTCATCGTGCGTCTTCGGGTTGAGGGGCGAGAAAACCTGACAACAACTTTACGAAATATTGAAACAGAGCTGGAAAACGCTAACGGAACCCTGATTAGCAAACCGACCTGGGATGGGGATGATACGGCCGCTGACGCTTTTGTGCGCCTGGAAGTGTCGGCCGAAACAGATATTGAAAAAGCAACGGCCGCCTGGATTGCCTTAGGCGGCATCGAAGTCCATAGTTTTGGTCACTCCCTGGAAATAATCAAAGACATAGGGGACGCGCAGGCAGTATCCGCACGGCACAACATTCGCCAATTCTCCGGCACACATGGGCTGGGGCATTGCCGTTTGGCCACCGAAACTGACGTAGACGTAGCTCATGGGCATCCTTATTGGGCCAGACCTTATCCCGATGTTTCTATTGTCCATAACGGCCAAATCACTAACTACTTCAAGTCACGCCGCTTGCTGGAACAGGATGGCTACAACTTCTCCAGCGGCAACGATTCAGAGCTAATTTCCGTTTATCTGGCTGATCGGATGGATCATGGCGAATCTTTTGAGGAAGCGTTACGCCATTCTATTTCTGCATTGGGCGGGGTGTTCACCTACCTGCTTTCCCTGCCGGAAGGGATTGGTCTGGCCAAAGATCGCCTGGATATCAAACCAATGATTATGACCCAATCGGATGATATTGTAGC
>JAAEOP010000979.1 GCA_024223125.1 Chloroflexota bacterium
AGAGAGAATTTAAGAAGACGGTCTGGAAGGCGTGGAGAGTACACTTATCGTCGCGCAGATGATTTAGGAACCATCACCCCGGTACAAAGAAGCCCCATCCAACGGCAGCAGAGTGGCGGGGTGATACAATTTGTGCGACCGAGTTACGTCGTCGGCCATACGTTTCTCGGCATAAACATCCCCGTCAGCAGGGGTTTGCACCCCACAATGCGTGACCGTCTCATCAATGTACAGGCTGAACTGCAACGCCAATATGATGCCCTTGATCCTGTTACCCGTCCGGCAAGTTTGCAGGAATATGCCGGGATAGACACCATCAAAGGTTGGCGGGAGACCACTTCACAACATGGTACAGGCAGCGCTGTAGATGTGAACTATAGTCCTCAACCCTATATTGCTACCAGAACTACCGTTGGCAGCCACACCACATATGGTGGTGAACGCCCTACGTCCAGTACCCCACAAACGGTTAGCGCTCAGATAAGAGCTTTAAGACGGCCTGCCACTGAGGTCTATGACCGGGCCGTGAGTTTCTTGAGAGACAATCCCTACGAAGAGGAAACTGCGGATGTGGGCAATCGCCGGCAGGGAGAATCTGCCACCCACGCTTACCGTCGTTTTCGCAGAACTTCGGACACGCTTCGAGACTATTTGAGCCTGGTATTTTTGCAGGACCATGAAGAAGTCAATCGTCCTCCCGTACCCAACCCTGAAACTGCCTCGGAAGCTGATTTGTTAGCGGGTATTCCGGCCGATGAGCGCAAAGATGAAGCAGCGGCCGTTGCCGATATTCAAGCCTTGATGAACGATATTTTCTGGCAGATGTTGCATCTCGATTACCCCCTGACGGCCAGGGAGCAGTACATTCGCATTTTGCGAGATTATGAAATCGTCAGAAGACCGATGCAGTACGGCAACCCAGTGGTCAGCGCGACGCATACTCGTAACCCCGCCCGCGGCTTCCTGCATATGCCCGAACACTTTGTGGTAGCGATGATGGATGTGGGGCATTTACGCTGGGGGGCTTGTGAGTTTAGCGCCGCCGCCAGCGGAGATGTGCATCATTTTGACCTGAGAGATCCTCACCACACTCCAGCCCCAACGCCCGCACCCGCAACGGCAGCGGCCGCGAGTGAAGAAGCGGAACCTGTGGCCCGTAAGAAAATCGGTACGAGTTCGGATGCGAGCCAGCTTAAATCAAATGAAAACAGAGCCAATGACACGGGACTGCCCGACGATCTGAAAGCCAACATAGAATCATTGTCTGGCCATAGCCTGGACGATGTGAAAGTTAATTTTGAATCTGCCAAGCCCGCCCAATTGCAAGCCCATGCTTACGCCCAGGGATCAGATATTCACCTGGCTCCAGGCCAGGAACAACACCTGCCCCATGAAGCCTGGCATGTCGTTCAGCAAAAGGAAGGCCGGGTAAAGGCTACTTCTGAAATAGACGGCCGGTCTGTGAATGATGACACCGCTCTGGAGAAAGAGGCGAATGTAATGGGTGCAAAAGCGGCATCACATTTTGCCCACGATTTTAGCCAGGTGAGTACCCACACCAGGGCGGAGGTTACTGAAGATGAACAGGGCACACGGCCGCAACAGGTGGCGCAGAGGGCCTTTGACCAGGCAGTTTGGGCCGGGCAATATACCACGCCGGCTCTCACTTCTGTTGTGCAAAGATTACATCAACCTATTGTCGGCCGTGCCCCGGCTTCAGCCATATCCATCCAAAGATTTATTACATTGGTGGAAGCGGAAGAGGCCAGATACCCTGAAAGTGAGCAGCGAAATACGCGCTTAATGATCACCCGCTTGCGCAAGATATTCTATGACCGCCAGGGATGGGATGAACATCTTATCCAGGGGGCCAGGGGGGTAGCAGCGCCTTACAGTACAAATAGACGGGAGACGGGGCGCGAGAGGGTAGAGGTTCCTGGCCCGTTCAATGATTTTGAAGTGGTCAGGCATCGTCATACTGTTAGGGGAGCAGGCGGCCGTACACCAGAAATCGCCCGCAACCAGGAAATTGCCCTGTCCGATGGCACTTACATAGACCTGGGTCACGTTTTCGCTGGCCTGGATGCGGCTAACTATCCGCAAGCTGTTAGCACCGGTATCCCTTTGGTGACAATTGGCATTGACAGTAATGTTGACGCCGTTACCTGGGTGGGTGATTTGGGCAGTGTGGTGGCGGAAATACAATTCCAATTCGTTAATCAAAATTTCTCAATCTCCGAGTCTGAAATACAAGCAGTTATTAATGAATATGCCTCGCCGCAGGATATGATGGGCAATATTGATGCCTATGTTATCGCCGGTCAATATAATATCAGCCAGACATCTGGGGGGATGAAGGTGTCGGAGATGTTGCGCCAATACTATCTG
>JAAEOP010000980.1 GCA_024223125.1 Chloroflexota bacterium
GGACACATCATCTGCCGTCTGGCTGCTCTGGCGGCTGTTAAAGATGCTGTGGGCGAGCTACCTTGCCACATCAAATTTGTCATCGAAGGAGAGGAGGAGATTGGCAGCCCCAATATGCCCGCTTTTGTAGAGCAGCATCAGACCAGACTGGCGGCCGATGCCTGTATTTGGGAGTTTGGCGGCGTTGGTTATGACGGCCGTCCCCGGCAAGCGTTGGGTATGCGGGGCATTTGTTACGTGGAACTTTCCGTACAATCGCTGGCGCAAGATGCCCATTCCGGGTTAGCCGGTTCCATTTTCCCCAATGCAGCCTGGCGTTTAACCTGGGCGCTGAGTACCCTCAAAGACCAAAACGAGCGCATTCTCATCCCTGGTTTTTATGATAATGTACAGTCGCCCAGCCAGCGTGATCTGGAACTGTTGGCAAAACTACCCGATGATGCAGACCAGCTTAAAGAGATGTATGGTTTGGACAGCTTTTTGCTGGGGTTAGAGGGGGGACTAGCCTGGCGAGAAACGGCCGTGTTCCAGCCCACCTGCACCATTTGCGGCCTCACTTCTGGTTACCAGGGAGCGGGCGCTAAAACGGTACTACCGGCCAAAGCCAGCGCCAAGATAGATTTTCGTCTGGTTCCCCAACAAACGCCAGAGGAAATGGTAAGCAAACTGCGGGCACATCTGGACGCTCAGGGATTTCATGATGTAGATGTCAAGCTGTTGGGGGGTGGACGGCCAGCCAAAGTTGATCCGGATGATCCTTTTGTGCAAATTGCTAATGAAACGGCTGTAGACGTGTACGGCCAGGAACC
>JAAEOP010000981.1 GCA_024223125.1 Chloroflexota bacterium
AGTAAAATAGCCCCAAAAATGAAAATGGTACGATTGCGCCAGTCGGCCGTAGAACCATAAAGTTGACTGAGGGTCACAAGCAAAACGAGGGTAAGGCCAATTGCTGTTGGATTAAGATCAAGATCAAAATAATTCGCCAGACCCACTTGTAGATATTGTCCGGCTCCCCAGGCCAATATTGCTCCCAGAAATAGTGTGCCCCCTAACAATAACCAGCCAGCAGTGAAGGAGATGAAGATATTTTGACTACGTTTTGCCAGATTAAAAAGACCGCCGGAGCCAGGATAAACGGCCGCACGCTCTGCCAATGTCAAAACGATAGGTACAAAAAAGAGCAAGGCTAATAAGTAAGCGCCTGGCGTCTGACGGCCGACTAAACGGAAGATGGGGCCATTTAACAAGTAGACGCCTAAGCCTACTGAAACAGCGCTGCCCAAAGCAACGGCCGCCCAAAAACTCAGAAAGCTGCTATGACGTACATTTGCTGTTGGAGAAGTCGGTTCTGATTTCATTCGCTACGTTTAGACCTGCGAGGTTTTGAAAACCTCGCAGGTCTCTAATATTTATCCTCAATCAGATGGGTAATCAACCGTTCATCGGCGTCTGATTGGTGGGCTTCAACGAACCCATCCAGGCTATCAAACCAGTTGAGTACGGCCGTGCGCTCCACCCGCGTTGGTTTATCTGCCACAAGAGCCTGATAAGAGGAATACGGCCAATTGCGGAAATCGTCTATAAAGCCATGTTTTTGCGGGTTGCGGTGGATGTAAACAATGAGGTTGTAGAAATAGTGGGCGGAGGTAACGGATTTACGGCCGAATCGTCCCTCGTATAAGCCGCCGGTGCGTCGCTCCTGTTTGTTAATGCCTTTAGCGTAAGCGTTAAACAAATGGGAGAACTGGCGTGACGGTTCCTTCAATTTGAACGGCAAGACCTGCGAGGTTTCAAGCGACCTTCGGTTGCCAACCTCGCAGGTCTGTTTATGGAAAGCTCTCTGTTCCGTTTCACTAAAAGTACGAATTGCAATATGTCCGTGATTGGGCAGCAAGTTGTAAGCACAGGTAGCCGCTACTGGCACAATGTATTTGGCATACAGGCGCATAAAGTGTAGATAGTTTTCCCGCTTAAAAAAGATGGTTTGGCGATTGTTGCCACGTTGGTAAATATGATAGTGAGTATCTAGCTGTAGTTTTGTACTCATGGGTAATCTTCCTTATTAGACCTGCGAGGTTTGGTAGGCCAGAGACCTGCGAGGTTTTGAAAACCTCGCAGGTCTCGGCGGTGGAAACCTCGTAGGTCTGAGACTCTCGCCGCACAGTATCCCATTTGCGGCGCAGCGGTTCCATTAACACCGGCTCCACTATGAGCATAATATCCGCTTCGCTGGTGTAATGCGCCCCTAACTGCGCCCGTTTGCCCTCGTCAATCACCCGCTCAAACAAGGTGCCAAAAATCGAAGGGTCTACCTGTGACCAATCCTGTTCGGCCGCTTGCAACAGCGCCCGCCCCAAATCATGCGGGATGGCGGGCACAAAATCATCGTCAAACAATGTGCCGTCAAAATGACGAATGCGCCACATGCCAAATGTGCCCCCGCCGCGCATTTTGGCAAACAGTTCTCGCAAAACGGGTTGCAAATCGGCATAGCTGCCGCCCCGCGCCTGCACAATTTTGGTAAACAAATTATCGGGCAGCAGCCCCATATCTTCGGCAAACAGGGCAAAGAGCAGCCGCACCAAAAAATGGGCTAACTGCTCATTGCTGTACGCACCCACACCCAACACATCACGATGTTTTTTCATCTGCTCGGCGACGTTTAGAAGGGTGTCGGCCGTGGCTTTGGTAATGTTTTGCCGTGTCTTTTCAGGCGTAAATCTGTCTGGCGTAAAGAAAGCCCAGCGCAACTTTTCCACCCCATCACCGCTCAGAATATCATCAAAAGTAATGGTGTGTTTGATGGTCGGGTAGCCAGTGAAGTTAGTATGGATAATGATGGTATGGATGTCACTGGTGATGAGGAGGGGGGGATTGTGCAGACTTTCGCGGTAAAGTTGAAGTTGGCGGTGCGCTTTATCTAAATCTTTATGCGGCCCTTTGTATTCCCAGATGAATTTGTCACGGTAAAAAACATCGGCAAATCCTTTGCTGCCGTCTGGTTTGACGGTATGGGCTTCAAAGGAGAAATTTTGTCCGCCAGGGTCATGTTCGATGGGCGGTTTATGGCCGACAAGTTGGCAGATGTCGTTGAAGTGGGATTGGGATACGGCCGTTTCCTTTTGCTGAATTTTGCTCCATCTGGCGACAAATTGTGGGGGCCTCATAACTGCTCCTCGAGTAGACCTGCGAGGTTTTAAAAACCTCGCAGGTCTTGGTGGTAGTATGAAGCGATTATAACGTAAGCCCCAGAGCGCTGCGAGATTTGTGCGGGAGACGGTACTAAGATGTAACCGTCAATCCAAATACTTTATGCTACAATGAACCCGTAACACACCATTGTCAATTTGGAGGAGACGATGAAATGAACTCATCCCGAAATCAAATGGAAGAAACCAATACAGCCCCCCCAACCAACCCTTCAAGATTTGCAAACAAAGCTTAAGGAACAAAACGCTCGGCTGCGGCAAGAAATTACCGAGCGCAAGCTGGCAGAGGAAGAACTGCTAGAGTCAGAGCGCCGGTATCGCACTCTGTTTAACTCTACTGGCGACGCTATCTTTGTTCATGATTTACACGGCCGTTTCCTGGATGTCAATCAGGTTGCTTGTGAACGACTGGGGTATAGCCGAGAAGAATTGTTACAGATGCACGTCAAAGATATGTCCATTCCCAAAGATGTGGCTGGAACGCCTGGACGTATGAAAAAATTACAGCAAGAAGGAGGCCACATTGTCTTTGAGGCAACCCAGATAAAGCGGAATGGTGTGCTGATTCCCACAGAAATTAACAGCCGGTATGTTGAATACGGCAATCAACCGGTCATTTTAGCCGTTGCCTGCGACATTACTGAGCGTAAGCGGGCAGATATAGCTCTGCAAGAAAGCGAAGAAAAAATGCGTTCCCTGGCGCGACTTTCCCATAAGCTGGAGCAGGTCAGAACCTATGCTGAAATTACATTGCCTTTACAACAAGAAATTCAAACTATCCTCGGTTATAGAAGCGCCTGGATTTATCTTGTGGATGAAGATAGGGAACATACCAGACTATTATCAATCTCTGGTGAAGC
>JAAEOP010000982.1 GCA_024223125.1 Chloroflexota bacterium
AGCTGGTATGAGGCGCTGGCTTACTGTAACTGGTTAAGCGCCAAAACGGGGAAGCCGTACCGGCTGCCCACAGAAGCGGAATGGGAACGGGTGGCGCGGCATACCGACGGCCGCAAATACCCTTGGGGCGATGAATGGCAAGATGGCATTGTAAATTCGGAGGAGGCAGAAGTGGGGAGAACAACGGCCGTAGGTTCTTTCCCCCACAGCGCAGCCGACTGTGGAGCGCAGGATATGAGTGGCAATGTGTGGGAGTGGTGCCAGACGCAGTACGTTTCTCAAGAGCCTTACCGGGGGAATGACGGCCGTGAAAATTTGAGTGGCGGCCAAAATATCCGACGTGTCGTCCGTGGCGGTTCGTGGCTCAACACTCAGGGTGCCACTCGCGCGGCTTATCGTGGTCACGATCATCCGACGGAACGCTACAACGGCTACGGTTTCCGGGTGGTGGTGGCGCGTCGTCCCCCATCTCAATAATCCACTGGCCTCTGGCTAGGCGGACGAGTGGTAGCGGAATCCCGCCCCTCGCGCGTTAGTGCGGTCGCCGCAAAAATATTCGCCCCACCCCAACATATATCGTAGGGGCGGGACGGCGCGGTATGGCGGTGACGGAAACAAATCACCTTCTCCCCGCGCCGTCTCGCCCCCAACAGGCGGCCGTGCATCTGGGCGAGACAGGCGAGAGAAAGGGTAAAACGTTTGGCGAAGGTATTGACCGCCTGTCCCGCCCCTACTCGTGGCGCAGGGCGGTAACGGGGTCTAATTTGGCGGCGCGGGCGGCCGGGTACAGCCCGGCCACAATGCCTACCAACGCCGCAAAAGCCAACGCCCCCAACGCTAGCCAGGGTGGAATAATGGACAGCAGCCCCACCCCCGTCACCCCTTCGTTAATCAGGTAACGGTGGGCAATGTAGTCTACTAATCGCCCCAATCCGGCCCCCAAAATCAGCCCCACAATACCGCCAATCAAACCAATCAAGCCCGCTTCCACCATAAACAGCAGCCGGATTTCCCGCCGGGATGCGCCCAGCGCTTTTAAGACGCCAATTTCGCGGGTGCGCTCGTAAATCGCCATCATCATCGTGTTAGCCACTCCCAACGCCGCCACCAGCAGCGCCAACGCCCCCACCGACCCCAACAACGCCTGCAGCAAAGACAACACCTGGTTGGCCGCATCCAAAATAGCGTCAAACGACTGCGGCGCAAACTGCATCGTCTCAATCTGTTCAATAACGGCCGGAACCACACTCAACTTATCGGCGCGGACAATGATTAAATCATACCCCTCAGTTTGCAACAGGTCCGGCTGGCCAAACCACCAGGTAGAGATAGCTTCTCGTTCGGCCAACCCCATATCAATCGTGCGGCTGCCAAAGCCATTGCGTACCCCCACAATGCGGCTGGGGAAATCCTGGCTTTCGCCGCGCGGCAGTTCCACATTCAACACCACCGGCTGCCCGATCAAATCATCGTAAGCCTCACCCTCATCCAATAAATTATCGGCCAAACCGGGAAGGAGGACGATACCTTGTGTTTCCCCTTCCAACACACTTTCACCGGCTAACAATTCGGTACTGTCGCCAAAACCAAAACGGCCCTCGCCATCGTCGGAAACGCGCACCGGGGCTGTTTCTTCCCCCACTACTAAATTGAGATTGATGCCGCGCGGCAAGCTGAGAACGGGCGTTACCTCTTTAACGCCGTTTAGTTGTTTGATTTCCTCTACGGCCGCAGGCGTCAACGGCCGTAACGGTTCCGGCGGCGCAAAGGGATCAAACTCATCAGTCTCTTCAAATTCAGCATTGACAAAAATATTTTCCAGCCCAATCGTCTCAAAATTGCGCTGCACCTCCTTTTGCACCCCCACCCCAAAAGAAACCATGGCCACCAACGTAATGATGCCAATAACCACCCCTCCGGCCGTGAGAATATTCCGCACCGGTCGGCGGCGCAGGCTGCGGGTGGCGCTGCGGAAAATATCTTTGAAAGAAAGGGAGGACGGTCGTCCGTATTCCGTATTCCGTATTCCGTATTCCGTATTCCGTCGTCGGTCATCAATGCCATCCACCCGGCCGTCTCGCAATCTCACAGTCCGGCCGGCAAAGGCGGCAACTTCCTCATCATGTGTCACCAGAATCAGGGTGATGTTTTGTTCTTCGTTGAGGGTTTTTAGCAAGGCCATAACTTCCTGGCCGGTGGCAGAATCCAGATTGCCGGTTGGTTCATCGGCCAGGATGAGGCTGGGGCTGTGGATGAGGGCGCGGGCGATGGCTACCCGCTGCTGCTCGCCGCCGGATAGTTCGCTGGGGTAATGTTCCAGTCGCTGGCCTAGCCCGACCTTTTCCAGCAGCACACTGGCCTCTTTTTCCCGTTCCGCCTTGCCGACGCCGTTGAGCATCAGGGGAATGGCTACGTTTTCTACGGCCGTTAACCGGGGCAGCAAATTAAAACTTTGAAAAATAAACCCCACCCGTTGGCGGCGGTGGCGGGTACGCTGCTTTTCGTCGGCGTCGTGCAACGCCAACCCGTCCAGCCACAATTCGCCGTCGCTGGGCCGGTCCAGCCCACCCAGCAAATTGAGCAGAGTAGATTTACCAGAACCAGAGGGGCCAACCAAAGCCACAAATTCACCCGCCTGGATGGTGAGATCAATGCCGTGCAGTGCATACACGGCCGTTTCGCCGCGCATAAAGCGGCGTTCTAAATTGGTTATTTTGATGGTGTCGGTCATGGGGAGAGAGATTGGAGATTGGTTCAATCTGCCAGATTGAACCAATCTAACGTCCAAAACATTATCTGAACAACTATATTATTCCATCGATTCTGCTATTTCCATCGCCTGTTCCGGCGTCAAGTCACCGCCGACCCAGAATTGGACGCCGTTTTCCGTCCAGGCGAGTAGGGCGCGTTGACCTTCTTCAGAAGCAAAGAGCATCCCGTCCACACCACGCACATTGACAGCTTCGCCCCCGTCATCAGGGGTCATGTTGGCTTCCGTTTTGCCCTGGGCGACGGTGAAACTGTTTCCCTCTGGCAGGCTGTACTGCTGCACGATGGCGCCACGCACAACGGCCGTGTCCACCAATGTCGCCCCCTCCGGCAAAACAGCCGGCGCCAGCAAATCAATCTCTGCCTGCGCGGCCGCATCTTCGGCGGAAAGCGATTCCATTTCGGGCAGTTCCAGATCGGAAATGGGGATGATCTCTGTGCCTGGCGGAATGTCAAAGGTAAACAGGGCCTCATCTACACCCTGGTTTATTTCCAGTTCCAGGGCGATGATACGGCCGTAACCCGCCACGCTCTCAGCCAACTCTACCCCCAGCGGGGCGCGGTCAGCCGGACGCAGCCAGACGTTTAAGTAACCTCCAGCCGCACGTACTTCATTCGGCATCTGTTCGGGGATGGGGATAAGACGCAAAGCCAGGGCGCGGCTGCCGCCAATATCAGCGTTGCCGTTCCGTTCGGCCGTGAAATATTCCAGCAATTTATCCACCGCTTCCGCAGACGTTTCGGGGATGTCGCTTTCATCCCAGTCACCTTCATACTCTGCATGGTCGGGCAGGTCATAATCGCGCCCTTCCATCTGGTCGGCAATGAGGACAGCCAACTCTTCATAGGTTCCGGTGAGGACTTTGTTTTGAGTAGGGTTGTACAGCCAGAAATTGGTTCCGTCGGACACGGCCGTTACCCCTACAAATTCCCCTAAACTAGCTTCCAGCACTTCGGCGCGGAAAGCAGGTTCCCCATTGGGGCCAACATCCAACTTGCCCCACGCTTCCACCGTACCGCTGCCGCTTTCGTCGGGCATTTCTGCCTCAAATTCAGCGATGGCATGTCCATCGGTAATCGTTTCGGTTGTATCCAGGGCATCTACCAGCATATCGCGGGCGGAAGGCTGCATGGCAAAAGCCACCAGTCCTACACTGGCGATGATAAGTACAATGGCTAAGAGGATGAGGTTCTTTCGATTTTTGATCATTGGTTAACTCCTTTTTCGCAAATAGATAGTTTGATAGGTATCCTTTCTTCTTAACACCAGCTTACTATGTTTTGTGACAAACAATGTAGAACAAACTGTTAGTATGTTCGGCGCAAACTAATAGTTTGGGTTACATACATTGCATTTAACCATCCCCCCGTTAAAATTACCATCTTGGAGATGAATTTTTCGGTATGGTTCATATGTAGCACGATTTGCAAAATCGTCCATAGACAAACAACTATTCTTGAATATGAGACATCATAACATTGATCATCAACGTTGGGGGCACGGCCGTCAACCTCTCATCCTGGCTTTAGCTGTTTTCTTGTTATTAGGCGTTATTACCATCTGGCGTGTCCCTCCTTTTGAAGGGCCAGATGAAAGCCAGCATTTTGCCTACATCTTGTGGCTGGCCGACGGCAATGGATTTCCGCCTCAGGATGAGACTGCCTGGGAAACAGCCATTGAGCAAGAAGCCAGCCAGCCACCCCTTTTTTACATACTGGCCTCCATTCCGGCGCGTCTCATTGACACGGCTAATCCTACGGCCGAATATCGGGAAAACCCCCATTTTGTGGGACCCTTTCCGCGTATCCTGCCCGACAATGATAACCGGGCCATTCATTATCCTGGCGACGCCAGTCCGTTAGCTGGGGGATGGTTGGCTCTGTACCTGGCTCGTGGCATTGCCCTGGCTTTTGGAGCGCTGCTGCTCATCAGCGTCTATGGGTTAGCGCGGCAGGTGACACCGGACTCTTATGTCATCCCTTTAGGGACAGTTTTTCTAACGGCCGTCACCCCCCAACTCATCTACATCAGCAGTGTGGCTTCTAATGATATTCCCGCCGCCGCCCTCAGCACATTAACTTTGTGGCTGCTGGCTATGTATGTGCGGCGCGGCGGCGGGGTTTGGCTTTCCATCGGCATTGGCGGCGTATGGGGGTTGGCGATTTTGGCTAAGGTGAGCGCTTTTGTGTTGATTGTGCCGATTGGACTGGGCTGGTTGTGGGTGTGGCATGTTAACGGCCGACACCATAAACAAGCCCTCATCAATGGCCTGCTCTTGGGTGGCAGCACCTTTGCCGTGGCCGGTTGGTGGTTTATCCGTGCCTGGCTGCTGTATGGTTCTCCTTTGGGATTGCAAACCCATGATGCGACTCCCTGGGCTATCAATGATCCCGAAGAGCTTGCCGATTTCATCCCCCGCTGGTTGGAAGTGTTTCGCTCCTATTGGGTTTCTTATGGCTGGGGGACGATTCGGCCGGATGGCTGGGTGTATGATTTGCTGGGGCTGGCCGCGGCCGTAGCTGTGGTCGGGTTACTTTGGACAGTCTACCGTTGGCGGCCGCAAAAACACACTGACGAAGAAATGACAACGGCCGTTCTCATGATTATTCTAGCGGCCGGGTTGTTAACTGTCATGATCTTTTTGGAATATTGGATGCACCGGGTCATTGCTCCTTACGGCCGTCTCGTTTTCCCCGCCATCACCGCCACCTCTCTTTTTATGATTATCGGCTGGCGAGCTATTCATCCCCGGCTGCCGGCATTTATGTGCGTGATGGTGGGGTTGCTGGCTTTATTGGGGCCGTTTACTACCATGCGAGCGGCGTTTAGTTTGCCCCGGCCGTTAACCACAGATCAGGTAGCTCAACTACCCCAATCATTGGGTATCTTTTTTGGCCCCACAGCCAACCAGCCCGTTGCTGAACTACTCAGCGCCCAACCCGTTGCCAGCTCGGTGGAGGCCGGTAAAAATGTGGCAGTGGAGATTTGCTGGCGGGCGTTGGCGCAAACAGAGCGCGACCTGACCATTCTGCTGCACATCGTGGGGCCGGACAACAATCTAACTACCAACCGCCGCACCTATCCAGGTCTGGGACGTTTTCCTACCTCCGTCTGGATACCAGAAACGGCATTTTGTGATATTGTGCGTGCCCCCGTGTGGCAAAATCCGCCCCAAACGATACTGTATACAGTGGAAGTAGCTCTGTATGATGAGGAACTAAATGAACGACTGCCGGCATTTAGTACCAATGGCGACTTGCTATCGCAAACATTTGTTAATGACATTCGTCTGGAGATTGCGGACCCGCCCGACCCACTTGAACTGCTGGTTGAAGCCGGCAATATTCAACTGTTGGATTACACGGCCGCCGACGTCTGGCAGCCCGGCACACAAGAAACCATCGAACTCAGTTGGGGCGTTGCCACGCCTGTTAATCAGGATTTGCAAACCTTTGTCCATCTGCGCGACCCCCAATCTGATGAAATCATTGCCCAGGCAGATGGGTCGCCAATAGATGGCTGGTACCCCACTTCCTGGTGGACGGAAGGTGAGCTGGTGGTGGATGAACGGCCGTTTCCCCTCCCCCCCGATATCTCCCCCGGAACCTACGATCTGGTGGTGGGATTTTACGATCTGGCCTCCGGGCAACGAGTGGGTGAAGAATATTTGTTGCAAACGGTTGAGGTTGAAGCCGTGCCATGAAGCAGGATAAGGAACAGGTAACGGCCGTGCCTCGTTGGGCCAGAATCGTTTTACTGCTCATTATACTGGCCGGTTTTGGCGTTCGCATTTATGCGTTGGATGGCCAATCTATGTGGAGCGATGAAGGTCTCAGCCTGTACCGCGCCCGCCAATCTCTCCCCGATCTGTTCCAAAACGTCATCACCGTAGATGGTATTGACACCCAAGACACCAATCCCCCCTTTTACTTTTTGCTGCTGCATCTGTGGCGGCGAGCTGCCGGTGAAGCGGTTTTCACGCTGCGGTTTGTGGGTGTGGCCACCGGTCTGTTTGCCATTCCCCTCATGTTTAATTTGGGACGACTAACCTATGATTGGCGGGTAGGATTGGCGGCCGCTTTGTTGACGGTCGTTTCCCCCTTTCACGTCTGGCAGGTACAGGTGTTACGCAATTACAGTCTGCTGCTAACCTTGAATTTGTTGGCAGTATATGGATTGTGGCAGTTTGTGTTGAGGCGGCACGGCCGTCGTTGGCCCTGGCTGATTTTATGGTTGGCGGCCACACTGCTGGGCATCTACACCCATTACTTTGGCTTTTTCGTTTTTGCGTATGGCGTTCTGGTGTTGGGGATTTATAAGTTGGGAGATTGGAGATTGGAGATTAGAAATTCCCCAATCTCCAATCTCCAATCTCTAATCTCCAATCATTGGCGGCTGTGGGTTGGTTTATTGGTGATGACTATGCTGCTTATTCCGGTGGTGAACATTGCCCTAAGTCGTTTTCTGGCCGGCCGGCAAGTAGATTTTCATGATGTGCCCCTGGCCAAATTTATGGCTAATGGATTGAGCGCCTTTTCTGTGGGCATGAGCCGCAGTCTAACCCATCCAGTCTGGTGGGTGGCGCCGGTCGTCTTATTAGCCATCCTTGGCATCATCATCGGCTGGCGGCGCAATCGCCAAAGAGCGCTGATCCTCCTAGGCTATCAATTTGTGCCTCTGGGAATGATGTTGCTACTGTCTCTCATCAATCCGCTGTACAACGGAACCCGCCATTTGTTAATTGGTCTGCCACCATTTTTGCTATTGACGGCCGTAGGCATGACCGGACTCATCCCTGCCCCCCCCCAACAATCTGTCTGGCAAAAATGGGCTACCCGGTTTCTGTTACTTTGGGGACTGCTCGTCGTCGCCGGCCAGCTAAGTTGGCTGCGGGCGCAATTCACATCCCCGGAACTCATTCGGGACGATGTGCGTGGGCTGGCTGAATACCTGAGCGACGTAACTGAAGCGGATGATCTGGTGGTTTTGCATGACACGTTGATTAGGTTTACATTTGATTTCTATTATGACGGTCTGGCGCCAGTCACGGCCGTGCCCCTCTATGGACAACTAGAAATAACTCAGGCAGAAGCGGATTTGGCGGAAGCAGCCCAACATGCCAACCGGCTCTGGTTTGTGGGCCAACCGACGCCGCGCACCGGCTTCCCCCGTACATATTTGGTCGATTGGGCTGCTGAGAAATGGTACTCCTGGCAAGAGCAGTCGTTCCCCAGCATGTGGCTGCGGAACAGTGTCAACCTCTATTTACCAGACATTGTTGTCACTGATTTGACAGAGTCGGCCGTGCCCCTTGAGGTAGCCTGGGAAGGGGGGTTGCAGCTTCAGGGTATAGATTTTGGGTCGGATACGGCCGTACTCTCCGGCAGTGATTGGTTCCCCATTTTCACCTGGTCACGCAGTCAAAATAATTCCGACCATTATCAGCTTCAGCTAACCGTGACAGATGAGCAGGGGCAGGTGTGGCATCAGCAAGATTGGCCGCTGTGGAAACCATATCCCTATGATCGCTGGACAGATGGAGAATGGGTACGCCGGCTGTATTCCTTCCCCCTACCCGCCGGTCTCCCACCCGGCACATATCAATTCTGGCTAAACATTTCTAACTGGGGAGTGGACGGCTTTGTGCCTACTAACAGCGGCGAACACAGTTTCTTGCTGCTGTCCGATTTAACCATTTTGCCCAACTCCACCGCCGACACCGCTGATTTGCCCGAACACAACCCCAAACAGGCCAATTGGCCAGGCGTTACCCTGGTTGGCTACGGGGTTGAACCAGGCCCATATCGTCCCGGCCATCCCCTGACGCTGGATGTGTATTGGCAGGCTGCCGGGGATGCGCCCAATTCACAATTGATTGTGCAGCTTTTGGATGGGTCAAACCAACTATCAGCGGAAACGATCACCACCTTGACGCGGCCGGATTATCCCGTTTCACAATGGCAGGCGGGAGAGTTGCTTCACGGCCGTGCAACCCTCACCACTCCTGCCCAGGCGGCCAGCGGCAATTACTGGCTGCGTCTGGCTCTGGCTGATCCGGAAACGGGTGAATGGCGGCGGGTACGACAGGGGGTTAATTCTGGGGATACGGCCGTTACCTTGCCAGAAGAGGTCATAGTGGAAACGTGGCCGTTGGAAACCGATCTGCCCCCTATTGAGCAGCCGCGTCAGGCCCAATTTGGCAATCCGGCATTGGTGCAGTTGGCCGGTGCGGAAATAAATCAAGCCAATGCTTCCCTCAATCTGACCCTCATCTGGCAAACAGAAGCGGTGTTCCCGGCCAACTATTCAGTTTTCCTGCATCTGTTGGGAGAGGATGGGGAAATTGTGGCCCAACAAGACAGC
>JAAEOP010000983.1 GCA_024223125.1 Chloroflexota bacterium
ATCCCCCAGGAGGCGGCTCAAAATGTAGCCACACTGCCAGCCGCGGCTGCTACGGCCGTTTCCTCCGCCGCCGAATCTGAACCGGCGGCCGCAAAACCCGGTCTCTGCAATCTGGCCCTACTCCCCTTTCTCGCCATCGGTCTCATCTTTGTACAAAAACGTTCCCGAAAACAATAAGCCCATTCATATGAATAAACAGACTTATTTTCGCTCTCTTACTTCCTTATTCCCTTATCTCCTCCTTCTCTTCTTAACCCTGAGCTGCCGGCTGGTTGATCAAGCGCTGCAACCGGACGACACGGCCACACCCTCCGAAGTAGAGCGCCAAAACGCCATCTTCCTCAATGGAGGCCAACCACGCACACTAGACCCGGCGTTGACGCATGGCGGGCCAGATAGCGCTTTGGGGCACATCTTCAGTGGATTGGTTACATTGGACCAACAAATGCAGGTTCAGCCTGAATTGGCTGCCGGTTGGACGGTAAGTGACGATGGCCTGACCTATACTTTTTATTTACGCAAGAACGCACTGTTTCATAACGGCCGTCCTCTGGCCGCACAAGACATCATCTACTCCTGGGAACGCGCCGCCGATCCCGCTACCGGTTCAGACACCGCCCAAACCTATTTAGGTGACATTGCTGGCATCCAGGAAAAATTGTCTGGTCAGATCGACCATATCAGCGGTTTACGCGCCCTTGATGAATACACCCTGGAAGTGACTCTGCGTGAACCAGTCGTCTATTTTCTGCAAAAGATGGCCTATCCCGTCGCCTTTGTTGTAGACCAAGATAATGTGGCCGACCCCGACTGGGAACACCAGCCTAACGGCTCTGGCCCCTTCACATTACAAACCTGGCGCGATGACGACCTGATGCTGTTGGCTCGTTTTGCTGATTATTATTTGGAAACGGCCGCTGTAGAACATGTGGTCATTAACCTGGGGCCGAGCATCTCTTTGGGCGATTACGAGCAAGGAGAAATTGACATGGTCGGTATCGGCGGGGCAAACCTGGAACGCGCCCGCGACCCCAACAGCCGCTTTTACGATGAACTGCACACGGCCGTAGCCATGTGTACCTCAACCATTGGCCTGAACAATCAACTACCCCCCTTCGACGATGTGCGTGTGCGCCGCGCTTTTAATTATGCACTGGACAAAGAACTGCTCATCGAAACCTTTTCCGATGGCAATGCGCTGCCAGCCGTCGGTTCCCTACCGCCAGGAATGCCCGGCTTCACAGTCAACCCAGAACGGGGCTACCCGTATAACCCGGAAAAGGCGCGGCAGCTTTTGGCCGAAGCCGGTTACAGCGACATGTCTCAATTCCCAATATTAACTTACAGTACGCAGGGGTATGGGGACGTGGGCGATTTTGTCACGGCCGTAGCCACCATGTGGCAAGAAAATCTCGGCATCACCATCCTGCCCGATGTCATAGACCCGTTTCTCTTTTACGATGAACTTTATGCCGGCAATGTGGGGCACATCTACCAAAGCGGTTGGTGCGCCGACTACCCCGATCCGCAGAATTTTTTAGATGTGTTGTATCACAGTCGTTCGCGTCAAAACATTGGCGGCTACGCCAACCCCAACCTGGATACTTTACTGGAACAGGCCCGCGTAGAAAGGGACATCCCCACCCGCATGAAAATGTACCAGACCATTGAAGATATGGTTGCGGCCGATGCCCCTGTCGTCTTTCTCAGCCATAGTTTAAGATCTGTTTTGGTCAGCCCCCAACTACAAAATTATGTACTGACACCATTTGGTGTACGCCAATGGCACGAGTTGTCCGTTAATCGTGAGCCGTAAAAGGGATGAGGTGATGCGGGGTGGGGTGATGAGGGGTACGGCCGTCTACCCCAATCCGTTCCTGACTTTAATCTGTTATTGTCTCGCGGCACTACGCTGCTGTAAAGATGAAAACATCGAAAAAGTTTTCTGTTTTGTATTATAATAAAGATGGCACATTAACAGATGAGTTTTATGCCACCCCCTTTATAAATATTTTAGGATTAACTCCCTGGCATACACCGTTATCCTATATGACAGGTCATTGACCTAAGGAGAACTGTAAACCGATGCGTACAGCAAATGTTCGCCCCTTGTTCTTTCTATTGATATGTGGAGTGTTGCTCCTATTCATCACAAATTTGGGAAGTATGCCAGAAGCAACATATGCTAACAATGTAACTGTAGAAAAAGAAGAACCACTTTTATCCTCAACACACCTCCACACAAATAGCAACCCCCACACTCTTCCATCACACCTACAAGATGAACACGTTCACTCCGAGCTTTCAGACTCATCGCAGACAATTGAATTAAACGGCCGTAACACACATCGTGCCCCCTGTAGTGGCGGCCCTGTTATTGATGGCATTACCTTAGACGAGTGCATCGTCCGCAACTTCACCGTTGACGGCACAAGTAAATCCATCACTGTTTGGTACACCAAAGACACCACCGAAGCCGTGCGTACCGTAGACGGCAATCCAGTCACCTTACAGCATTGGATAAACTCAGATGCTGAAGCGACACAAGTAGCCCAATGGTTTGAAGAAGCGTGGCAGCGTTTCTTTGCCGATTCTGGTCACCATCTTTACGACACCGGTTGCGGTAACAATGTCAACGTACAAATGGAAGATGGTGTTGGCTGGGGCGGCATCGCCTATTGGGCCAGCTCCGGTAACTGCAACATTGGCATAGATTCACCCATGGTACGCAACGGCGGCGGACAACGCACCGTTTACCATGAAGCCCAACATTACCTGCAGTACAGTTACGACAGCGGCTGTTATAGCAGTTGGAAACCCAACTACCCGAGCAATTCAGAATTTGTGGAAGGGTATGCCGATCTGGGTTCCAACTCTGTTGACGCAACCATTGACGCCGGCTATCAAGTGGGATCATACAACGCCATGGCCAGCATGTATGAAGAAGGGTACAGCAATCTCTTTTTGCACTACTGGACCCAGCAGCTTGGCGTTCTTGGTTCGCCCGGCGATGCCAATTACCATATTGACCCCATGTATGATCATTATGAAGAATGCGACAATCAAAACACTCTTTACGTTTTAGATACCGTTATACCTGCTTTGTCTAGCAACGATTTGAGCAAAGAAGATCTGTTTCTGAACTTCTTCGCTTCATTATGGGCCAGAGATTGGGCCGATCCGGTTACCCAGCCGGAACTGGTCTACTCTGACACCGATGATGATTCTTTTAGTAACCAGACGTTTACCCAAAACGTCACTATGTCCGGTGGCAGTAACAATTGGTCCAGCAGCACCCCCGACGATTGGGCTGCCCGCTACTTCCAGGTAACGCCGCAATCCGGCTGCCCGTACCTGCAAGTAGATGTGGATGGCGCCGGCGGCGCTACGTTAGGCATCAATATCATGGCCGCGGACACATCTGGCCCATCCTTGTTGCGCTCTGCTTGGATAGGCGAAGACTTTACGCGCACTTTTGCCGCCTTTGGTACGCATAATCAGATAGCGGCCGTTGTCAACAGTTTCAGTAACAACTACGATTTTGACATCACCTTCACCTGCGTAAACCCGGCGCTCAATATTCTGGAACCACGACAAACCAATTTCGCTCTTGTAGGCGATCCTGCCAGCCCCATCGCTTATCTGGAAAGATTCGAAGTAACAAGCGGCGGCACAGCGGTAAGAGGATTAGAAGCCAGCGCTTTCAGTTTTGACGCCGAAGGCAGCCCCATGACCATATCCGGCGATTTTATGGAAGTCGGCGATGAGTATTGGACTGTCATTCTGCCGCCAACGCAACCGGCGGGCACAACCTTTGTAGACCACCAGGTTTGCCTGAACGGGTCAATCTGTGATACCGAATTAAATTCACTGCTCTATGTAGACCCAGGCAGCAGCGACACCGCTCTTGTCTTTGACGCATCTGGTTCAATGGATATCGAAGATGTGGTTGGCGAAGGCAAGCGGTACATCCTGGCGCAGCGAGCCGGTAAAGTGGAAGCGGATCTTTTACGCGATGGGGATCGTATCTTAATCACGGACTTTTCGGCGCAAGACAATCCTGCGGGCTGTGGATTACCGGGCGGTAGCGGCAATTGTCCGCTCGATATTCGTACATTATTACCGCGTGCCAATGTGGTGACACCGGGTACGATCACGGCCGCAAAAAACGCCATTGATCTCGTTTCGCCGCGAGCCTGGACGCCTATTGGGGAAGCGTTAGTGGACGCCAAGAATCAACTACTGGCTGTGCCCACAAACACAAATCCCAAATACATCTTCTTGTTAAGTGACGGCGAAGAAAATGTCAATCGCCTTTATGCCGATGTGCAAGGCGAACTAATCTCATCCGGCGTCGTGATCAATACCATCGGCTTTGGGCCGGAAGCGCCAGGCAGCTTATTAGCCCAAATTGCAACCGATACAGGCGGCATTTACCGGCCTGTACCCACCACACCGGGGTCGCTTCTGGCTATAAAATCAAACCAGGCGTTGCGTTATCAGGCTGCTTTGGCAGCCGGTATTCCTGAAGGGAAAATGGCCGAAGCGTTGTCAACCCCCTATCTGCCGGGACAGTTGGGTCTGGCGGATGTGTATGATGATTTCGATACGCAAGCGCAAGACGCCGCCCGTGTTTTCCATGTGAACTTCCTCAATACGCCTGACGATACTTGGGAGCAATTGTCTGCTTATGTGGATGGCAGCGCGCAGATAATGCGCTTTGTGGTTGCCGGCAAGCAAAGCGACAGCTTTTGCAGCGGGTTCCAGCGCTTTGTGGAAGTGCGCCAACCAGGTTTAAGGCAACCCTGGATCCCCATCAGCCCGCCCGGCAGCAACCCGCCGCCGCCAGCTAATTGGGATATACGCAATTCCGCTTATGACGATGTGTTGATTGTGACCAATCCGGACCCCGGTGATTGGGATTTCCGAACGAGATACAATTTCTGCATTCCTAAAAATGGTGAAGGAAACGTCCCCGATACACCGTCTGTATTTGAAACAGATTTCATGATGAATATGTCATTGCAATCTACAGTTCACCTGGAAGGGCGCTTGTTGGGACTGAGTAATAACCAGGGCAGCGCCGGCGATGAGGTAGCTATTGTAGCCACCCTGCTTACGCGGAACGGCACTTTGCCAGGGGCGCTGGTGATAGCTGCGGTAGAAAAACCAGGGGGGACAGACTTCTTTTTCCTCTTTGACGATGGCGCGCATCATGATGGCGCGGCCGACGATGGCATTTACGGCTGGGATTATTCTCTGACGGATATCGGTGGTTCGTATGGCGTCCGTATTCTGACCGGGGTGGATGATCCGGCAAATCCGGGGAACACACTGGTGCGGGAATGGAATGGCGGTTTCTGGATTGATGGGCCGGCTCTGAATGATCAGGATAATGATAAGATGCCGGATGATTGGGAAACGCGCTGTAAGCTGGATACAAACAGCAATGACGCTCAAGGCGACCTGGATCGGGATAATCTGGTGAACATTGATGAACTTTATAATGGTACGCTGCCATGTGATCCGGATACGGATAATGGCGGTGAATCAGATGGTTCTGAGGTGGCTCGTCAGGCAAATCCGCTTTGGCCGGGTGATGATAGAGTACGGCCGTTAGGCATTATCAATTACCGTCCTATCAACCAGGGCATTGTAATTGGCTGGTCGTATCCCCTTTCTTACACAATTATGACC
>JAAEOP010000984.1 GCA_024223125.1 Chloroflexota bacterium
AGTAGCAGTTACACCACAGACGATACGGTTTATCTGCGTGCTACCGGCGATGGAAGTGAATGGAAAATAATTGAGTTCCCTTATCCCTATTGGGGCTATGATTGGAACGTGGACGAGGATTAGGCCCTAACCCATTAGGAGTTTAATATGTTAACTGTACGACGCATTTATCTTTACCTTGTCGCCGCTATTAGTCTGGTTACTGTCTCTTGGTCGGTGATTGGCTTAGCGCGGCTGATTATCAGCGAAGGTATCGGCCAGGGGCAAATTATTGGCCTCGCCTCGCTATTAGCGGTGATTATTGTTGGGTTGCCCATCTACCTTTTCCACTGGCTGATGGCTCAGCGTCTGGTAGCCCGGAGCCCGGAAGAGGCCGAGTCGCCGATAAGACAGCTTTATTTTTATGTCATAATGACGGCTGCTGCGGCACCTATCATCAGCAATGTCTATCGCCTGTTTGATAATGCTTTGTTGGCTCTGGTGGGCGGTATTCGAGCTGATTATTACCCCTACGACCTGTCTGCCGCCGAGCATTTGATTGCGATTTTGATTTGGATAGTGGTTTGGATCTACAATTGGCGCTTCGCTCGCCCGCTTTCTGATCGCCGGCTTGAATCGACCCTGGTGATCAACCTGGGGATTCGGCGGGTGTATCTTTTGATTTTTTCCTTAGGGGGGCTGGTTATGACTACCTGGGGAGCCGTTGGTTTACTGCAAATGTTAATGCAGCTTTCGACCGGCGTCAATTGGCGAACACCCGTGGCCAACTTCAGCGCCCAGTTGTTGGTTGGAACGGTGGTTTGGGTGGCGCATTGGATGTTGCTGCAACGTGATTTTTCCAGCGGCCATCCGGTGGAAGAACGTTCGGTTCTGCGTAAAATTTATCTCTATCTG
>JAAEOP010000985.1 GCA_024223125.1 Chloroflexota bacterium
ATATGATTCAGTTTCAAAATCCTTCTTTAGAAACCAACGGCCGTGCCATCATTGCGTGGTTCGCTGCCGCCGATAAGAACTCCAGATTCAGGATCGCGTACTATGACCTGCCCTCCACCAAAATGTATTCGCTGATGGGCTGGAAAAAGATCGTGGCCGCGTCGGGTTAATTCTCCACGAATGTTGTTGGAAACGGCCGCTTCCAGAGCCACAACTTTATCTTTGAGCCAGTTAAAACGAGGCGCATCCAGAGCTGTCTGTGGGTCCATCCTGTATTTCACCAGATTTAAGCCCACTTGTAAATGGCCCTGAGGCTGCATGAAGCCGCCCATAACGCCAAAACTGCTCCACGCCTGATTACCTTTCGTGATGAAGCCGGGGATGATGGTGTGATACGGCCGTTTGCCCGGCGCCGCTTCATTGGGATGTCCGGGAACCAGACTGAAATTTGCGCCCCGATTTTGCAATTGAATTCCTGTTGTACCGGCCGTTAAACCACTGCCAAAACCCATATACAAACTTTGAATCCAGCTAACCATATTGCCGGCTGCATCGGCTACAGAAAGGTAAACTGTGTCGCTATGTGGTGAGGGATTACCGGCCGTGGGCTGCAAAGCAGAATCGGGCTGGATCAGGATTGCTCTTTCTTGGGCGTATCGGGGGTTTAAAAGTCCGGCGATGGGCACATTCACTTGCCGGGGGTCGCCAATAGTGGCGTGAGCATCGGCAAAAGCCAACTTCATGATTTCTATCAGGGTATGGTAATAATCGGCCGAGCCGTAGGGCATCTGGTCAAGATTGGCGTGTTGGGCCAGGTTGAGGGCAATAAGAGCAGTTAAACCCTGTCCATTGGGCGGAATTTCATGAAAGGCATACCCGTTGCCAAAGGGAACGGCTAGAGGATTGACCCATTCTGGCTGGTAGTTGGCTAAATCTTCCATGGTTAAAACGCCACCAGCTTGTCGCACACAATCCACAATTTGCCGGGCAATGTCGCCGTGATAGATGGCATCGTCACCATCCTGAGCTAGGGTTTGCAGGGTTTGGGTAAATTCAGGGTTTTGAAAGCGTTCGGCGGGGCAGGGGGCACGGCCGTGTGGTAGCCAAACGCGCTTTGAATCGGGATGCTGACTTAAGATGTGGGTGGAACGCTGCCAACTCATGCCGATTCGTTGGCTGACCGGGAATCCATTTTGAGCGTAGCTTATGGGCCGTTGTAGCAATGTGTCTAATCCCATCGTGCCAAAGCGAGACAAAGCCGCTTGCCAGCCACGTACACTGCCGGGCACGGTTACAGGAAGAGGGCCACGGACGGGAAAAGTTTCATGTCCATGTTGGCGCACGAGATCGGCCGTTAAACCCATGGGCGCTGGGCCGCTGGCATTCAGACCGAACAGTTTCTTTTTATCAGCCATCCAGATAAGCCCAAAAGCATCGCCACCGATGCCGGTGGAGCAAGGTTCTACAACGCACAAAGTGGCTACGGCCGTAATTGCCGCATCTACTGCGTTACCCCCTCGTTTCAAAATATCCAGGCCAGCCTGGGCAGCCAGGGGTTGGCTTGTAGCAACAATACCATTGGTAGCAATAACATTTGAGCGCCGGCTGGGAAAGGTAACTGTTTCAAAGTTCATATTATGTCATTTTAACTTAAGTTGACACCGAACAGGTGTTCGTGTATACTTTGCGAACAAATGAGCGATTTTATAGTGGCTGGTGACTTGATTGGTGAAGTTATTAGTTTTGGAGTTTTGAATCATGAGTGAAAAACCCTTATCAACCAGACAAAAAAACATGATGAATTTTATTGCGGAGTATGTGGTGGGTCACGGTCGTCCGCCGACCATTCGTGAAATTGGCAGCGCGGTTAACATCAGTTCCACATCAGTTGTCAATTATAATCTGACCCGACTGAAAGAGAAAGGTTTGTTGGAGCGGGATGCTGAGGTATCACGCGGACTGCGTTTAACAACTAAATCGCAAGAGATATTTGGTTCCGTGCAAAATGCGATGGTGGAAGCAGTTGCAAATCTAATTCGTGTGCCCCTGTTAGGTAACATTGTTGCCGGTGAACCAATTGAAGTAGGCCACGATGATTTTGCATCTTATGATGAGGATGATGCGGTCGAATTGAGCAGTACAATGCTAGCGGGTAAGACAGATGATTTATTTGCTCTGCGGGTCAGTGGAGATTCAATGATTGACGCTATGGTAAATGATGGCGACCTTGTGATTATGCGTCAAGAGAATACGGCCCGGAATGGCGATATGGTAGCCGTTTGGCTGAGTGATGATACCACTACCTTGAAATACTTTTACCATGAAGGGGACCAAGTTCGTTTACAGCCAGCCAATCCTACAATGGAACCGATTTTTGTTGATCCCAAAGATGTGCAAGTACAGGGCAAGGTGATGATGGTTCTGCGGCAGACGGCGTAGGCCGGCACTAAGGTAATGAGTGAAGGACGGCCGTGTTGCCGTCCTTTTTTGTTTCGATAAATTAGAACAAATGGTCTAACGTTGAATTGCAGGTGTGATGTGTGGAAAAAATAGGAAGGGAGAGATGTCAGACCAGGAAAATATACAAAAAAATATTTATGAACAACGATTAAATCATCAGTTAGAAATCCAATCGCGACAGATTGACTCGATACTATCTCAGCATGAAATACCGGCTCAAGTTGCCGGTGGACGTGTACAGTCTCGCTCTATCCGCTTCGATTTTTATTCGCATCTGGAGTCAGGTTTGGAACGGCTGCGTGGTATTACCCAGGATTTGCTATTGGCGCTGGGTGTGCCAGATGGCAAGCTGGTGAATGAAAATGGAAACTGGCAGCTTTTTGTAACTCGGCCAGAAGACCCACCGGTGTCGTTGCTAGATTTACTGCCGATTTTGCCAGAGTTGCCGGCAATGAGTGTGCCGTTGGGAGTAGATGAAGACGGCCGTCCGGTCATATTTAATTTCTTGCAAGATGGTTTAACTCATTGTCTCATTGCTGGCAATAATGAAGCCGGGAAGACATCCTTATTACGGGCCATTGGTTTATCTTTGGCATTGGCATACAAGCAATCTCAATTGCAGATTGTCATTTTAGATGTCAGCCAAAAGTCAAAACATACCGACCATCCTCATTTGGACCCTTTAACATTTTTACCGCATATGTTAGGACCGGTCGCTCATGGGGTTGAGGAATTGGCCGAGTATTTAAAATTTCTGGTCGCGGAGACAAAATACCGACAGGAAGAACGACTACAAACACCGCGAATTGTTGTGCTAATTGATGAGGTGATGAATCTGCTGGCAAACGGTGATGAGGCTGTACGAGCGGATTTGGCGCAAGTAATCCAACGAGGTGGCGAGGCTGGTATATATATTCTTATGTCAACAGAGCGTCCAGAGTCTTCTCATTTAAGCAGTTTGATGCGGGCCAATTTACCGGCTCGTCTGGTGGGGCGAGTAAACGATGCTTCTCAGGCTGTAGCTGCCGTCGGGAAAAATGATTCTCAGGCGAAGTATTTATTGGGGAAGGGGGATTTTCTGGCCTATATAAATGGCGAGACGACTCATTTTCAGGCCGCTTATATTGGGGATTATGATCTTCATTTGGCTTTGCAAACATTACACCGGCAGCGCTCACGGCCGCTGCTGGCACACCCCATTTCATTGCCTCAAAATGGGAACACGGCCGTTCAGGATAATCAATTTAGAGTGAATGGTGATGGTGTGGAAATAGATTAAGCGTGGGAGGATGACATAATGCAGATAGGCATGTTGTGGCTGGATGATGATCAGAAACGACCGTTGGAAGAAAAAGTGCAACGGGCGGTAGAGTATTATTGGGAGAAATACGGCCGTTGGCCGGAGCTTTGTCTGGTTAATCCAACGGAGATTTCAGATAAAATGAGGGTGGGGAAAGTAGAGGTAACGTCGCGCCGGACGGTACTTCCTCATCATTTTTGGTTAGGAATGAAAAATGCCTGATCAGGAAAGTTCTCGCATTAGTATGGAACGGCTACCACCCTGGACTAAAGTTAATTGAGCGTGGAAGGCACGGCCGTCAACCATAATCTCCGATTCCATAATAATTTGCCCATCTGGGGATTGGGTAATAAATTGAACAATTTCTTTATCCTTAATGAGCTTGTGAATGGGGATGCCATTCAGCTTTGCATCCGGCAGCTTAAAAGCTAATCGCCCAGCCTTATTTATCATTAGAAGTTTTGAATCTTCATCAATCACCAGAACTGGGTCATTTGTGTGGTCAACAACCGCGCTCAATGTTTCTCTTTCTCGTTCAATATCTGTATAAATATTAGCATTATTTATTGCGATGGTAGCATAACCGCCTAATGCCGATAAGGCTCGTGTGTCATTGCTGTCGAAAGATGTTTCTTTTAATCGGTTTGTAACACCCAGCACTCCAATCGGTTTATTTTGCAAAATCAAGGGTACATAGATAAGTGATTTTACCAAAAGTGCGGTATGGGTTCGTTTCCATTGAGAATCATTCCCAATGGCGATGGCTCGCTTTGTTTGCAGCACTTTGCCGGCCAAACTGTCATTCACACGCTTACGCATGGATCGTGCTTTAGAATCCAGATTCTTTGAAGCCCGAATGTAAAGTTCGCCATGTTCTTCATCGAGCAGCATGAGGGAACCTTCTTCGGCGCCAACAACATACACGGCCGCTTCCACAACCCGGTGTAAAACCTCTTCCAAGTCCAATGAGGAGGCCACCGATTTACCCACACCATAGAGAACATTTAATTCTTGTGCTCGCCTTTGCAGTTGCGAATTGCTCTCCATGAGCTGTTGTACCAACTGGTCGCGTTCTCGTTGCAAACGGCTTTCACGTAATGCTTTATCTACCGAGTCGCTAATTTCATCGGCATCAAATGGTTTGATAACGTAATCACGAATACCTAGCCGGAAAGCCGATACGGCCGTTTCCTCTGAGCCATGAGCGGTAGCTAGAATTGCGGGAATTTCAATACCGCGTTCTTTTAACTTTTCTAGTACCTCAAGCCCGGTCAAACGGGGCATTTGCTGATCAACAATCATCAGGTCAGGCTCTTTTGCTATCGCCATTTCCAGGCCCATTAACCCGTTAGACGCTTGCATAACCTCAAAGCCTTTTGGTTGCAATATGTATTCACATAGAAAGTCTCGAATTTCTTGTGAATCGTCAATGACAAGTACGCGCTCGTACATGATTTTTGTTCCTTGCGTCGGAAATAAAATAAGTAATGATTCAGAGCCTATATTATCTACATCACGGACTATATTACTACTCGGTAGATAACCTTGCAACCCTTCACAAACACAGTATTAATGATAGAACGAGATTACACGTTGCGAATTATAATATTAACTATTCATCTACCGTCAGTGCAACGCACTTACAAAAGGTTATTTTGAGGTACATTACTCTGAAAAAGCGTGTTGTACTTGTTTAGTTGCTTTTAGGAATGAAATTTATATAACTTGTACATTTAGAAATCCGATTTCTCCGAAAAATCGGATTTCCTTGCTCAACTTGAAAATTTGCTATCCCTTAATTTTGATATGAAAAATGTATTACTATTGAGAAAAGTTGTCCTACAGATGTCCATGAGATAGCATGATGACGTAATAATACAGCCATCAATCAAAAAGTCACGCTTTTCTCTGGTGCAGAATAGCACATAATTGCCCAAAAGCTTGACTTTTCCAGAGAAAGCGAACATTTACGTTGTGATGATGAAGAGATTTTGCATTAATTTTGGGAAGATGAGACCTGGAGTTTGGTTTCTGGTTATATTTTGGTTTGTAACGGGTTGTGGTCAGCAGAACCCTGATCCTGAAGTTGCCAATGAAATAATCGTAACTGAAGTGGTGACAGTTGCCGGTGAGGAACTTACCATTACGCGCGTGATTGAATTGACACCTACGCCAACAGCTACACCGGCGATTGATAAAATTCTAGAGACATCAGGGCCGGTTACTCTGGATATTGGTTTTGTGCGCGAGACGCCGCCCAACATTGATCCCCAAAAACCAGTCACGGCCGATAGCATTGATCTGATTGAGAACCTTTTTGTGGGTCTCACAAGATTTAACCATGAGACGAACCAGATTGAGCCGCAGTTGGCGGAAAGATGGGAGGTAGATGACAACGGCCGTGTCTGGACTTTTTATTTGCGCGATGATGTGAATTGGGTACAGGTGTCAGAAGCGGAGGTGGATGAGCAACTACAGGTAGAGCCAATACGTCCCGTAACGGCAAATGATATTGTCTTTGCTGCCAGGCGTGTTTGCAGCCAGGAAACCGGAACGCCGGATGCTTTTTTGTTGTTCATCATTGAAGGATGTGAGGCCGTTAACACTCTCTCACGGCCAAGGCCGGCAGATTTGGAAAAAATCGGTATTCAAGCCTTAAATGATCACACATTACAGGTATCTTTAACCAAACCGGCCATGCACTTTTTAACGTTAACCAGTTTGTGGTTATTACGGCCGTTGCCGCCAGAACTCATCGAAGAATTTGGTGACGATTGGCAAACCGATGCTGAATCACAGTTGGTTACTAGTGGCCCCTTCTTCCCCGAAAATAAATCTTTACGCACACTACACCGTAATCCATTATGGCTCTTGCCATTATCAGGCAATGTCGAGCAAATAAATCTCCATTTTCTGGAGAGTGATGAAACATCTCTGGAAATGTGGCAGGAAAATGAACTAGATGTCATAGATACTGCCAACCTCAATATCGGCAGCCTTGATGAAGCCACTCGTGCCAGCCTAACACTTATAACTGATCAGACGGTGCATTATTTGGGATTTAATTTTGATAGTGGTGTATTTCGTGAAGCTCAAATTCGCCGAGCATTTAGTGCAGCTATTGATCGGGAACAATTGGTAGAACAGCTATTTGGCGACCAGGCACTGGGTATGAAACATCTACTGCCACCAGGTGTCATCGGCGCTTCGCTAATTGATCAAGTTGGCGTAGGGTATAGTCCTGATTATGCTCGCCAGCAGTTAGCCGATAGTGGCTTCCGCAACTGCCGCTTTATGCCCGACTTTACTATATTGGTCAGTTTGTCAGACCTTTCTTTGCAGCAGGCTGAATTGATCCGGCGAATGTGGATTGAGGAGTTGGGCTGCGCTGAAGACCAAATCAGTATTGACCAGGCTCAGTTTGGCACACTTTTAGCCAATACCAGACAAAGCGCCGGGGCGCGTCGTCCTGATATTTGGGAACTAGCCTGGGCTGCTTATTTTCCTGACGCCCATAATTTAATGGGGGACTTTTTGCACTGTGAGGAAGGGGAAAATCGTCGCCATCAACCTTGCACGGCTGTAGATGATGATATGCGACAAGCTAACACGTTGACGGACCCCGTTGAACGTGTACAAATGTATCGCCGTGTGGAAAATGAGCTTTTTGGGGAAAATGGCTTGATGCCAATTGTACCCCTTTATGTGCGCGGCGAATCTATTCTGGTGCAAAATTGGCTCTCATTTTCAGCGGCCATATCTGGCGGTGAGCAGTACGATACATATCACATTGATATGGCCCGCAAAGAGTTGGAACGTAGCCGGTAAAATATGATCTCAGACTTTTTTTTATGCCACACGGCCGACTACAATTTGCAACTCACCGGGCAGCAGCAGACCCAGTTTTCTATGTATCTGGCGTTGCTATTGGAATGGAACGGCCGTATGAATCTGACGGCCGTGCGCAAGCCAGAAGCGATTGAGCAGCGTCACTTTCTGGATGCTTTGTCTTGTATGACGGTGATGGGAGATTTGAACGGCCGTGCCCTCATAGATGTCGGAACTGGGGCTGGTTTCCCTGGATTGCCCCTCAAGGTGGCTTTTCCTGAGAGTAAAATGACATTGGTTGAAAGCGTTGCTAAAAAATGTCGTTTTCTGGAAGCGGTGGTTTCTGAATTGGGATTGAGCGATGTGCAGGTCATCACAGAGCGGGTTGAACTCATTGGTCAGCAGGCGGCACACCGCGCCCGGTATGATTGGGCTGTGGCCCGTGGTCTGGCTGAAATGCGTGTCCTGGCGGAATATTTGCTGCCTTTATGCCGGGTTGGGGGGACAGTGTTGGCTCAAAAAGGAGAAAGTGCAGCGGGGGAAACAGTTGCAGCTGCTAATGCTATTCATCTGTTGGGCGGTGGAAAACCCACACTGTACCCTGTGCAAATTCCTGGTACGACACAAACGCATCATCTGGTCACTGTACCCAAGATTGCGAATACGCCAGACAAATATCCTCGGCGTGTGGGGCTGCCGACTAAACGGCCATTGTAAATAATTACACATTAAGGCAAAAGTGTCACGAGAGCAAGAGTTTGGTATCATGAACGCTCACCAAATTTGAGTGCGGAGAACTGATTGACTGACAAATCTCACAATTAACAAGTTTTGTATCTCTTGTTTCGCGTAAACGAAACTACTAAAAAACGAATTCTTGTGGCATATTTTCATGTATGACAAAACCAAAAGGATTCGTATATGAGCGAGTCGACGATACCATTGTTACTCTTATTTCGCGTAAAAAGGAAAGGCACTAAGGTGAATTTCCCAATTGCAGATAAACTTGTTTTGACACACCAAGCAAAGTCAGAATCTGTATTAACAAATCAGAAAGTGGTGTTAATTGCCAATGCCATTGTCCATTAGGCATCTGAACGCTAACGCGAGAAATTTCAGC
This sequence comes from Chloroflexota bacterium, assembly GCA_024223125.1. Next base: position 8,709 of record JAAEOP010000985.1, read on the forward strand.
ACGGATAAAAGCACGTAATAAACGTAACCCAGTTGGCAGCAATTCCAATTATGAAATTCATCAGTCAGGAACAGGCTCAATTTCAAGCTGAACATACATGAATTCGAGCAAATCCCCCCAGCTATCAAACAACAAGTAGCGCATCAAGGCACGCACATCATGGAAAAATGTGTCTCGCCGTCCCAACTCTTCACGAATGAGACGATAGAGTTTATTGGTGAGGTGGAAAACAGTATGCAGTAAGAACGCTAACAAATTTAGGGTCGTTAGCGTCATGGCAAGATATTGGTCACCATGCCCAAAATTATGTTCCAGATGATACCCCTTCGTTTTCAAGATATTGTTATTCTCATTCTCCACTTTCCAACGGGCCCGGCCACATTCAACTAGTTCTGTCACATTGCCTTCGGTGACGGGAATATTGGTTACCCAAGCATTGTGGTAAATTGTCTCACCGGTGTCTTTATGGGTAATATGCAGTTCACCCCTGATGAATTGCGGCAACGATTGGCACAAGTTAGTCGGGAAGAGTATGAAGCTGAACGCATTCGTTATGAATGTCGTCAAGCACAATTCCGTCGTCGGTACCGATGGCGACATTGCAGGGATGCTGTTCTTGAACAACGGCTTGCTGATTGGGCTAAGGCTATTCCTAGCCTCTAATGTGTTACTTTTGCCTTAATGCGTAATTACAGAGGGGGACGCTTGACCTGAGCGCGGTAAAGGATTTGTGGCCTGGTAATGCCTTGCAAAGCGACCGATCCCATTCGAGTAAAACCAATCTGACTGATAAGTTTGGGTTTGCTAGAGGACAGATCATCATGTACGGCCGTTGAAATGACAATTTGTCCATCCTCTGCCAGATCAACTAGACGCGAAGCTGTATTCATCGGTTGGCCTACCATACGGAAACTCATCCGCGATTCAGCTCCCACATTACCCATCAGCACATTCCCCATATCAATGCCCACGCCTAGCCCTAATTCTGTTCCCGCCCGCTGATACCACATCTGGCGTAAACTATTGAATTCGTTTTGCATGGCGACGGCCGTTTTCACAGCTCGGTCAGTTGCATCTGGCTGATCAAAAGGAGCATTAAACCCCACCAAGATTTCATCTCCCGTCATCTCGAAAACAGTGCCATCAAATTCAATTGCCACTTCCATCATGCGGGTGAAGAATTCATTGAGTTGTTGGATAACTTCGTCTGGCTCTACCCGGGTAATCATACCCCCGGTCCAGTTACGCAAATCAGCAAACATCACCACTGCCAGCCGTCGTTCACGCCGGGCCATCAATTCGGGTGCATTTTTTAGCACATGGTTCACCAGACGCGGCCCCATATACCGGGCAAAAGTTTCTTTTACCTGTTCCTTTTCATGCCGTTCTGCTGCCAGCTTTAATTTTTCAGCCCGTTTCAGTTCTGTAATATCGCGTAAAATGGCTGCAAATCCTACCCCCTGAATGGGAGAAATGTTGGCGTAGAGGATACGGCTGTTAAACAGGGCCAATTCCCGGCCCTCAGTTTGGGTAGGCATCTCTTGAAATAGATGATTAACCAGTTCAAGCTGCGGTATTTCGGACAGCGATTTACTGATGACTTCTTTGGTATGTACATTGAAAAGGCGGACGGCCGAATTATTGACCAATGAAATTTGCCACTGTTCATCCGTAATAATGATGGCGTCAGTCGAGTGGGTTAGAATGGTTTCCAGTTTGCGCTGTTCTTCACTGATCTCGGTAAATAAACGGGCGTTTATGATGGTTGCCGTCACGATGCTGCCGATAGTTTCCAAAAGATTCTTTTGCCCCGGTGTAAAATAACCCGGCGCCGGGTTATTTAGTATCAAAATGCCTTCCACCCGGTCTGGTCCTATTAGCGGTATGCCGATGGCTGAACCGCTTTCACGGCGGTGATCTGGCAGGGTTATCCAGCGGTCATCCTGGGTGATATCATCTATTATTTCACTCTGTTTGTGTTTGAGAAGCCAGCTTCCTAAACCACGAGTCATGACTGCCTGTGTAACATGGTCACTGATAGTTACCTGTGATCCAGCCCGAATCATAAAGCGATGATAGACTTGCCCCTGCTCATCTAGCAGCATAATGTTACCTTTGGTTGCCCCAACGGCCGCCTGCGTTTGAAAAAGTGCATCAGCCATAACCGTTTCCAGGTTGAGTTGGGTGCTGATGGCACGATTGATGTTGTAGAGCAGTTGCAGTCGGTTCCGTTCTTCTTCCAGCCGAAACCGGGCCCGTTTGACTTGACTGTAAGTACGAACGCGCACCAGTAGTTCTTCGCGTACATGGGGGCGTGATAGGAATTCATCGGCGCCGGCGCGTTTCCCTTCTATACGCGATTCCACACGGTTTAGAGCTGTGACCATGATGATGGGAATGAGTTGGGTAGCTTGATCGCCTTTTAGAATACGGCAAACTTCAAAACCATCCAGGTCAGGCATCATCACGTCCAGCAAAATGACATCTGGATCATGTTTCTGGGCCATTTCAATGCCATCTTTACCACCAGACGCTTCGATGGTTTCGTAGCCTTCCAGTTTTAATTGGGATGCCAGCAGCATCCGGTTTTCGCGGGTGTCATCTATGACTAATACAACAGCCGGTGCTTCTGTGTTTGTAGTTGTGTCCATTTTTTGCAGTTCTCTTGTGGCTGGGTGTCTGCGCATATTTTGAGCAGGTTGGAACGATGATATCCAGAATGCCTAACTTATTATAACAACTGATTCTGACAAATGGTCTCACCATTGCTACTGGTGGACACGGCCGTTAACGACTTTCAGATTTGTTGCTTGCTGCAAGAACTCCTTTGTAAACATACCGGGATCGGTGGCGGTTAAAATCGCCTGCTGCACTGACTGTACTGTTTGTAATAGAGCGGCACGACGCTGTTCATCTAACTCGGCCATGACTTCATCTAGCAGCAATATAGGTTGATCTCCGGTTATGGCTGTCATCCATTGAATTTCAGCTATTTTTAGGGCTAACAGGGCGCTGCGTTGCTGCCCGCGAGAGCCATAGCTGCTAAGGGCACGGCCGTTGAGCAAAAAACGCCAATCATCCCGGTGTGGTCCAATACTGGTTGTGCCGCGGGCCAGGTCTTTAGCTTCTACGGCCGTTAGTTCAGCCTCAAAACGAGCCGCAATCAATTGGGGGTCATGAACCTGTTCACAAAGCCAATCATCCAAGGCTGCGGCGGTTTCAATATCCCGGCTGCGACGGGAACCATTTCCGGCCAAGCGTGGCAAATAGCGTAGACGAATGGCTTCGCTGCCATTGGTTAAGGCTTCATAATGAACCCGCTGTGTCTCGCGGGCGATCTCTTTTAGAAAGGTAGACCGTCGGGAAAAAATCTGGCTGGCCAGGGTCACAAGCTTTTCGCTGAAGATGGGGAGAATACCTCGATTACCACTGCCTTCGGCCAACTGTCGTAAGAGCGCATTGCGCTGTTCAAGCACTTTATTATAACGAGAAAGGGTCTGGCAGTAAATGGAGTCTATCTGGCACAGGGTTATGTCCATATAACGGCGGCGTTCGCTGGGAGAACCGGTAATGAGTTGTACATCTTCGGGCAAAAATAAAACCACACGCAAATTACCTAATAAATCCATCAGCCGTACTTTGTGCCGGCCGACTAATGCTTCGCGCCGGAAACTATTGACTTTGCCTTGGTTACGGCCGTTGCGCTCTTGAATCAGCCGCATTTCCAGATGACGTTTATCATCAGGGGTCATTATCTGGGCTACCAGTCGCCCGACTACCACCGGCTCTTCTGATTGGGTGGCTTCCCAATTCAGCAGTTGATGATCATAGTCTGCGTGAGGGGAACGGGTGGTAGCCAGATAGTAGATCGCTTCCAGCAGGTTGGTTTTACCCTGAGCATTTTGCCCGTAAAGCAGGGTTGCTCCCGGTGAAAGGTTTAATTCTAAACGGCCGTAATTACGAAAATTCGTCAAAGATAAGTGCGAAATATGCATAAAAACCAGATTTGCAAGGCGCCATTTGAGACTTGTAGCCTGTAACTTGCAACTTGCCTGAACGATGGTATACCAACACACCTTCACAAGCAATATATGATGTTTGGATGAGTATAGCGAGAAATCGTGGGGATGAGGTAATATGGGTCAAAATAATACAATAGGAGAAGAAAAATGACCCGACCCATGTCACGTGCAGCCCGGAAAGCGGCATTCATGAAACAAGCAACGCAAATGTTTGAGGAATTAGAGGATTGGTACGACCAAAATCAAGCAGCAACTTTTGAAGAAATAGAAACACGC
>JAAEOP010000986.1 GCA_024223125.1 Chloroflexota bacterium
GCTCCCCATGAATACACCCGTACCAGCTACACTAACGGTCGTTCCATCCCAATCAGACGATGAGAAGCAGGCGACGGCCGTGTTATCATCCAGCCTCTTTTCCCAACCGGACAGTGACACACCAGAATTGACATTCATCGGCATTGGGGAAGTTGTAATCGTCTTAGGGCAATCGGATAATGGTGAATGGTTGTACGTGCAAAATGATGAGGAGATTGCGGGGTTTGTCCACACACCCCGCCTGGATTGGTCTGGTGATCTGGCATCGCTGCCTGTTATCACGGCCAAATCTGCCACAGCCCCCCCACCCACAACCGATACCGTGTGCGGTGATCAAAACTGCCCCCCTTTGTCATTGGATATTTATCCGTTGGATGGTTCCTGGTGTGCAAACGGCCGTTTTTACCGCACGGTGTTTATGATGGGTCAGGGAGGGGACGGCCGTTACACTTACTACTGGAACGAGCAAAAAATCGGCGGGCCATTAACGGGAGAAGGGTTTGGTTTTAATGTGAGTAGTTTGGATGCTGCGGCCGTGATCGGTACTGGCAAAGTCGTCTCCGGCGACGGCCAATCGGCCGAAAAAGAACTCTTCATCTCCAACTTCACCTGTGATTAAAACATTTTTCTCATCAATTTTGCCTATTCCCCTGGAACCTCTATAATGCTTCCATATGAAGCAGTTTTCATTCTTTTTAGTTTCACTCAGCTTTCTTTTACTGGCAGCTTGCTCGGGTACGCTAGCAACACCTGTTCCAATCAGCGCCGTAACAGTGTCGTCAACGGCCGTTCCTCCATCCCCACTTCCCATCACCAACACACCGCTTCCTACTGAAACGCCAATTCCCACCGCAACCCTGTTGCCAACCGCTACCCATCACCCAACCGCAACACCAACCCAACCGCCAACCGCAACA
>JAAEOP010000987.1 GCA_024223125.1 Chloroflexota bacterium
CCCCAGATCATTTAAGGTGATGGCTAACCTGTAGTTGTCGCCACATTCTACAAAACCAGATCGGGCTAACTGTCCGTAGAATTCTGCCTGGTCGTATTGGTGTTTTTCACGGTAGTCTATAGCCAGATTGTGGTGGGTGTGGCTGAAGAGGTAGAGATCGTCCAGTTGTTGGGCTAGTTGTTCGGCCTGGCGGTGGATGGTTAGGGCTGTGTCTATTTGGCGGTTTAGCTGGTGTAGGTAGCCCAGCCGGATGAGTATCTGGCAGCGCAGGCGGTCGTCGTCGCCGGCCCAATTGTCGGCTGCCTGCCTCATAATTGGTATCCACTCTTTGCCATAACCACGCCGCTCTACCAGGGTGAAGCATTGCAAGATCAGTTGGGCAGTTTGGGGCCGTAGTTGAGGCAGTTCACGGCCGTAATCCAACACCCGCATCAAGTTCAACCGCTCCCCATCCAGCCATAAAATATGGGCTTCGCTTTCATCGGCCGTTTGCGCCAACCAATGCTGCAATCCTGCACGGACGGAGTTGATAAATTGGGGGTTTGTGGGGTTCATGTGTTCAGTCGTCAGTTTTCAGTCATCAGTGTTCAGTCATCAGTTTTCAGTTACGTTTGCTCGTGGGGAGCGACCACTGAAAACTGCACACTGAAAACTAATCCCCTCCATCTTCCGGCGGCCAATGGATAATTTCTGTATGTAGAAAAGTTTCCGTCAGGCGGTGGATGCCATATCGTTTTTCTTGTAAATCGCCGCGCACTTCTAGCAGGGAACGGCCGCGTAGTTCCTGAATGGCGGGCAATATTTGAGCCTGAGTGAGGCCAGAGAGGGTTTGCAGGTAATCCAGCGCTCCCCCGGTTCCAGAGACAAGAGGTAGGGACATGAGTAGTTGACGGCCGTTGTCGCTGAGCAACTGCCACGCCTGCCAATAAATCCGCTTATACATCTGCTCAATATCCCCTCCTTCTCCCTGTTTCATCCCGTCGAGTACCTGATGTAGGGTGAGGGTGTCTAGTAGACTGACCACTAATTTTAGCGCCAACGGATTGCCGCCGGTGACATCATAAATTTGTTTGTATTCGACTTCGCTGGCGTTGGCTACAGCTTCATTCTCAATTTCCAGGGCATGATGGCACATGAGGTCGGCTGCATCGCTGAAAGCAAGTTCATTGACGGTTTGGGTGGAAACGGCCGCCAGCGTCGTCGAGCGAATACGGGTGGTGAGCAAAAATTTGCTGGGTTGGGCCAGGTCTTTGAAATGATTAATGAGCAGGGCGGTGTTGGCGGCGCTTTCAATATTGTCCACGATGACGAGACACGGCCGTGATTTTAATCGCTGCCGTACCTGAACCAACCGTTGTTGGGGGTTGGGGTTAATTTCTGTGGGGGGGAAGAGATACCGGGCCAGGTCGGCGATCACATCTTCATACAGTTGTTCCGAGGAGGCAGCCTGCCCACTCATAGTGTGGGGTGTGGCCCGTAACCAGATAACTTCTTGAAAGCAAAAACGGCGAATAATGTGGCGGGTGACGGCATCGGCCAGAGCTGTTTTGCCAATGCCGCCCATACCCACAATGGCGACGACATACGGTTTTTGGGGTTGGCTTAATTGAGTGGTAAGGTGGGTAACGGCCGTGTCAAAACCAAATAACTGCGAATAGCTGGGCGGCGGCAGAAGGGCTTCCTTTTCCTGAATCTGTTCCTGACGAAAGGTTTCTTCTTGTTGGGCAATAATGTCAGCCAACATCTTAATGGCTTCTCGTTGTTTGCGGCTGACGGTATGCTCACTGACGTGCAACTGGTGACCGACCATCACTAAAGATTTATCGGCTGGGAAACGAAGTTTGAGAATTTCAGCGGCCGTTTCATTTTGCACAGTCAAGCTGTCTATGGCGTTCAGTAATATTTCATTAGTAGCTAAACGGAATAGAGTAGGGTTATTATTGGGGTTCAGTTTTGCCTGCCGTACCTGCACAATCTGTAAATGGGAGAGTAGGTTTTCGGGAGTACTGGTCTGGCTATGCCAGGCGCGTAGGGCCTGATGTACTTGTTTGGCAAGGGTCTTTTCTTTATCGTTAGCTACCATCTCTCTCTCCTGATCATAGTTTTGTAGTGATCACTTTAGCGGAGTCGGGCTGAAGCCCACACTACGAACCTTTTAGCCGCCTGTGAAGCTTTGCCACGTAGTTTGACGAAAAGCGCAAATGGGCGCAAGTTCTTGACAGGTTTTGTAGGGTTTGTGCCGGGAATTAGCAAGTTGAGCATTGAGATTTATGCTATGCTTTTTTTATCTTCACCTACAACATCATACATTGTTGCGGCGTGAGGGCAAGCGTTTCGAGCAGATTCCAAAATCTGCAACCAGTTTGGGGGGGACCTTTATTTCATAGTAATAAATTGAAATTGAGAGCGTACGATTTTGCCAGAGGTGCGACATACATCAAAAGTGTGTCGCACCTGAATTTTTTAGATTGAAAGACTGGCGAGGTTTTGACACGGTATCTGGTCAAAATTTATGCTTAATGGAAACCTCACCGGTCTTTGCCACAATTTATTGAGATGTTACTTGATTGGGAGTAAATGGATTTATGACTGGACGGCAAGTTGAAGCTGGTCAAAAGGTAATTATTCTATTGGCCCCGGAATTTGACGAAGCAGGTATGATTGCTTGCCTGGTACAAATGCGCGGAGCCAGTTTGCCAGTTTATTTGGTGGGGGTCGTGGCCGGTTTGATGCGCGGAAAACATGGATTGATGGTGCGGCCAGATTATTCTTTGGATGAGCTTAAATCGGAACAGGCCAAATTGATTGTGGTTCCGAGCGGTATGAAATGCAGCACATCGTTGATGTCTGACCCGCGCATCCACCGGTTGCTAAACAGCAGTATGGAGGTCGGGCATTATGTGGCTGTGCTGCGGACGGCCGAAGAGGCTATGAAACTGGCCGGTTTCCCGCAACAAAAATATCAAAATCAAATGATCGGTCAGGGGGAAGCAGATATTGGATCGTTTATCAGGGAGCTTGTGCATTTGGTATCTGGGGTGAATCCGATATAGACGCTAAGGGTTTCTAAAAACCCTTAGCGTCTGCCAGCCCATTGGCAAATACTTGTTCGATGACATCTTCGATGGGGGGGTCTTGAATGGTTAAATCGTGAATGGCGAGGTTGGAGAGGAGTTGGGTGGTGGCAATGGCTGTATCTGCTTTAGCCACCCGTAAAACGGCCTGTCCTTCTGTGTAGGAGATGAGTTCGCCATACGGCCGTAACGCTTCAACCCCTTTTCCCTTTGTTGCTCCTGGTTCCAGGTCTACCACAATTGTTTTATGCGGCGAAAATTTTTGAATAAGGTCAGTTAAAGCGCCATCAAACAGAAGACGGCCGTGATGAATTACAATAACGCGGCGGCATAATGCTTCTACATCGGCCATGTAATGGCTGGTTAGCATGACAGTAGCCCCATGCCGCTGGTTGTACTCGGCTATAAATTGGCGAATGCGGCGTTGGGCGGTTACGTCTAAACCAATGGTGGGTTCATCTAAAAACAGAATTTGCGGCCGGTGCAGCAGTGCGCTGGCAATTTCACACTTCATCCGTTCACCCAATGACAGGTTACGAACTGGTTTTTGGATGAGCGGCTCCAGGTCCAGCAGGTCAACCAGTTCGGCCAACGTTTGGCGATATTGGTCAGGGGGGATGTTGAAGATAGCGCGGTGGAGTTCAAAAGAATCTTGAGCCGGAATGTCCCAAACCAACTGATTGCGCTGTCCCATGACAAGGGTGATTTGGCGTAAGAATGGTTTTTCTCTTTGCCATGGCTGATGGCCTAAAACGTGGGCACGGCCGTTGCTAGGGTGCAGTAAGCCAGCGAGCATTTTTAGGGTGGTGGTTTTGCCGGCTCCGTTTGGCCCCAAAAAACCAACGATCTCCCCTGAGTTTACCTCAAAACTAATATTGTCTACGGCCTGCACATCATGGGATTTACGTTTGACAAGACTGCGAAAAGCGGCCGTTAAACCAGATTCTCGTTCATGAACGGTGTATGTTTTGCCTAGTTTTTGCACACATATGGCGGGTTGGGTCTGGGGCATGGCGGGATTATGGCACAACTGGGAATGGGGGGCGAATTGAGGGTAGTGTGCAGTTATCAGTTGATAATTGTTAATTGGTTAGCCGAGGACTTTGCCTGGATTTAGAATGTTGTGAGGGTCCAGGGTGGTTTTGATCTGGCGCATCAGGTTGATGGCTGCTTCTCCATGTTCATGTACCATATACTTTTGTTTGCCGATGCCAACGCCATGTTCTCCCGTACACGTCCCCTCCAGATTGATCGCTTTATGTACAACCTGATCATTGAATCGGTGTAAATTAGCATGGGCGGCGACTTCTGCTTTTGGGGCAAAGACGATGGTGTGCAGGTTGCCATCGCCAGCATGGCCGAACAGAGCGCCAGGAATGTCCATCGTTTGCATCAAGTCGCTGGTGTAAGCGGCTAGTTTCGGATAGCTGGAAATGGGTACAGAGACATCGGTAATGAGGTAAGTGGATTGGGGATGAGCGCGGAAGAGGATTTCGCCTAATTGGTGACGGCCGTGCCACAAGCGATCCCGCTCATCCCGCCCCACACCGGCTTCAAAATGACGGCCGCCGCACTCCATACAAATCTTTTCTACCAGTTGGAGTTCATTGTTTAACGTTTCGGCCGTTGGCCCATGAAATTCCATTAACAAGGTAGGGATAACTGGTAGATCAATGGCTTTATCCTGGTTCATATAAGTGATGGCGGCTGCGTCTAATAATTCCAATGCGGCCGGAGTTAGCCCGAAACTGATGATGCTGTAGACAGCTTCGGCGGCCGCGGCCGTGCTGTCAAACGAGGCTAACACAGCGCTAAAACGTTCCGGCAAGGGAGCCAGCTTTAGCGTTGCTTCTGTTACCAAACCCAGCGTACCTTCTGAGCCGATGAGCAAATGGGTCAAATCATATCCGGCCGATTGTTTAAGGGAACGGGAGCCGGTACGGATGATTTCACCATTAGCCAAAACCACTTCCAGAGCTAACACATTGTCACAAGTAGCGCCATATTTGACGGTGCGTGTACCGGCGGCGTTGTTGGCAATCATGCCGCCAATGCTGGCGTTAGCGCCCGGATCGGGGGCAAAAAAGAGTCCGTGCTGTCCCAGGATTTTGTTCATATCCTTGTAGAAGATGCCGGGCTGTACGGTTACTTGAAAATCGGCCGTGTGGAGGGCTAAAATTTTATTCATCTGCTGGAAGTTGACGACCATGCCCCCGTGTACGGGGATGGGGTTGCCTTCCAGGCTGCTGCCCGCGCCCCAACCGACAATGGGGATGCGGTGTTGATTGGCTTGCCGGAGTATCTGACTGACTTGCTGGCTGTTTTGGGGCCAAATAACGGCATCGGGTAGATGAGGGGGGTGGGAAGATTGGTCACGGCCGTGCAGCACCCGATCTGCATCTGTTAAAGAAAAATTCTCTGATCCAACAATCTGTTCCAATGTTTGGCTGAGTTGTGCCTCCAACATAAAGTTTTACTCCTTGCAATATTTTTGCATCCATTATAACAAAAGGCGTGGTCGGGTAGTATTATTGACAAAAAGGAGGCTGTCTCCTATTATCACAATTTATACTTGAAACTATGATCGGTGATTTATGGAACAGACATCTACTATTCTTGAACTTCGAGCCGAAGATGAATTGATTAAAAGTCTGTCTTTTCGGCCGTATCGAAACTCCTCAGAAAGACGGGCGGTACAACACTTTCCTGGTAATGGTGAGCCGGATGAGTTAGCAGTGAAGACTCCCTGGGGGGAGACGCTTTATGCAAAACCGGGTGATTATATTGTTCATGAACAAGATGCCGCACAAGATAAATGGCCTGTAGACCGGGAGATATTTGAAAACAGTTATATTGAAGTGACACCGGGGTTGTTTGTGAAACGGCCGTTGACCTATCTCGTCCCTCTGGAGATCATCACTGAAAGCCCTGAACAGATGGTAAGAATCTATACTATGGAAGGCCCCGTTACCGTCAAGGCCAAAGAATTTTATCTGGCGCGGGGCATTAAAGGGGAAATATGGCCTTATCCACGGGCCAAAGCTGACAGCGGTCTGGTTTTGGCCGGATAATTTCAGTTCATACAGTAAAACACAAAGTCTCCGGCATTGATACAAATGCCGGAGACTTTTTTGTTGAACGCTACTTGCTTTTACTGCGGGAGCTTCTACTTTTGGTAGGCTTGCCGTAATCAAACTTGGTAATATTCAAATGTTCCACGATGCCGCCCATTTTACGCATCTGATTCACCATATGATTGACCAGATAACCATCTAAGTCCTGGTCTTGCCCTGACTTACCATCCCATAAAGCAATCAGACGCACTTTATCAATCCCCAAAATCAGAGAGGAGTAAAGCGACCAACGGTTGTTGCGTTCATAAGGGTTGTCCCCCTTTTTTACCTTGCCCACCCGGTCGCGTTGGAAGTGAATTTCGACATTTGAGTTATTACGCAGCATATAATACCGTTCCACCCAACTGTCGCCGCCAAAGCTGATAAACCGCTTAATGTAATCTGGTTCTGCATAGGGTAGATGTATGTGAACCCGTATGTCTCGCTTTAGACATTCCTCAATAAAGACGATTTCTCCGCCACATGCGGCGCCGGCCAGGAATGCATAATCATTGCTATCGGCCTCCAATTTATCTAGCGCTTTATGGATATGTTTACGTACCTCATCTTCCAGGTTTTCAGGGAATCGTTTGAAAGAGAGACCTGAATGATCGATCATGTGACCTGTGAAAAGAAATGACCATACCTCGGTTCCGGGTGGTGGCAATGCCTCTTCTTCGTCGGTGTATTTTTCATGAGAGATCCGATCTATTTCTGCCTGCAAGATTTGAATACCGGCCTCTACGAATTCGGGTCGCATTTCTAATGATTGCAGCATGTTAAGCTGTTGCAGGGATGATTCCAGGTAAAACATATTTTTACGAGCAGCGGTTAATGCTTTGCGGTAGGCACGTGTGACCTGACGTGGATGTTCGGCCGTTAATACCCGTAATTCAGCCAGGGAGGCGAGGGTCCAATAGTCGCTATTGTCATCCTGGGCTAAAGCTTCCAGAGCAAATTGGAGGGTTCCTTGTAGTTGGGGCATGATGTGGCGCACGGCTGAGATATCCGGATCAGGGTCTTCAGGATCGTCAAAACGGTCAGCCAGGGTAATGAGCAATGTGGCTAAGGTGAGGGCATTGACGCCGGGGTAATACTGGTTCAGATCATACCGGTACCCTTTCAGGTAGGTAATGATTGATTTCAACAACCAATGATAGCCATTAAACGCTTCATGCAGCCGCTTCTCTTGATCTTCAATCTTCTCCCAGGAATCCATCCACATATCTTTGTAAATACGTCCCAGTTTGCCAATGGCATCGGTATCGCTGGGTTCATCATGCAGTAAGTTTTCTAACTTGACGATAGCTTCATCTACCCGTTCCAGGCGGTTGAGATGGAATGCTTCCTGACGCCGAAAATCCAGGTTTTTGGGGTTAATTTCCAATCCCTGACGATACTGTGCCAGAGCCAACTCATGCCGTTCCATACCGCGCAGAGCATTACCCGCTTCACCAATCGCTTCTTCCTTGATAAGCGGATTGCTAATTTCCTCGGTGAGCAGCAAAATATCGCCAATCCGTTTTTGCCGTTGGGCGATGGTGACGCGCTCTTTCCATTCATTGTATTCACGCCAGAAGCCGGTCGCTAGAGGCGTTGTCAACGTTGTACGGTTAGGTTCATCCAGACCAGTGAGCAGGTTGAAAATAGGACTGTGAATCGCTTCAATATCTGAACTGTACGTATCCCGGCAAACGCGAATGATGGCTTGCTTGTCTTTATCCGTGAAGTTGGGGTCAGGCAGGCCATCTTCGGTGGTGTGATAAGGGATGGTACGGACATTGAAGACATCGAAGGGCATATAAGACCGGCCAGATGAAATATGCACAATGCCTCGTTTGCGGAACGCATGGCGGACGCCCAATTCGTAAAAGACGTTGGCGTTATCTATACTCATATCTACCAGAACGAGGTCGGCCAGCAGGAGTTCCTGAAACATATCGGTGAGAATGTCGCCGCTGACAGTTTCTTCATCGGCCCGGAATGGCTCAAATCCGGCTTCTTCTAAGGCAGGTTTGAGCAAAGTTTGGTAGATCGCGTCGAAATCTACAATCTGATTATCGAATCCTTTCTTTTTGCCAAAGGGCATTACCATGAAGGCATGGGGGCGCGTTTGCAGACCGCCTTCCTCCATTTCTTGCTGCTCTTCTCTGAAGTCGAAAGGATTGCCTGGTTGGGCTTTTGGAACACTTTTTTCTGGGGCGGAGGTTACGGCCGTGCTTTCCAGGGCATCTTCTTCAGCCACGGCCGCGTTTCCTTCTTGAGCCTGGGCTAATTTTGTTTTTTTTGCGTCTCCATTTTGACCGACACTTGTCGTTTTCTTTGTTTGACCTGCCATGACGTTCGCTCCTGTAACTGGGTTTGTAGTAACCGCTTTAGCGGGAACGGGCTGCAGCCCACACTACAAACCTATTATTGCTCACTATCTGTTTGAACATTATCAAGGGCTTCTTTTATTGTTTCATCGGCGATATTAGCGGCCGTTTCTGCAGTTTGACGTACAGTAGCTGAGTCGGCAGCAACCTTGTTTACAGAATCTTCGGCCGTCTCACGCCAGGCTTCTGTTTCAACGGCGGCCGTATCTACGGCAGATTCGGCTGTCTGGCGCATGGCGGCCGATTCAGTGGCGGCCGTGTCCAGCACGTCTTGCGATGTCTCTTCCCAGACGTTTACCTCGTCGGCAGCCATTTGTCGGGCGGTGGCCGATTGGTCGGCTACGGAGTCTATCGCGTTGTCGGCCGTATCCCGCCATGCTTCTGATTCATCTGTAGCTGATTTAATCCCGTCTTCGGCCGTTTCGCGCCAGGCGTCCGATTCATCAGCCGCGGCCGTTTCTGTGGTTTGACGTACAGCAGCTGAGTCGGC
>JAAEOP010000988.1 GCA_024223125.1 Chloroflexota bacterium
GGCTCAGCCTACATCTTCCAATACGATGGCGAGGGTTGGTACCAACAGACCAAACTGACCGCCAGCGACGGGGCGTCCTACGACTCCTTTGGCTACAGCGTGGCCATAGATGGAGACCGGGCCATTATTGGGGCTTACGAAGACGATGACAATGGTCAAGAAAGTGGCTCCGCGTATATCTTTGTGCGGACTGAGGGGTGGAGCCAAGAAGCCAAACTTACCGCTGCTGATGGAGCTGCTAATGATAGCTTTGGCAGCAGTGTTGCCTTGCAAGGAGAGATAGCTCTTATTGGAGCATACGGTAACGGGGATGATGAAGCAAACGATCTTTGGGATATTGGTGCGGCCTATCTCTTTGAGCATAGTCAGAATGGTTGGCAACAACAAATCAAACTCACTGCCAGTGATGGCGCATCCAACGACAACTACGGGCGCAGCGTTGCGCTTAGTATGGATGGGGCTATCGTTGGGATACCTTACGATGATGATCAGGGGTCCTCCTCCGGCTCAGCCTACATCTTTGATCTGGCAGAGGGTCAAAGTGATGCTGCGGTTGGACAAGAAGCGGTAGAGACGTTTATTGCCCATATCATCAGCAACAGTCCAACACCTTTGGGTGGCACTACAATTCTGACGGCCTCGCTGACCACGGCCAATAACGTCACCTACACCTGGTCTCTGGGCGATGGTTCGCCGCCGTTTACTATCAGTGAGGTTGCTGGCAGTAGCTCGGTGACGCATACTTATCCCGCAGCTGGTGACTATCCTGTTGCTGTTACCGCCACCTGGTCAATTGATGGTGATGATTCTGTTGTTACCGGCAGCACCACCGTGGTGGTGAAGCCCATCGTCCTGGAAGTCACCAACAATAGTCCTGCACCGCTGGGACAAACAACCACTTTAACAGCCAGCGCCATGATTACCTCCCTCCTTTTCTTTGAGGATTTTGAAACGCTCGAAGATTTTGGTGATGGGTTTGGTTATTACGATGACCAGGGTGAGAGTGTCTATACCTGGTTGATGGACGACTGGAACTGGAATTTGATCGGGCCGGGGCAAGATGGAGATTGTCTGGCCCCGCCTCCTTATAATGATAGCATTGTGGCTTTCTTTGGCGACGAGTGGGACTGTAACTACGGCTGGGATGACAGTGATTACCTGGAAATAGCGAACCCCATTACTTTGCCCAATACAGGCGAGGTGATCCTCTCGTTTGACAGCTTTGAAGAGCTTGATTGTAATGATGATGGCGGTAGTGAAGATGATGGCAGTCTGGATACATTCAAGACAATCGGCCTGGCCAGCCCTGCGGTGAAACCCAATTTGCAGGGTTGTGACATTACGGATCGTCTTTTGGTTGAGATAGCTACCAATAATGGGACAGAGTTGACCTGGACCTTGCTGGCCGAAATGGATCGTGATGGAGATGGCTGGTATACCCAAAATCTATCCTTAGCCGATTACCGGGGCCAGGAGATTAAGCTTCGCTTCTACTTTGAAACCGATTCGGAGCAACACTATACCCGAGGCTGGATGATCGACAATGTGATGATTAAATCAGTGATACCAACCCCCGCCGTCGGTGGGATGATCTATACCTGGGACTTTGGCGACGACACTCTGGTCGTCAACGATGGTTTTGTGGTGACCCATAACTATGCAACCGGCGGAGCCTACCCGGTTGTTGTTACCGCCAGCAACGTAGCCATTAGTGGTCTTACAGCCACGACCACCGTGTTTGTTGATGAGCCGATTATTGGTCTGGCGATTGTTGATGATGGGCCAACGGCGTTCAGTCAGGCCACCACATTCACCGCGACGGTGACCCAGGGCAATAACCTGACATACACCTGGGATTTTGGTGACGGTTTGAGTTTGACTGGCGGTCCGGTAGTAACCAATACCTACCTATACCCCAAAGCGTATACGGTTACGCTGTCTGCCGCTAACTCAACCGGAATAGAGACAGCCAATACCTCTATCATCGTTAGTGAATCTCTGGCTGGTTTAACGGTTGATATTAACGATAGCCCAATTATGGCCGGAGAAACGGTTATCTTGACGGCCAGCGCCAGGCTTACATCCGTTCTCTTCTTTGAAGATTTTGAAACGGTTGAAAACCTGGGTGAGGGATTCGGATATTATAGTGGGGAAGATGATGTCTATACCTGGTTTATGAACGATGAGGGCTGGAATTTGGATTGCCCGTCGCCCGCCCCCAACAACAGCACGGTTGCTCACTTTGGCGATAGTAACAATTGCAATTACGCCGCCTGGGCCAATAGCGATTACCTGGAAATGGCCGAATCAGTTACGTTACCCGCCTCTGGTGCCCCAATGCTCTCTTTCTCAAGCTATGAGGACCTTGACTGTACTCAATCAGGCGGAGACGAGAGCAGTATTAACAAAGACAAGGCTGTGGGTTTGGCCAGCCCGCTTAACCAATCTTGCACCATTTACGATGGGCTTGAGGTTCAAATCGGCACCTATAATGGCAGATATTGGAGCTGGGTTACGCTGACCGAAATGGATAACAACGGTAGCGGCTGGCACCGCCAAAACTTATCGCTGACGGATTACCTGGGCCAGGAGATTAAGATCCGGTTTTACTTTTACAGTAATTACGATCCGCATAATGCTCTGGGCTGGATGATTGACAACGTAGCAATTACAACCCTGGTTCCAGCCGCCACAATCGAAGCCGAGCTTACTTACAATTGGGACTTTGGCGACGGGACAATTGAGTTAGATAGTGGTGCCTCGGTTGCCCATACTTACCAGACAGAGGACATATATACTGCCGTTGTCACCGCCAGCAATCCGGTTAGCCTGCTGACCCAAACAACCTACTTGAGAATTGTCGACCCTATTGAGTTAGCCGTTAGCAAGACCGGTCCCGAAATCGTAGCCTCCGGCCAACCTTTCACCTATACGCTGACCGTGACCAATACCGGCCAGGATTTGGCCACCAATCTGTTGGTGACCGATACTATCCCGAGCGGCCTAAATTATCTTAGCGGTGGCATACAGAGTGAAGACGAAGTCAGTTGGACAGTACCCTGGTTAGCTGGCCAAGCCAGTGTAGAACTCAGTTTTGTGGCCATGGCTACCGACACTGTAATTAACAGTAACTACGCCGTAGTTGCGGCCGGCGATAAAGTGCCCAGTTCTAAACTTACGGCCCATGACAAAGCTTTTAATGACTATTTTGGCCACAGTGTGGCTATTGACGGCCAGCAGGCCATTGTGGGAGCCTATCGGGATGACGAAAGGGGCTATACCGACTCTGGCTCGGCCTACATCTTCAGCCGCAATGATAGCGGTTGGTTTGAGGAGGACAAATTAGTTGCCAACGATGAAGTAGCCTTCGACTACTTTGGCTACAGTGTGGCCATTAGCGGAGACTGGGCTATCGTTGGGGCTTATCAGGACGATGATAAAGGAACCTCATCCGGTTCAGTCTACCTCTTTGAGCGCGGCCAGGATGGTTGGCAACAGAAAACCAAACTCACCGCCGGCGATGGAACATCCTACGACTATTTTGGCTACAGTGTAGCCCTGAGTGGTGACCGAGCTATTGTGGGTGCTTATGGCCACAATACTGGTGCAGCCTATATTTTTGTACATGACCAAACAGGCTGGCATGAAAAGGCCAAACTTGTTCCCGACGATGGAGCTTATAACAATTTTGGCTATAGCGTTGCTATTGATGGAGATCAAGCTATTATTGGGGCTTACACAGAGGATGACCGGGGTTATGACGCTGGTGCGGCCTACATCTTCAGTCGGGACGAGAGTGGTTGGCAACAAGAGATCAAGCTCACTGCTGATGATGGGGTAACCTCCGATTACTTTGGCTACAGTGTGGCCATGAGTGGCGATGGAGTGATTGTTGGGGCTTATCAAGATGATCAAGGTGCTGACGAAGACACTGGTTCGGCTTACATCTTCTCCCGCGATGAGACGGGGTGGCAACAAGAAGCCAAACTGGTGGCCAACGATAGCACTGCTTATGGCTATTTCGGCTATAGCGTGGCCATGAGTGGTGATCGGGCCATTGTTGGTGCCTATGAAAATGATGGTGAAGATGAGGATAGTGGGGCCGCCTATATTTATACCCGAGATTTGAATGGCTGGGGTCAACCGGTTAAACTTGCCGCCGGCGATGGCGCCTCTAATGATAATTTTGGCTATAGCGTGGCTGCCAGTGGATACGCAACGATCATTGGAGCCAGGTGGGACGACGTCAACACCGGGGCTGCCTATGTCTTTGGTCCCAGACGGGGCCAGGGTGCTTCAACGGTGGGAGAAGATGTGGTCGTAACCTACATCTTTGATGTTACCACCGGCAGCCCCACCGCCCTGGGGCAGGCCACTACCCTGACCTCTACCCTAACCGCCGCCAATAGCGTTACCTATACCTGGGCCTTTGGTGATGGGGAGA
>JAAEOP010000989.1 GCA_024223125.1 Chloroflexota bacterium
ATCATAGGTTTGCGGTTCGGTGCCAAAGGGGTGGAACGGTTTGGTCAAATCCAGGCTCTGCTCATTATAAGCGCCGAACTTGGGGGTCAGGAGTCGTTCTTGGCCAGGCTGGTTCGGTTCCGCAAAGGTAATATCGATGTGCTTGACTGGAAACGGTTGAGCTTCGTCAGCCAACGGTGCCCAGTCGTAGCTGGCCTCAATCGAGGCAATCTCGGGTATTTGCGTATAGTTATTCACATCATCCACGGTAAAGCGCAGCCAACAGCCCGTCCACTGGTCATCCAGCATGGGCCAGATTGCATTTGCGGGCATCCGAAACTGAATGTGGCCATC
Source organism: Chloroflexota bacterium (assembly GCA_024223125.1). The sequence goes on from JAAEOP010000989.1 coordinate 334, forward strand.
TGTTGTCAGGCCGGCAGTCTTGTCGGCGAAGTTTTGGCTGTCCTTTTTGATGTCCGTCCAGGCCGAGGTTTGATGCCCATCGTGGCGATACGCAATGGCTAGTGTTGGTGCTGGGCCACTTGCGGTACCTTTCGTTTTTAATTGAACTTGGAGTGTGATTCGGGCCCCCAGTTGGGCGAAGGCTCCGATGGCACTCAGATAAAAGGTATCATTTGGCTTGGTGAAGAACGGGTCAAATGATGTGGGATTCTTCTGTGGCTCGCC